>JAVJTD010000377.1:0-54622 GCA_040219065.1 Planctomycetota bacterium
ACGACGCCCTGCGCTCGGTGGCGGTTCTCTTGAACAAGCTCGTCGACGAGATCATCGTCGGCCGGAAGCAGTACCGGGAGACGGCGATCCGAGCCGCCGCTGGCGCTCCCTTCATCGGCACGCGCCTTCTGCTCTGCGGCCGCCGTCTCCCGGTACTGCTTCCGGCCGACGATGATCTCGTCGACGAGCTTGTTCAAGAGAACCGCCACCGAGCGCAGGGCGTCGTCGTTGGCAGGGATCACGATGTCGGCGACATCCGGATCACAGTCGGTATCCATGATGCAGATGGTCGGGATGCCGAGCTTGTTGGCTTCGCTCACCGCGATGTGCTCACGGCGCGGATCCACGACGACCAGGGCGCCGGGCAGCCGCTTCATCTCGCGAATGCCGTCGAGGTTACGCTTGATCTTGCGCTTCTCGCGCATCAGCGAGGCGATCATCTTCTTGCTGTAAGTCGCGAGCGAGCCGTCTGCTTCCATCTGCTCGAGCTTCTGCAAGCGGCCCAGCCGCGAGCGGATCGTCTCGAAGTTCGTCAGCGTGCCACCGAGCCAGCGCTCGTTGACGAAGGGCATGTCACAACGGACCGCCTCGGAGGCGATCATGTTCTTCACCTGGCGCTTGGTGGCGACGAACAGGATCGGATCGCCGGTACCGGCCAAGCGGTTGAGGAAGTGGGCCGCTCGGACGAAGCCGCGGACCGTCTGCTTCAGGTCGATGATATGGATCAGGTTCCGCTTTCCGAAGATGAAGGGCTTCATCTTCGGGTTCCAACGGCTGACCCGGTGACCGAAGTGGACGCCGGATTCGAGTAGCTCGGTAACGGTCAAATTGGCCAAGAGTCGTTTCTCCTCGAGAGCGGCAGTGGGCGCTACCGCGGGTTGTGGCTCCGTTCATGCACAGAGCCCTCGGGGTACGTAGCTAGGACGACGAATAGGAAGATTGGCTCGAGACGCAGCGAGATCTTGCCCCGATCTCAATGAAACCGCCCGGGCCCATTTTCCAAAGGGCGGTCAAGCCTAGCAGGGCCCGTTGGGCGTTCAAGAAAAAACTGCCCCACTTCCGTATCGTTCGGCCCGGCTCTTGCCCGTTTCCAGAATCTCGCGTAAATTACGCGTTGATAACAAGTCCCGAACGCGGCCGGACGCAGATGAAACATCCCCCCTTGTTGCTCTCCGTGAGCCTCGGCTCTCCCTCCGATGACGAGCTTCCGATCGCGCTCGAAGCGGCCGGATATCGGGTCCGTCGAGCGACCCGTCTCTCCGAAACTGCCCGTATCCTGGGCACTGGCGCCGTGGACCTCGTCCTTTGCCACCTCCCGCTCCCCGATACCGACATCCCGAGACTCGACCGGCTGCGTCGCCTCTGCCGCGACGCCGGGCACGTGCCCCTTCTCCTCCTGGTTCGCCCGGCGAGCGTCTGGGCGAGGGCCGGCTTCTTGAAGGAAGGGGTCACCGACTTCCTTCAATTACCGATCGATGACGAGGAGCTCCTCGCCCGCGTCGAGCTCCACCTGAAGAATCGCGAGCGGATCCAGGATCTCCTCGAGCGCAGCCAGACCTACGAGCGCCTCTCGCTCGTCGACGAGAAGACCGGCCTGTTCAACATGCGGTACTTCAATCAGCGTCTCAAAGAGGAGTTTGCGCGCGCCCAGCGCCACGGTGCACCACTATCCTTGATCATCTTCGATCTCGACGACTTCAAGAGCATCAACGACGGCTTCGACTACCAGTACGGCGATTTCGTGCTGCGCACGGTCGCCGAGCTGCTCACCGGCGCCGTTCGCGAGATCGACATCCCGGCGCGCTTCGGCGGTGACGAGTTCCTCGTCCTCCTGCCACAGACCTCCGGCCGCGACGCCGAGCGCCTCGCCGAGCGCCTGCTCCATCTCTACGACGGCAGTGTCCTCGAGAAGGACGGTCGCTCGGTCCGGATCACGATCAGTGTCGGCATCGGCACCGTCGATCAGGTCACGATGCAGGATCCTTCTCAGCTCTTCGAGCACGCCAACCGGGCCCTTCTTCAAGCCAAGCGCAGCGGGAAGAACGCCTTTCATCGACTGGACGAGCCTAGCGCGTCCGGGACGCCGACGATTCGCTGAGGTGCCCGGGTGCTGATCACCCCATCACCTACCAGCTATGGAAGCCGATCTCTTCGACGATACGGAGTGCGGTCTCCATGGCACGAAGGCCGTCGCGGCCGCTGACCTCGGCGGGCGTCTCGTTGCGAATGGCGGTAATGAAGGATTGAAGCTCCTTCGCAAGTGGCTCGTAGCGGTCCATCTCGAGCTCCTTGACCTCGAGCAGCCCGGAGAAGACGAGGCTCTTGGGATCGGCTAGCCGCTTGGGGTCGATCGCGCCGATGCGCTCGAGCTCGGTGTCGAAGCTCTCGGACTTCTTGCAGATGAAGCCGTTGTGCTTCTCGTAGTCGAGGGTGATGAACGAGTCGACCGAGAAGACCCGGATGCGCCGCAGCGTCTTGAGCGCGACGCGATTCGCGGTGACATTGGCGACGCAGCCGTTCTCGAAGACGAGGCGAGCGTTCACCATGTCCTCGGCTCTCGAGAAGATCGCGCCGCCGACGGCGTCGACCTTCACCAAGGGGCTCTGCACCAGCTCCAGGATGATATCGAGATCGTGGATCATGAGATCGAGCACGACGCCGATGTCGCGCGATCGGAACGTGTACGGCGCCAGCCGATGCGACTCGATGAACCGCGGTTGGATATCGAAGTCCCGGATCGCCTGGATCACGGGGTTGAACCGCTCGATGTGACCGACCTGCAAGATCACGCCGCGCTCGTCGGCGAGGTCGCAGAGCGCCCGGGCCTCCTCGAGGGTCTTGGCGATGGGCTTCTCGACGAGGACGGGTACCGAGCGCTCCAAGAAGTACTTCGCCACCTCGAAGTGGGCCACGGTTGGAGTGGCCACGTTGACCGCCTGGAGATCGTCCGGCAGCTCCTTCCAGTCCGTGAAGGCCGGCACCGAGAATCGATCGGCCACTTCTCGGGCACGCTCTTCCGATGCGTCGCAGACGCCGACCAGCTCGACGCCCGGCATCTCGTGATAGACCCGCGCGTGATGCTGTCCGAGATGTCCGACGCCGACCACTGCGGCGCGAAGATCGCCCGAGCCCATGCGCTCATGTCCTCTGGTCAGTTGGTCGAGCCCGAGTCACCGCGCGGAGTCGCTTGATCGTCTTCGCCTTCGAGCGCACCCCGCTTGGCCTTCCACTCTTCGGCGCCCTTGGCGGGCTGACGATCCCGAGCACGCTGCACCTCGCGCGCGCGTCCGCTCTTGCCCTTCTCGGCGCTCCGCAAGAAGGCGACGATCTCCCGCGCCTCCTCGGGAATGTTGCCGCGTGACTCGATCAGCTCGAGGGCGCGCGCCCGTGGCTCACCGGAGCGGAAGATCAATCGGAAGACCTGCTTGAGCTGCTCGATCCTGGGCTTGTCGTAACCGAAGCGCCTCAGGCCGACGACGTTGATGCCACGGGCCTTGCAGTTGTACCCCTCGACCAGGAGGAAGGGCGCGATGTCCTGCACCACTCGGGTCCATCCGGCGAGATACGAGTAGCGGCCGATCGTCGAGAACTGGTGAACGGCGCAACCGCCGCCCATCGTGACGAAGTGCTGCAGCGTGACGTGCCCGGCGAGCATGGTGTTGTTGCCCATCACGATGCCGTCGCCGAGCTGGCAGTCATGGGCGATGTGCGCCTGCGCCATGATCAGGTTGTTGCTGCCGATGCGCGTGACGCCGCCGCCGAACTGCGTGCCGCCGTTGACGGTCACGAACTCGCGGAAGACGTTGTTGTCCCCGATCACGACGAGGGAGTCTTCGCCGTGGAACTTGAGGTCTTGGGGCAGGCCACCGATCACGGCGTGATGGTGAATTCGGTTTCCCTTGCCCAGCCTGGCGGCGCTCGTGACGACGGCGTGCTCCATCACCCAGTTGCCTTCGCCGAGCTCGACCCCGGGGCCGATGATGCAGTAGGCACCGATGCGGCAGCCCTTTCCGATGCGCGCCGTCTCGTCGACGATGGCGGTCGGATGAATCTGAGGACTCTCGGAACTCTCGATCTCGGGATGGACCACGAGCTTTCCCCTTAGGCGTCCATCAAGGTGAACTTGAACTCGGCCTCGGCCACGATCTCGTTGTTGACCTTGCCGCGCGCGTTGACGACCCCCATCTTCGAGCGCACCTTGACGGCCTCGCATTCGATGCGGAGCTGGTCACCGGGCACGACGGCACGACGGAGCTTCACCTTGTCGATCGACCAGAGCACGGCGAGCTTTCCGGTGTTCTCCAGCTTGCGCAGGAGGAGCACACCGGCGAGCTGAGCCATCGCTTCGAGCTGGAGCACTCCGGGCATGATCGGCTGCTCGGGCCAGTGGCCCTGAAAGTACGGCTCGTTGATCGAGACGTTCTTGATGCCGACAGCCCGGCGAAAGCCCTCGAGCTCGATGACCCGGTCGATCATCAAAAATGGATAGCGATGTGGGAGCAACCGGAAGATCTCGCGAATGTCGAGCCCGGTGTCCCTCTGGATCTGCCCGCGATTCTCGCGAGCATGGATCTCCTGCATGATCTTGCGGACGAACTGGATGTTCGCGCGATGCCCGGTCTTCGTAGCGATCACGTGAGCATCGAGATCGATGCCGGCGAGCGCCAGGTCCCCGACCAAATCGAGGATCTTGTGCCGAACCGGCTCGTTCGAGAACCGCAAGTCGGTGTTCTTGACGCCGTTCTCCGAGAGGACGACGGTATTCTCGTAGGTCGCGCCCTTGCCCAGCCCCATCGCTCGGAGCTGCTCGACCTCGCGCTCGAGACAGAACGTGCGCGCGGGCGCGATCAGATCGACGTAGCTCGCCTCCTCCACCTGGAAGGTGAAGAACTGCGAGAGCCCGGCTTCACCGTAGTCGAGCGTGTAGGAAACGGTCAGCCCGTTCCCCTCGGCCGCCGGCAAGGCGGCCAAGCTGGTGCCGTCCTCCATGAAGTAGATGGGCTCGTCGATCGTGAAGGACTTGCGGACGGCTTTCTGCTCGAGGATCCCGACCTCGCGGATCATCTGCACGAAGGGCATCGCGCTGCCATCCATGCCCGGAAGCTCAGGGGCATCGAGCTCGATGATCGCGTTGTCGACCCGGAGCGCATGCAGCACCGAGAGGAGATGCTCGATCGTCTGCACCTCGGCCTCGCCATTCTTCAGCGTCGTCTGCCGTTGCCGAATGGTGACGTAGTCCAGGGACACCGGGACCTCGGGCGTGGAGGCGATGTCGGTCCTCACGAAGACGATGCCCGCGTCCGCCTCGGCCGGCTTCAGCCGAAGGTGACACTCCTCGCCGCTGTGCAGCCCGATGCCGCTACACTCGATCGCACCTTTGAGCGTGCGCTGCGCCCTCGTCAACGCTCGACCTCGCCTCCGGGCCAGGGAATCCCCGGCATGAAAAACCCGTCGCGCCTTTTCAATCCAGCGCGCCCCACTCCCGAGCCCTCACTCGAAGGGTGCGTGAACCCCGCGAGCCCATCGCCGGTCGACGCGTCAGGAGCCATCGTCGTAAGCTTACTGGTTGAGCATCTTAATGATGGTCTGGGTGATGTCAAGCGCAGGGTCCCACGCCACCACCGGCCTCAGGTTGACATACTGCCCCACCGTCTCACGGTCGGTCGCGGCCAGCTCGGGCGGAATCTCGGTGTTGTCGACGATGAGAACGGCCCCGAAGTCGTTCTTGGCGCGGTACGTCTCCACCGCCTTTCGGATCTCCTTGTAGGAAGACACCAGAGCGGCGGCCTCCATGCGCGTGATCTCACGCTCGGTGTTGTCGCGAATCTGACGCAGCTTGATCTTCTCGAGCTCGAGCTGGTTGTTCAGCTCGATCCACTCCCTGGAGCCGCGCGGGCTGGCCTGGATGTCCGACTCGATCAAATTGACCTTCTCTTGCTGGGTCTCGAAGACCGAGCGTAGGTCTTCCACCCTTTGCTCGATCTGCTGGATCAACGCCCCCTTCTTGGTGAACTGATCGAGGACCTGATTCAGGTCGACGAAGCGGATGTCGCCCGCGGCACTCTTCGAAGCGGGCTCGCCGACCTTCATCCAGCCGACACCCAGGCCGGCGGTGAGCAAGCTGAGGCCGAGCAGCATCTCGATGGCTCGCGACTTCGTCATGGAGGCTCTCCCTGAATGAATCGACTGCGCTTCGGCCTGGGTCAGAACCGTCGACCGAAGCTGAACGAGAAGACTTGCCGGCGGTCTCCCTCGACGCGAACGAGGCGACCGAACTCGTCGATCGCCGCCCGATCGTCCCAGTAAGTGATCGGGATACCGAAATCGAGCGCGAAGGGGACCGGACCGAGGAAAGGGATCTTGATACGAATGCCGGCGCCGACCGCCAGACGGAATCGGCCCAGCTCCGGGCTCTGGATGTCGGGCGCCAAGGTACCCGTGTCGGCGAAGAGCACACCGCGCACGTATTCCTCGTAGCGGTTCTGGCGCGCGTCGAAGTCGCCGAAGAGCGGAAAGGATATCTCGGCGCCGCCCAAGATCAAGGCGTTGCCACCGACCGCTTGATCGAACTGGCGAGGACCGACGCCCTGGAATGCGAATCCGCGGATCGACGAGCGACCGCCCGCGAAGAACTGCTCGTAGAAGGGCACCCGATCGTCGCCGCCATTCTCCTCCGCCCAGCCGAACCCGCCGCGCAAGCCGAGCACGATGCGTCGCCCCTCGACCGACTCGTAGATGGGTCCGAACCACTCGCCTTCGACGTTCGCGCGCGAGAAGTTCTGGAAGCGCGAGCCGAGGAGCTTCGGCGCCCACTCGTAACTGAGGCCCAGGTTGAGGCCCTTGGTCGGAAGGAACGGGTTGTCGACCGTGTTGTACGAGGTAAAGGCTCGCAGCGCCCGAACCGACGACTTGCCGCGCGCCGCCCAAATCGGCTCGGGAAGGATCGAGCGATCGAGGAGGAAGTCGGGGTTCGGGTCCATCTCGATGTTGTCGAGTGGCTCGAGGAGCAGGGTGTCGATGTCGTCGACATCGATGCGATCGTTGCGGATGCCCACTCCGACGGCCAGCTCGCGCGTGAGACGACGCGAGATCCCGACATCGAGGCTGGTTCGCTCGAGGTCGTACCGGCGGAACCGGCGCAGAGCGCGCGAGACGTCCAGGTCGAGCGCGTAGTTCGAGCCGAACAGGTAGGGCTCTTGAAAGCCGAAGCGGAACGTCGTCAGCTCGGTACCCGGCGTCACGGCCAGCGTCAATGTCTGTCCGCCGCCCGTGAAGGCCAGCCCGTCGATCGTCTCGGAGAGCGTCGAGCCGAAGCTCGAGGGCAGGTTGCCCAGATCGAAGTTGCGCCGCACCAGCTCTACGCCACCGATGAGGCCATTGTCCGAGCCGATGCCGACCACGAAGCGGAACTGACTGACCTGGCCCTCTTCCACCTGGACGACCAGATCGTCCCACTGGATCTCGACGTCTTCTTCCTCTTCTGGAACGGACCTGGGCTGCCATCCGTCCTCGACGGGACGAGGATCGAGATTGATGTAGGGGAAGCCTTGCGCGTTGTTGAAGTACTGCAATCCGTACAGGCGAGTGAAGGAGCGGTTGAGCTCCTCCCAGTTGAACTCGTCTCCGGGAAAGAGCGAGATCTCGCGGCGTACCACGTCGTCACGGGTGACGCGATTCCCCTCGATCACGACGTCGCGGATGTAGTGCTTCTTGTTCTCTTCGATCCGGAAGACGACGGTCGCCAGGTTGCCGGTCATTCCGAAGAGCGGCTCGTCGAAGCCGACCTGGCACTCGATGTAGGCCCTTTCCTTGTACAGCTTCTTGATGCGCTCGGCGTCTTCGGCCAGGAACCTCCGGGCCAAAGGGTCTCCTTCTTCGGTCTCGATCAATTCGCGGAGCTCTGCGTCCGAGACGGCCAGATTGCCGAGGAAGAGGATGTTCTCGATGTAGTAACGCGGCCCCTCCTGCACGATGAAATACAGCTCGACCTCTTCGCGTGACGGTGAGAAGCGCCGGTCGTAGAGAGAGATCCTGGCCTCGGGGAAGCCGCGATCCCGGTAGTGCTGCCGCAGGGCGACGAGGTCGACTTCGAGCGTCTTTTCGACATAGGTTCCCGAGCTGAAGAAGGTCTCCACCTGCAGGTCCATCACCTCTTCGAGATCGTCACTGGTCACCGAGAGGTTTCCCTCGAAGGAGATCTTCGAGACGACGACTTCGGGGCCTTCGACGACGTGCAACACGACCTCGACGCCGGGTCCGTCGATGGCGCGGTCGCCTTCGATCCTCTGGGTCACCTCGACGAAGTGGTATCCCTCTTCGCGATAGAACTCCTCGATATCGCGCTTCCACCGTGTCAACGCGTACCCGGTCAGAGGGCCGCCCTCGGCGATGCTCACCTCATCGAGGATCTCGCGCCGCTCGAAGGCCGAGAGGCCCTCGAAGCGCACACGCCGGTAGCGGAGCCACTCGGCGACCTGGAACACGACCACGACCTCGTCCTCCCCGACATTCTCGGTGCTCACTTGAACGTCCTGGAAGTACGTCTCGCCGAGGAAGCGAATGTCGTCGGCGACGACCTCTTTTCGGTAGAGTCCGCCCTTCTGGGTCTGGATCGTCGAGAGGATGGTTGCGGCGTCGAAGTGCACGAGACCTTCGATCACCACGTCTTTGATTCGACGGTCCCCGGCTGGAGCCGGCCGCTCACCTTGGGCCGATGCATTCAGCGTCCCGAGGAGCCAGATCACGAGGCAGCTCAAGATCGCGCGCCTCACCCGGATGCCACTCCGAGATCGCACCCGCGAGCCACCCGGGAATCGAGCTCTTGCGTCTGCCGCCGGGGCGCTGACTCCACCCTAGAGCTCATCGGCTCGCACCGGGTTTCGGAACTTCATGAACTCGTTGAAGAACAGGAGATCGACCTTTCCGACCGGTCCGTTTCTTTGCTTGGCGATGATGATCTCGACGTCGCGGAGGTTGTTCTCCTTGGGCTTGTAATAGGCCTCGCGATACAGGAAGACGACGATGTCGGCGTCCTGCTCGATCGAGCCACTCTCGCGGAGGTCGGACATGCGCGGTCGCCGATCCTCGCGGCTGTCGACCGAGCGGTTGAGCTGCGAGAGCGCGACCACGGGCACGTCCAGCTCACGGGCGAGCTGCTTGAGCCCACGCGAGATCACCGAGATCTCCTGCTGCCGGTTCTCGGCGCGCTTGGCACCGGGTGATCCTTCCATCAACTGAAGGTAGTCGATGATGATCATTTGAATGTCGTGCTGCCGCTTGAGGCGTCTCGCCTTCGCCCGCAGCTCGAGGATCCCGAGCGCCGCGGTGTCGTCGATGAAGATCGGCGTCTGCGAAAGCTGGTCCGCCGCGTCGGTCAGCTTGGAGTACTGATCGTCTTGGAGCTTGCCGGTCCGAAGATCGTGGGCGTTGATCTCGGCCGCCGCGCACAAGAGGTTCTGGCCGATCTGCTCCTTCGACATCTCGAGCGAGAAGATCGCCACGCCCTTCTGGTGTCGCAGCCCGGCATTGAGCGCGATGTTCAACGCGAACGACGTCTTTCCCATCGAGGGCCGCGCGGCCAGGATGATGAGCTGGGTCGGACTGAACCCGCAGGTCTTGTCGTCGAAATCGTAGAAGCCCGTCGGCACACCCCGGAGCTGGCCCTCCTGCCGGGCATCGATTGCCCGGAACACGGCCTCGAGGGTCTCGCCGATCGAGGACGCCTGGTTGCCCGACTTGCGATCGGCGATCCGGAAGATGCTGCTCTCGGCCGCATCGAGCAGCTCGGACGCGATCTCTTCCCCCGAGAAGGCGCGGCGCTCGATATCGATCGCCGCCTCGGTCAGGGCACGGAGCACCGCTTTCTCGCGGACGATCTTGGCGTAGTGCTCGGCGTTGGCGGCCGAGGGCACCGACTCGTGGATCTCGATCAGGTACTCGATCCCGCCGATCGCCTCGAGCTGCGCTCGCCGCGTCAACTCCTCTTTGAGGATCAAGATGTCGACCGCATCCCCGCGATCGTAGAGATCGACGAGCATCTCGAAGACGATGCGGTGCGCCTTGCGATAGAAGTCGTCGGCATGAACGACCTGAACGACGTCTCCCGCTGCGTCGTGCGAGAGCATCATCGCTCCGAGCACCGACATCTCCGCCTCGAGGCTGTGCGGAGGAACGCGGGCGTCGACCTCTCGGGTGCCGATTTGCTGACTCACGTTGCGCCCCTCCTCGCGTGACAGCACGCCGTTCGGCAGCGCTCACACACCGACTCGACGAAGACGTGGCCCGAAGCGACTCGTGGGTGCTTCGAGCGCGACGAGGCTCAGTCTACCAAGATCGTCCTTCGATGACGCGATCCCGAAATGAACGCGCGCCACCGAACCTCGGGTGGCGCGCTTCGCGATCCGCAAATGAGACGACGAGACCTCAGGCCGACTCGGGCGTCTCTTCGGTCGAGGTGGCTTCGCCCTCGGTGCCTTCCTCGCCCTCGGCCGCCTCGTCCTCTTCCGGCCAACCACCGACGGGAGGCGCATCGGCCGGATCCGCATCGGCGCCTTCCTCGGTCACCCAGCACAGAATCTGCAGGGAGACTTCGGGGTGGAGCTGAATCGGCACCTCGTGCGTGCCGGTGCGACGAATCGGCTCTTCGAGCCGGATGGAGCGATGGTCGAGCTTGAAGCCTTGCTCGTCGAGCTCCTCGCAGATCTTCGCGGCAGCGACCGAGCCGTAGAGGTGTCCATCGGAATTGGCGCGCGCCTCGACGATGATCAGCTTCAGGTCGGCGAGCTTCTGAGCCATGACCTTCAGCTCGTCGATGCGCTTGAGCTCCTCTTGCTCGAAGCGCTCTTTCTGAGCATCGAGCCGCCGCCTGTTCTCTTTGCTGACCGCGATGGCCAGTCCGGTCGGAAAGAGATAGTTGCGGGCGTACCCGTCGCGCACGCGCACGACCTCACCCCGACTACCGAGATTCTCGACGTTGTATCGCAGCAAGACTTCCATGGGTCTCTGCCCTAGCTCCTCTTCTACCGAACCGCCTGTGTGCGACGGCACCCGCCGCTCCTAGGATTCCGCCTGCCCCAATGGACCAGAGACTTCCAGTCGACCGAAGATCTCCAGTCGAACGAAGGTCTCAGGTCAGTCCGACGAGCCGTCAGACTTGTCCTCGGACTCCGACGACTCGCTCGCCTTCGCGTCCGGCTCGGTCTTGTCTTCAGTCTCCGTCTCGGTCTTGGCTTCCGTCTTCGTCTCGGGCTTGGCTTCCGTCTTCGTCTCGGGCTTGGTCGCCGTCGCGGTGCCACCGCCACTGCTGCTCGGAGAGGAGCTCGGCGGCCTCGAGCTGCCACCACCGATCTCGTCCTCGGCTGCGCGCATCTCTTCGATCTCTTGCGCCGTCGTCACCTTCTCGGGGAACTCGTCGACCTTCAGGAAGAGGTAGCGCAGCACCTTCTCCGAGAGTTGGAAGTCCCGTCGGAGCGGCTCGATTCCTTCGGACGGCGCCTGGATGTACGTCAGGTAGTACACGGCGCGCTTCTGGCCCTGAATCTCGTAGACGAGCTTGCGCTCGTCCCAGCGGGCCGCGATCGCCACTTCGCCACCATGCTTCTTGATGAGGTCGTGAATGTGGGCTTCCAAGCCCTCCCAATCCTTCTTGGCTTCCTTCGTATCCAGAAGGAGCATCAGCTCGTAGCGGTTCAAGAGTCGAGACCTCCCAATCTCATTCCCCGCGGCGGGGGCGTGGCGGACGATGTGGCTCGTTCGGATAAAGCGGCCCATGATAGAGAGGGCCTTCGAGCGATGCAAGATGAGACCTCACCTGAATTCCGGTGAGAGGTCTCCTTTTTCTCTCAGCCGTTGTAACGGTTCATGACGGCATCGATGTCGCCCGTTCGGACCCACATCTCGACCGCTGCCAAGGCGTCGATCATCAAATCGTCCAATAGCTTTCGCTCGTGCTTGGAGTACCGCCCCAGGACATGATCCGCCAGGTGCTCGCCCGGCGCGCCCCCCACTCCGATGCGAAGCCTCGGGTATTCCTGTGTCTCGAGGTAAGCCTCGATCGATTTGAGACCGTTGTGTCCGCCCGTCCCTCCGCAGCGTCGCGCCCGCATCGTCGCGACCGGCAGATGGACGTCGTCGCAAACCACCAGGATGCTCTCGGGCTCGGCCGGGTGCTTTTCGAGCACCTTGGCCAAGGCCCGGCCACTGCGATTCATGAAGGTCATCGGCTCGACGAGCCAGGTGGGCTCGCCGAGCCCGGCGAGGGACGCGACACGGGCGACGCCACTCTCGAGCCGCCAGCTCGCGCGCTGTTGCTCGGCGAGCCGCTCGACCACCTCGAACCCGATGTTGTGCCGGGTATCTGCATACTCGGGTCCGGGGTTGCCCAGCCCGACGACGAGCCTCATCCTTTGGTCCTCTCAGCGGCGCTTCGAGCTCAACCCTCGGACGCCTCACCGCCCTCGGCGACCGCACCTCCCTCTTCACCTTCGGTCGGCTCGGCCGCCTTCTTCGGCGGCAAGACGCCACAGATGACGAGATGCTCGTCCGCCTCGAGCTGGATGCCCTCAAACATCTTCAGATCCGAGGCATGCAAGGTGTCGTCGTGGTCGAGATGGCCGACCTCGACCTCGATCTTGGCCGGGATGTTCTTGGGAAGGCACTGGATCTCGATGTCGGTGCGAATCTGCTCGAAGATGCCCCCGGAGAGCACGCCCTTGGGCGTCCCGACGAACTCGAGCTCGACGAAGGTGGTCACCGGCTGACTGGCGTCGATCCGCGTGAAATCGACGTTCAGGATCTCGTCGTAGGGACTGTAGTGGATGTCCTTGAGCAGCACCGTCTCCTCGGTGCCAGCGAGGTCGAGGTCGACCATGCGGGCGTGGTGACGCAGCATCGTGTCGATCGCCTCCTTGTCGATTTCCACCGACACCGTCTCCTTGCCCAGCCCGTAGATGACCGCCGGCACTCGCCCCGACTGACGGAGCTGCCGCGAGGCACTCGAGCCGACCTTGTCCCGCTTCTGGGCACTGAATCTTTCAGCTTTCATCGCTCTTTCTTCTCCCTGGCCTCACCTCGAAGGAAGGCTCATTCGATGGGTGATCCTCGTCGCCGGCTCTCACCGAGCGCTCAAGGGTTGAATGTCTTGAACAGGATCGAGACGGACTCGCTCCGGTGGATCCTCTGGACGGCGCGCGCCAAGAGCTGCGCGACCGAGAGCACCTCGATTCGCGAGCCCGAGTCCAGAACGTGGGGAATCGTATCGGTCACGCATAGCTTGTCGATCGCGGCGGAATGGATACGCTCCAACGCCGGACCGCAGAAGACCGCATGCGTCGCGGCCAACGTCGCCGACTTGGCACCCTTCGCAATGACCGCTCGGGCTGCCTCGGTGATCGAGCCCGCCGTCGAGATCATGTCGTCGATGATGACCACCCGTCGGCCCTCGACATCACCGATCACGTGACCGGTCTCGGTCTCGGTCGGCGAGATGCGCCGCTTGGTCACGATCGCCAGCCCGGCCTTCAGCTCGTCCGCATAGGCCCGAGCCATCTTCACGCTGCCGACGTCCGGTGCGACGACGGCGAGGTCGTTGCCACCCAAGGTGCGGCGAAAGTACTCGAGGAAGACGGGCTTGGCGTAGAGGTGATCGACGGGGATATCGAAGAAGCCCTGGATCTGCGAAGCGTGCAGGTCGATCGTCAGCACACGATCCGCACCCGCCGTCGTGATCAGGTTCGCACACAGCTTCGCCGAGATCGGCACGCGCCCCTCGTCCTTGCGGTCCTTGCGGGCGTAGCCGAAGTAGGGCAAGACCGCCGTGATGCGCTGCGCCGAGGCCCGGCGCATCGTGTCGATCATCAAGAGCAGCTCCATGAGGTGCTCGTTCACGGGCGGACACGTCGACTGCACGATGAACACGTCCGCGCCGCGCACGTCGTCCATCACCTTGAGGTCGATCTCTCCGTCGGGAAAGCGCTTCACCTCACAGTTGCCGAGCGGCACTCCGAGATGACCCGCGATCGCCTTGGCGAGCTGCCGGTTGGCGTTTCCGCTGAAGATTTGAAGCTCTTTGCGCTGCATGCCCCCGCTCCGATCCCGCCTCAGTCGACGCCGACTCGCGCCTGCGCCTCGATCTCGACCCCGCTCAACCTCGTTCCGGCCGCGATCTCGGCCCCGTCTCCGACGACGGATCCATCGAGCACCGCGTGGGCGCCGACCCGAACTCCGTCACCGAGGCGGCTTCCCGAGGAGAGGACGACGCCCGGACCGAGCTCACAGTTGGCCCCGGCGCGGCAGCCTTCGCGAACGACGACGCCCGGCCAGACTCTCGAGCCCGAGCCGATCTCGACGTTCACTTCCAAGTACACCGCTTCGGGAGCGATCACGTCGACGCCCGCTGACTGGAGGACAAGGATGCGCTCGGCGAGTGCCTCTCGCCGCCGAGCCGACAGATCGAGCAGGGAGTTCACTCCTTGCAGCTCGGCCATCTCCTCGATCGTCAACGTCTCGACGGAGCCGCCACCGTGGGCGACCTCGATCACCGCATCCGTCAGATAATACTCACCCTGCGCATTGTCGCAACCCACACGCTCGAGTGCCGGCCACAGATCGGCGCCCCGGAAGCAGTAGTAACCAGGGTTCACCTCGTCGATCGCCTGCTCTTGCGGTGTCGCGTCGGCTTGCTCCCGGATACCCGCGAACCGGCCCGCCTCGTCTCGAAGGATCCGGCCGTAGCCCGTCGGATCCGCCATTCGCCCGACGAGGACGGTGACGCCCGCCCCGGTCTCGCGGTGCTCGTCGGCCAAGCGCTCCAGCGTCCTGGTCGTCACGCGCGGGGAATCGCCATAGAGGATGAGGACATCGGTCTCGCGGTCGGTCACCAGCGGCGCACAGACCTGCACGGCGTGCCCGGTCCCGTGCTGCTCGGCCTGCTCGACCGTCCGGACGATCGCCGGATCGAAATGCTCGCCGAGGTAGTGCTCGACCTCTTCGCGGCGGTAGCCGACGACGACGAGCACCTCGGCGGGATCCAGCGCCAACGCAGCGTCGAGCACCCAGTGGATGAGCGGCCGTCCCAGGAGATCGGCCAGGACCTTGGGACGGTCCCCGCCCATCCGGGTTCCCCGTCCGGCCGCCAAGACGACGACCGTCAACCTCCTCGAATCGGGCATGAGCGACTGGGCCAATCGACGCAAGTGTTTCGCTGTCAAAGGCGAGATCACTACCAAACCCGGGACGAAGGGTCAAGGATCCGAGGTGAGCGGGGCGGGGAGCCGCCGCCCCAGAGCCACACTCGGGGCCACACCGCCATCCACCCGTGTGCCGCGGTCTCGCTGAAGATCCGACCCATCCTTGGCCGAAGAGGTTCCGAAGGGCCAAAATCGTCGTCAGCCGGCCCGATTGCCAGCCGATTTCACACGGGGGGGACCGTGACCGCGAACCGAAGCCTCGAGCAGCTCATCGATCCCAACGACAATATGCTCCGAGTGTTCGGGTTCTGGCTCGGAGAGACCAGCTACCGCATCGGCGTGCGACACGTCCTGGCGATTCAGCAGGACGGGCAGAGGATCGACCAGGTGCCGGTGCAATCGCCCGGGCTCGAGGGCGTCACCCTCTTCCGCGGCGACCCCGTCCCCGTCTTCGACCTCGCCGAGCTCCTCGGTGTCCTGTCGGGCGGCCAGGAGAAGAGGACCTGGATCGACCGCTTCGATCGCTGCCGTCAGACCCTCGAAGACCGCATCACCGGCATTCGCCAATGGCTGCAGAATCCCGAGAGCCCTCGCCCGACCTTCTCCCTCGAGCGAGGTTTTCGTGACTGGCTCGTCGGGTTCGAGTGCCGCGACGAGGTCCTGCAAGAGCTCGTTCGCGAGCTGGTCGCCCCCCTCGACACGATCACCGACAGTCTCGGTGTTATCTCGAACCTGGTCTCCGAAGGAGATCGCGACGCCGCAAGCAAGAAGATCGAGCGGCTCGCCGAGGACGACGCCAAGCGCCTGGACCGCCACTTCGATCGGGCCCGACATCAGATCGAGGAGTCGATGCGCACCGTGCTGCTCTTCATCACCCTCGATGGCGTCAAGCCCGCCTACGCCTTGAAGCTCGACGAGATCAGCGACGTCGATACCTTCGACCACGACCAGTTCGTCCCCGGCAACGATGTCGGTATCCCGGTGCGCGATCCGAGCCGCAACTGGATCATGGGATTCCTGGTCCGTCCCGAGGTCGAGCAGAACGACATCGTCTTCAACGTCCACGCCGTCCTCTCGAGCGGCGTCGCCCGAGAAGTCCGTCGAGCCGCCGCTGCCTCCGACACCGACGACTGAGACCGAACGCCATCCTCCAGCGCGACCGAATCAAGCTCGATTCCAGGTGTTCTCAAAGCAGCCTGAAACACCTAAGTCGTTGCAGCGCAAAAGTTAAAAAGTTCTAAAGGTCGCAAGCACCCGCGCGCCAGCCGGTTCCGTTCTGCCGCCTCCCTCTCCCCGGCTCCCCTCGTCAGCACCCCCCAAAATCGTGGGGTATGCTCCGAGCACTCTCAAAGGAGCCGTTGCCAGGCGACCCCCGTCGCCGACGACATGGAGAGTTGGAGCACCATGATCATCACTCGACTCACGCGGATCGGGCTGTGCCTGATCGGACTCATCGTTTTGGCCGGAGTGGCTCACTCGCAAGCTGACGTCGACCCCGACGTCTTCGAGGCAGCCGCCGACTCCGACGTCATCTCGATCATCGTCTTTCATCGATTGCAGCCGGCCAGCGCCATCGCTCGTCAGGCGGCGCCCTGGCTTCGCCAGCAGATCGAAGACCTCTCGGCCGCCCGCCGAGAGCTCGACCTCGCCTACCGTCCCGCCGGTCCCTTCGCGACCCGCGAGGAGGAAGCCTTGGCGGCTCAGGTGTGGGCTCAGTCCATCGAGGCGAGCGTCCGCGCCGAGGCGAAGAGCCTCGACGAGGAGATCGACCACTGGATGACGCTCTACCGCGAGGACGTGCTCTACGAGATCAGAGAGGCGGTCGCCCCGTTCCAGGCCGACCTCGAGGATCGCGTGGTGGCGCTCGGCGGTGAGGTCTACCAGCGCAGTGCGCTGGTGAACTCGCTCGCGGTGCTGCTGCCTTCGAGCCGGCTAGGAGACCTGGCTCAGGTGTCCGATGTGCTGGCGATCGGTCTCGATCGTCCCGGCGCTCCCGAGACCGACACGAGCGTTCCGGCGACGGGCGCGCCGACGTTCTGGTCGGGTGGCCTGACCGGCGGCACCTACGACTTCGGTCTGGTGGATACCGGCGTCGAAGCGACGCATCCGGCGTTCTCTGCGCACCGCTTCTTCACCGACATCGTCGGCGACACGAGCTTCCACGGGACCCACGTGACCGGCATCGTCGCCTCGGCCGACGCGACCCATCGCGGCGGCGCCTACGGTCTGGACGCGATCTGCTCGGCGCTCGGTGGCTCGACCTCGACGTCGATGACCGGCTTCGAAGCGCTGCTGTCCTCGAGCGACGAGATCCCCGAGGTCATCAACCACTCGTGGGGCTACGGCAGCGCGACGGCCGACGACAGCCCGATGACGCGCTTCTGTGACGCCGTCGTGAACGACCTGTTCACGATGGTCACGAAGTCGGCAGGCAACAACGGCTGTAACTCGACGACGAGCTCCTTGACCTATCCCGGTCCCGGCTACAACCTGCTCGTCGTCGGCAACATGAACGATCAGAACACGATCGATCGCTCCGACGACCACATCTCCTCGGACAGCTCCCGCGGCCCCACCGCCAGCGATCGCCGCAAGCCGGACCTCGTCGCGCCGGGCTCGGGAACCGACGCGGGCTGCCCGCAGATCAGCGACGGCAACGACATCGTCTCGACCAATTCCGGCTGGGCTACCGGCGATGACTTCGTCTCCGCTTGGGGCACCTCGATGGCCGCACCCCACGTCGCCTCGGGCATCCTGCTCCTCGCCGAGGCCGGCGTCCTCACGCCGATGGCGCAGAAGGCGATCCTGATCAACACCGCCGAGACCTGGACCGACAATGGCACCGACACGCCGACCGACGACGAGCCGGTCAGCGGTGACGAATGGAACAAGACCTACGGCTGGGGCGCCCTCGATCTCGAGAACGCCTATTATCATCGCCTCGATTACTTCATCGGGCAGGTCCATCCCCGCAACGAGGCCGGCTCCGTCCGCTTCTACAAGGGCCCGCTCACCCAGGGCGACAAGCTGACCTTGGCCTGGGAGCGCCGCGTGGGCAGCAATGGCGCCGACTCGCCGACGACCTGGCACTCGCTCTCGGACCTGAACCTGCGGCTCTACAACGCCAACACGCAGCAGCTTCGCGACGCGGACCTCGACGGCAATGACAACGTCCATCAGGTGAGCGCGCCGACGACGTTCGACGCCGTCGCCAAGGTCTACGCTTGGAGCACCAGCTTCGATGGCGCCTCGGTGGAGACCTTCGCCCTGGCCACGGAAGAAGGCTGGGAAGCCTGCACCGGCCCCCTCGCCCAAGTCGTCCTCACGATTCCCGAGACCGGCTCGGTCAGCGATGAGGTCTCCGCCACCGTCACGGTGACCAATGCGGGCGACCTGCCGCTCTACAACCCGATCGTCACTCTGCACGTCCCGGCCGGCTTCTTCTCGATCGGTGACCCGACCATCTGGTCGCCTGGCACCTTGCAGCCCGGCCAGTCGGCTGACATGACCTGGCGCATTCGCACCGGCTCGATCGTCGGCGACTACTCCATCTCGGCCGAGCTGACGTCCAACACCTACGGCGAGGTGATCACGGGAAGCGATCAAGACCAGGTGGCCCTCGATCCGGTCTTCCGCCTCCTCCTGCCGGCCGACCAGTCGGTCCTCACCGAGGCGCCCGAGCTGCGCTGGATCGCCACCGGCGAGATCGACCTGTTCGCGGTCGAGCTGTCCATCGACGGTCAGTACTTCATCTGGAACAGCTTCCTGAACCAGAACCTGATCATCGTCGACCAGCGCTTCCAGCTCCCCAGCCTCATCTGGCGCCAGCTTCCTCCCGGATGGCTGCTGTACTGGCGAGTCCGCGGCGTCCGCTTCGACCAAGGCGACCCCTGGACGATCTACGACTCGGACGAGACCTGGAGGCTGGAGAAGCAGTAGGTGAACGTCCGACGCGTCGGTATCACGTCGGACGATGAAGGGTTGCAGGGGCTCAATGACGAAGGGTCATCGCACCGCCCGCCTATCACCTCCAGCGCTCGGCGTCTTCGGGTCGGCCCCAGTCTTCGTAGAGAAATGCGATCCGTTCTTTGAGCTGGAGCGCGATCAGGTTGCCGTCTCCGGCGAGCGCCACTTGCGATTCGTAGGCACGCAGCAGATGCGGCTCGGCCTCGGCATGGTGGCCTTGGATCAAGAGGAGGTCGCCCAGGCGGCCTTCGATGTGGGCCACTTTTCGATGCCAGACCGGAAGCGAATCGCGGGCAATCCTCGAGGCCCTCTCGAGGAGCTGCTCCGCCTCCTCCATTCGATCCAGCATCGAGAGCGCAAAGCTGCGACCGATCATCGCATCGAGGAGCACGGGATGCTCCGGACCGAACGAGCTCGCCAGGCGTTGCTCGGCGTCCTGGAATACCGGAAGCGACTCTTCGAGCCGGTTCTGATCCAACAAGAGAGTGGCCCTCGCGATCGAGCCGGGGGCCACGGCTTCTTTGGCTCCCGAGCGCTCCCGAATGTGCTGCGCCTCAGCCATCAACGACTCGGGGAGAGCTCCTTCCGATTCCCGATTCAAGGCCTGGGCGATCTGCTCGAAAGCGCACGCCACCTCGAGCTCCCCAGTCGAGCCGAGCCGAGTACGAAGCTCCTCCAGCTCCCTCACCCGTGCTGGCAGCTCATCTCCACGCCCGGCGGTCACGAGTAGCCCGAAGAGCTCGCCGAGGATCTCGAGGCGTTGTACGATCGAGCCCGAATCTCCAAGGAGTGAGAGGGCTTCATCGAGCTGAGCCACGGCCCTCTCGAGATCCCATCGCCAGAGGGCGATCTCACTGGACGCGACGAGCGCATCGGCCAGCTCGTCCTGGGTCTCTGGCATCGAGCGGAAGAGCTGGATCGCCCGGATGAGATGCTCTTCGGCCTGAGCCAGCAGCTCGAGCCGGAGGTACGTCTTCCCCAAGGTCAGCCGCAGAGGTCCCTCGACGGCCGACTCCGTGACGCTCACCAGGCGGCGCTCGGCGTCTTCGAGGAGGGCGAGGATCTCGAGACGGTGTCCTCCCAGATACAAGGGGTCGGCTCGCTCGAGCGTCTCGGCCAAGAACTGGTTGATATCGCGCGTGACCGAAGCGGCTGCGATGGCCCGCTGCCCTGCCGCGACGGCCGCGGTGCGCTGGTGCTCGAGATCCAGGCTCAGTATCGTGGCGACGATGCCGAAGGACAAGGCCAGCAGGAACAGCAAGCCGAGCGCCGCGGCGAGCGCGCGGTGTCTCGAGACGAGCTTGCGAAGGCGATAGCCGGCCGAAGGAGGATGAGCCGTGATGGGCTCCCCTTCGCGAAGCCTCCGAAGATCAGTCGCCAGCTCGGCGGCCCCGTCGTAGCGACCGGTCGGCTCCTTCGCCATCGCCATCAGCAGAATGGCATCGAGCTCCCGCGAGATGCCGGCTCGCCGCTTCGAGGGTACCTCCGGATCGATCTCGGTGATCCGTCGAATCGTCTCGCTCAGGTTGTCGTCGAAGGTGAAGGGATGTCGCTCGATCAGAAGCTCGTAGAGCACCACGCCTAGGGAGAACACGTCACTGGCGGTCGTCACGGGCTCCCCTCGAAGCTGCTCGGGGCTGCTGTAGGGCACGGTCAAGTGACCCGCGACCGTCGGCGCGGACTCCAGCGCACTCTCCCCCAGCAGCTTCGAGACGCCGAAGTCGAGCAGCTTCACCGAGCCGTCCGGCCGCACCAGGATGTTGGCCGGCTTCAGGTCTCGGTGCACGATCGAGTGCCGATGAGCATGACGGACGGCGGCACAGACTTGCTCGAAGAGGTCGAGCTTCTCTTCGAGGGACAGATTGGATTCCCTCGCGAATTGAGTGATCGGCACGCCGTCGACCAGCTCCATGACGATGAACGGGCGCCCACTCTCGGTCTGGCCGCCGTCGAGAAGATGCGTGATGTTGGGGTGCTCGAGCCCGGCGAGGATCTGGCTCTCGCGCCGGAAGTGCTCGAGCACCGAAGGTGGGGCGAGCTCGCTGCCGATCAGCTTGATCGCCACCTCGTGCTCGAACTGCGCGTCGTCGCGCCGGGCGCGATACACGCTCCCCATGCCTCCGACGGCGATCAGCTCGACGAGTCGATAAGGACCGACCCGAGCGCCGATCTCGGTCTGCGCCGCTCGCTGTTCGAGGATCTCGTCCAGCATCCCCAGACGTGGCGCCTCGAGAAAGTCCTCGGTCGGGGGCTGACAGGAGAGGAGGTCGAGGACGTCTCGGGTCAGCTCCTGGTCTGAGCCGCAGGCCGCCTCGACGAAGCGCCTCGCCTCGTCACTTGGAAGCTCGAGTGCCTCCTCGGCGATGGCCCGCATGCGCTTCCAACGGGCCGCCTGGCTCTCAGAGGTCATTGCGCAGCTCCCGCGCCAGCCAGTGCTTCGCGAGCTGCCACGAGCGACGGACGGAACGCTCGGAGCAACCCAATGCTTCGGCCGCCTCCACCTCGGTCAGCCCACCGAAGAACCGAAGCTCGACTAGCCGAGCGAGCTCGCCGTCCAGCCGTTCGAGACGAATCAACGCCTCGTTCAGGGCGAGAAGATCGCTGGCCCGCTCCTCATAGATCACGAGCGTCTCCTCCAGCGGCTCGCGGCTCTGGCCACCGCCACGCCTGAGAGACTTCTTTCGCCGAGCGTGGTCGACGAGGACGTCCCGCATCGACCGTGACGCGTAGGCGAGGATCTGGCTCTGATCAGCATCGCGAAAACGCCGGTCGCGCTGCACCCGCAGGAAGAGCTCGTGAACGAGTGCCGTCGGTTGCAGCGTGTGCCCCTTCGACTCGCGCCGCAGCAGACGCTCGGCTTCGTCGCGCAGCTCTCGATACATCTCGGGCCACTGTGGCCCCGGGGCCCGGCTGGTCTCTTCGTGGTCGGTCATGCGGCTCCTCACGTCGCCGCATTCTCTCCAATCTCCTCGTGCCTCAAAGGTGAAATATCGGAGGGCACGGAGCGGCGTCATGCCGCTCCGCGCAATTGTTCTCCGAGACGGAGGGCCTGAGGCGCTCAGCGCCGGATCTCATCGAGCACGAAGGCTCGCGTCTCTCCGTCCTTGCGACCCCAGCCCGTGATCTGCCCGCGATCGTTGATCGCCTCGGCATATTGCAGCACCCAGCCCGAGTCCGGTGCGATCGAATCGTTCAGATCGATCAGGCGTCCCTCTTGCCACAAGAACGCGTGGACTCGCCCCTCTTGCGTCCAAGACCAGCCCACGACCTGCCCCCTCTCGTTGACGCCGTGTGCCGAGCTGGCCGCTCCGCCGAGCGTTCCCAAGTCCCTGGGACCGCCGCTCTCGAAGACGACGGCCCGGTGCGTCCCGTCGGAACGATCGGCTTGGCCGACGATTCGGCGAGCGTCGCTGATGTCGAAGGCCTCGCTGCTCGAACCGCCCAAGGTACCCAGCTCCTTCATCTGTCCGCTGTGGTAGTCCCAGACGAACGCTCGCCGGTAGCTCTCGAGGTTCTCGGACCAGCCGACCACCAGCCAATCGCGGTTGACGGCCTTGGCGAGCGTGCGATGGCGGACGGTGCCGAATGAGGGGATCCGCGAGGCACCTGGGGGATGGAGCGGTCCCGAGCTCTTCGAGACCGGAGCCGCGAAGCCGTGGAATTCCACATCGAAGGGGACCGGACCTGCCCCATTCCCACGACGAGCATCGGGTCGGTGTCTGAGACCGCTTGGGTCCACCACCCCCGGAAGTCGTTCGTCGTTCCCAGATACAGAGGCGGTGGCCAGCTCGCGGCCGGCACAGGAGCGAAGAAGCCGAGGTGGAACACTCCAAAACTGTAGTGATAGGCGTCGCCGACGATCACACCGTCGTCGTTGACACCCGTCGCTCGCAGGTACCGATGGACCTCGAGGAGTCCGGGAGGCTGCGTGCTCGGGTTCTGCGGCTGAGGCTGGAGCACCTCGACGAGCTGCCCGTTCTGCCAGGCGAAGACGTACTGGCGCTTCCAGTCATCCGCGACGAACGTCCCCACGGCAAGGCCTTGATCGTTGAGGTCCATCCCCCAGCTCTGGTTCACCCCGGGGATCTCGGCCGTCGGATCGACGACCCGATACCGGGCTACCTGAGCGGGTGCCGAAGAAATGGGAGCGAAGGTCACGGCGACGAGCGCCACGAAGATCGACAACGAAGTCTTCATCTCTGGATTCCTTTCTCGGAGCTCAGCGCGGTGTGAGGACGCCCCAACGGCGGTCGATGATGCCCGGTCCGACATGCTCGGCGACGAGGATCTGGCCGTGCTCGTTGATCTTGACGGCGTCGGTGAGGTTCCAGCCCGATCCCTGGGGCAGCAGCGTGTTGAGATCGGTGACGGTGCCGTTTCGATAGAGGAAGGCGCCCTTACCGATGCCGAGCGAGCCCACAGCATCCGTCCAGCTCCCGACGACGACTCCCTGGTCATTCAGGTCCCAGGCCTGCGCGTGAACCGCCCCGGGAACGTCGATCTCCTGAAGCCGGCCAGCGCTCCACACGAACGGGACGTTTCGGTAGTCCGTGTTCACGTCGCCCGTGCCGGTCTTGCGGAGCGTGCCGGCGAGCTGGCCGCGATTGTTGATCGCGACCGCCTCGGCGCTGCGGCGCCCTCTGGCTCCCAGGAGGAGGAACCCTTGTTCGGGATCCCAGAGTGCCGCCTCGAACTGGTTCCAGCCGTCATTCGACACTCGGCAAGCGAGCTGGCCGTGATCGTTGATCGCGAAGGGCGCGATGTCCCAGCTACCGGCCAGCGTCCCGACCACGCGGGTTTGACGCCGTGCGGCATCCCAAATGGCCGGGATCCGGCGATCGTTGCTCTTCAGGTCGAAGTCGCGCTCGTCGACCCAGCCCTGCTCGTTCTCCCATCCGGGCGTCCCAGCATCGAAGGGCAGCGTGTTCGTCGCGGCGAACTGACCGAAGCGGGATGGGAAGACCAGCCCGAAGACACCCTCGAACGGCAGGGGCACCGGCGCGAGCTGGCCCTCGATCCAGACCAAGGGCTTCTGAACGAGTCGCCCACCCTCGATGGCGAGCTCGTAACCGAACACTCGCCTCTGGTTGTCGATCGCGGACGCTGCCACGCGGGCATCGCCGGCGGGCTTGGGCAGGTTGGTCGTCTGGCCGGCCTCCCAGCAGAACGGACGGTAGTTCGTTGTTCCTTGGGGGTAGGTCATGCCGACGACCTGCCCCAGATCGTTGAGGTCGGTGCACTGCGTCACGGGTCCTTGGGTCGTGATCTCGGTGATCGTGTAGGTCTGGGCCAGCGCAGCTGGCAGAGAGATCAAAAAGCTCGAGATCCAAAGAGCCAACTTGGCATGTCGCATCGTCGCATCTCCCAGAATGAGTTCGGGAGCCCGGGCACCTCATCCCGGACCGGAAGGCCCCATCGGGCTTCCCGGGCGTACGCGCAAGCCGGCTCCAGAACCGGCCAAGTTTTCTTGTGATTCGATCAATGACTGCCGTGCGGCAGCGCAATCGATCACGGGGCGCGAGTCACGAACACGTCTTGGAACCGGCCGCCTCGTGATCGGGCCCTCCACCACTCACCGATTCACTGCTGATGACCGACCTCGAACGTCAGGCTCGCCCAGAAGCTCTCCCAGTCGGCCTCGATTCCCTCCGGGGCTTTTCGCATGTGAACGGCCTTCACGAGCCAGACGCCACTTTCGTCCAGCTTCAGGGAGACCTGGCCATTCGCGTCGGTTCGGGCGGAGACGCGCTTGCCCTTCTCGTCTCGCGACAGCGCGGACACCTGGACACCGGCGAGGGGCTTGTTTTCGAAGAGCAACGTGAACGTGGTCGACTCGGAGCGCCTTTGAGTCGGGTCTTCTCGGGGAATCAACTCGAGCGGGAATCCCAAACGGCGATCGAAGCCTTCGCGGCTCTCACCGCTGACGACGATGGACTTGGCGCACCGAGAATAAGCCTCTCGGACCAGAGCCTCCGAGCTGGCCAGCTTGGCTCTCTGCTTCAGGATGCTCTCGAGACCCTCCTCCTCGAGGTAGGCGTCGAACTTCTTCGGCGCGAGCTCGATGAAGGCATGGTTGGAGCGGTAGCCCAAGACCAAACTCCCCTCCTCCGGCACCCGAAGCAAGCCGGCGGGATCGGATCCGTCCAGTCCCTTGATGTCTTGCTTGTCGCTCGCTCCCACAATGACGAACTGCTCGATGCGCGACTCCTGTCGCGGCACCGGCTCTCCTTGGAAGTGGTCACCCACCTGCAGCCCGACCTTCAGCAAAGCCCCTTTCGAGGTGTGGTACGAAGACGGCTCGATCCAGAAATCGTGGGCGAAGACGCTGCTGGTCAAGAGCGCTGCGGCCAACGGAAAGGTTCCGACTCGGCGGATCATGCGATGCCTCACTCAAAGGGAGAATGGGCCGGGACGCACTGGCCCCGGCCCGCAGCAAGCTCATTCACTCTCGAACAGATCGTCGAAGGCCGCCGGGTCCTCGTCGAACTGGAACTCGCGGTCGTTGACATCGACCGGGTCGGTGTCGTCGCTGGTCGCGCTGATGAGATCTCGCACGAACTGATCGAACTGCGGCGCCGATGCCGGGACGGGGTCACTGCTGCTCTTCTTGCAAGACGACAAGAGCCCCACTCCGCCGATCGAGCACACGAGGAAGACCGAGACGCGCGCCAGCCCCTTCAGGTCCAACGCTCTCATCGCGGGCCTCCGGTCGGAGGCGGCGGTTGCGGCGAGCCGGGGTTGGGCGTCGTCAGATACGGGAACTGTGCATCGAACTGTGTCGCGTCGACGATGGCGCCGTCCGTGAAGTCGAGCTGACCCGAAGGCGCATCGTCCTCGGAGAGCAAGCGCCCCATCACGACGCGCAGCGCGATGTCGACGACATCGTCACCGGGTCGACGTCCATTGGGGAAGCCGGCGACATCGCCGTCGATCACACCCAGGCGACTCTGCGAGGCGAGCGGCGAGACTGGAATGTCGGTATTGAGGCGCAGGTACTCCGCGGTCGCACCATTGTCATTGAGTCCGGGAACGCCGGTGAGGAACACCTGAACGAGGTCGTCGCGCGGGAACAGGTTCGGGGCCTCGACTCCGGCACCACTGAACAGGATCTCGATGATCTCGGGCAGAGTCGGATTGGTGACGAAGCTCAGGAACTGGGCATCGTTCATCGGCTCGCTGGCGTTGAATCGATCCTTCTGGCTGAGGCCGATGACGACCTCATTGACGAGCGGCATCCCCAGCCGGGAGACCTGCGTGAATGCACCGCCCTCGATCGACGCGGCCTTCTTGCTGTTCGGGCCCGGGAACGGATTGAGCACCCGCGCCTGCCTCAGGCTGGCCGTCGTCCAGCCGCCGATGACCGGATCCGCGCCATTGTTGGTCAGGAAGCTGATCGGGATCTCGAGGATGAGGGACGTCACGTTCTTGCCGGCCAGGCTGTCCTGGGCTCCGTCCTCCGGTCCCAGTGGATCTGTGTAATTGATGAGATCGAACGTCTCGCCGAGGTTCACGACGAACGGATCGTCCCTTTGACCGACGAACATTCGTCCGTTCATCTCGGTGCCTGGCAAGTTGATGTCGTAGAGGAACTGCCCGGCGTAGCCTTCGTAGTCCGGCAGCGACTTGTTGCCGATGTTGTCGACCGGCTTGGTGAACTCGGTCTGATTGCCACCGGCCAACGAGATGGCGGTCTTGGTGCCGGTCCGGCGGTCTCCCGACACCATCGTCAGCGAGTAGGTCTCGAGGAGATTGAGTGCCGAAGCGTCACCGGTCAGGATCGGGCCGGTGTTGATCACGGGCACTTCGACGGAGACCTCGTTGCCCGGGTCTCCGATCATCAGGCTCTGACCGACGATCTCGTTCTTGAATCGGAACTGGAAAGTGATGTCCTCCTGGGAGTCCCCATCGTTGTCGATGTGGATCTCGTAGAGGGCTTCGGGATCCATGAAGAAGTAATTGGGCCCTCCATACGGATCTTGAAGCGGGAGGTAGTTGGCAATCAGCGTGACCATGTTCTCGCGTCCGGGCTCGTAGCTGCGGAACATGTAGAAGTCGGTCGCGTCGATCTTCGGGTTCTCGGTGACGAATGGAGCTTCTCGGTGGCTGGACGGCTCCGATCCGTTATTGGGAAAGGCGCCGGTCAGGGCGAGGAGCAGGGACAGGGCGATCATCGATCACTCCATCACGAGTGGCGGGAGCCGGGCCGGGCTCGAGCAGCTCTCTCCGGAGCGTCCAAGACACGCGAGGACACCACCTTCGAGCGAGCCTCGGTGCCTCGACGAAGCAGCCGCGATGGCTGCTCGTCCAGGGTTACGCGCCCCGAGCTCGCCGCGGATCTGTTCGATTGCATTTCGTCACGTGGGTGGGATCCGGCGACGACGTTTTGAAGCCATGAAGCTCTCAGACGTCTAATCCTCGGAGCGGAGCTCGGCGGGAACCGCCGCGGCTCTTCCGTCCCGGCCCTTGAACACCATCACCACCCGTCCGTCGACCAGACGCTTCTCCTCCGGCAGCCGATCGACCTCGTGCAGAAAGGTCACGCTCGTGCGACCGACGCGCTCGATGTGCGTCCGGATCCGGATCTCGTCGCCGGCGACGGCCGAGGCGCGGTACTCGAGGTGGGAGGAGACGACGACGATCCACAGGCCGAGGCTCTCAGGGTAGTCGGCGTACGACCGGCCCCGAGCCGTGAGGTAGCGGTTCCGCGCCTCCTCCATCCAGGAGGCGTACACGGCGTGATTCACGTGCTGGTAGAAGTCGAGCTCGTAGGAGCGAACCGACCAGCGGATCTCGTCTCGAAACACGGGTCCTCCCGGGAATCCACGGAAATTCGGGCGTTCTCGGCGTCGACCTCGTCACCGGGCCATTTCGACAAGGGAAAGCTACGTCATTCCTTCCGGGGCGGCGATTCATTATCCTGGCTCAGTCCCCCGGGAGCCTACCGAGGGGACGACCGGCGTACCTCAACCCGCACGAGCCGCGGTCGGACGCCGGCGACCGGCGCCCCGTGTATCGCCGGTCCGTACGAACAGGTCCCCTGGGAGGAGTCACCATGCAGAGGACTCTGAGACGCAGTGCCTTGGCTCTGTCGACCTTGCTCTTGGCTGGGTCGACCTGGGCAGCGGATGTTTCACCCGCTCTCCAGGCCGAGATGAACCTTCGCGGTGCGAACGAGATGATTCCGGTCATCGCGATGTTGAAGGATCGCGTCGATCTCGACGCGCTCAACGCCCGCCTCGACAAGATGAACGCGACGCGCCGCGTTCGTCACGAGATCGTCGTCCGTGCGCTCCAGGATCGTGCGTCCCTGACGCAGCCCGCCGTGCTCGACGAGCTCGGCCGCCTTTCCGCTTCGGGTCGGGTCGCCGACTTCGAAGGCCTCTGGATCTCCAACGCCGTCGTCTTCGAGGGTAACCGCGAAGCGATTCTGGCCCTCGCCCAGAACGAGGCCGTCGACACCCTGTACTGGGGTGGCTGGGGCATCGAGCTCATCGAGCCCGTCGGCAAGCCGATCCCGGATCGTGCTGACCAGCAGGGTGGCCCGACGATTCAGGCGCCGACGCCCGAGCAAGGCCTCCTCGACATCAAGGCCGACTTCCTCTGGAACCTCGGCTACGACGGCACCGGTCGCCTCGTTTCCCACCTCGACACCGGCGTCGATGGTAACCACCAGTCGCTGCAGAACTGGCACGGCAGTGACCCCGGCGTCACCCCGGCCGAGTCCTGGTACGACCCGGTCACCAACACCACCTTCCCATTCGATTCCGGCGGACACGGCACCCACACCATGGGCACCATCTGCGGCTCGGATGCGAACAACATCCTCGGTGTCGCCTACGGAGCCAAGTGGATCTCTGCCGGCGTCATCGACCGCGTCAGCTTGAATCAGACCGTCATCGACGCAATCAAGGCCTTCCAGTGGACGGCCGATCCCGACGGTAACCCCGCGACCGTCACCGACGTGCCGGACACCTCGAGCAACTCCTGGCGTCTCTCCCCGATCTTCCACGGCGTGCCTCCTTGCGATGCGCAGTTCTGGGAGACGATCGACGGCTGCGAGTCCGCTGGCGTCGCCGTCATCTTTGCGGCCGGTAACGAAGGTGGCTGGGGCAGCAACGAGATCGGAACGCCTTCCGATCGCATCAAGTCCCCCGTCGATACGATCGCCATCGGCTCCCTGCAGCCGGGCAGCACCGTGATCTCCAGCTTCTCGTCGCGTGGTCCCTCGGGCTGCGACAACACGACGATCAAGCCAGAAGTCTGCGCCCAGGGCGAGAACGTCCGTTCCTCGTGGCCGGGTGGTGGCTACCTCTCGATCTCGGGAACCTCGATGGCCTGCCCGCACGCCGCGGGTAGCGTCGCGCTTCTGCGTCAGGTCAACCCGAACCTGAGCTCGCGCCGCGTCAAGGAGCTTCTCATCGAGACCGCCGTCGATCTCGGCCCGGCCGGTGAGGACAACAGCTACGGCCACGGCCGCATCAATCTCGAGAACGCCTACAACCAGATCCTCGCCGAGCTTCCGACCGTCGGCGTCTCTCTGGTCACGACGCAGTACAACGTGCCGCAGGGCTCGACCCACAACTACTTCATCACCTTGATCAACAACGCCGGTGCGCTCCAGCACGCCGACGTGCGAGTCGAGGTTCGTGGTCAGGCCGACAACTTCATCCTGTCGCTCCTCAGCGCCAACAACGTCGGGATTCCGAACGGATTCAACAACGACAGCAATCCGTTCCACCTGACGACTTCGGTCCCCGCCGTGATCCCGCCGGCGTTCTTGAACACCCCGCTCCGCGCGGTGGTCAAGCTCTTCCAGCCGGGCACCTCGACCATCATCTCCCAGGCGGAGTTCGAGTTCATCCTGCGCTGATCGAGCTCGCTCGATCTCGGATTCTCTCGAGGGCGTGATCTCCACGAAGAGGTCACGCCCTCTTTTCGTTCAGAGGAGCAGAGGATGCCTCGCTCGAAGCAGCGGACTTGGAAGGTCGAGAGCGAGCTCGGCACCGTCACGGCCAAAGCTTGCTTGCCTGAAGGCTACGACCCCGAGACTCACCCGACGATCGTCTTCGGTCATGGCGCGGGCGCCGATCAGGATCATTCCTTCATGTGCGACATGCGCGAAGGGCTCGCCCGAGAAGGCTGTGGCGCCGTCACCTTCAACTTTCACTACAAGGAAGCGGGGCGCAACGCTCCCGATCGAGCGCCCAAGCTGATGGCCACCTTTCGCGCCGCCATCGAGTCCGCGAAGGCGAAGCTGGGAGTGGATCAGGTGTTCCTGGGAGGCAAGTCCCTCGGCGGTCGCATGGCGTCGATGATCGCCGCCGAAGGCGATGGTTGCCGAGGCCTGGTCTTCTTCGGCTACCCGCTGCATCCGCCGAAGCAGATGGAGAAAGCCCGCGTCGCCCACTTGCCCGACATCACGGTCCCCATGCTCTTCCTCGCCGGCACGCGGGACGCCTTGTCCGATCCCGAGCTGTTGAAGAAGACCGTGAAAGGGCTGGGCAAGAAGGCCGCGATCCACTGGATCGAGGACGGCGATCACTCGTTCGGCGTCCTCAAGCGCACCGGCAAGACCGAGGCCGAGGTGCGCGCCGAGCTCTGCCAGGTGGCCGCCGACTGGATGAAGAGCACCGAGGCGGGCTGAAGCCGGCGCTTCGAAGGCAACCATGTTCGGCACCCTTCGACTCGATCGGCAGCACCGTCGAGGAAGCGGCTTCCGGCGAGGTGCCTCTCTCCGTCTCGGTCGGGCTCTGATTGAAAGTCAATCGCGCTGGGACAGACGCACTGGGAAGAGCAGTCCCGACTCCGCGACGAAGGACTCACGGGCGGTTCGGTAGCCGGGGCTCTCCACTTCGACGGTGTATCGCCCGGGCGTCAGATAGGTCTCGAAGGGTCCGCCGAAGCGCCGGGTCCCGTCTCGCGAGTCGTCGAACAACGGCACGCCCCTCTCGTTCGTGATCCGGCAACTGTAGGGTCCCGAGACCTCGACATCGATCGCGATCTTCACGCCTCGCTCGAGGCGGAGCTCGGTCTCACCCGACGGGCGCGCGGCGAGGGCGCGAGAGACGGGCGCCAGCCCCGACTCGTCGTCTCCGTCCCTGGCAACGAGCAGGTAGTCGCCACTGGCGAGCCCCTCGAAGGCGAGCTCACCGTGAGCGTTGCTCTCGGTCTTCGATTCGAGGGGCGGCAGCACCGAGGTGCCGTCCGGATTCAGCAAGTAGACGACGGCCCCGTTCCGTGGATCTCCATTCGCGCCGAGCACTCGGGCACGGATCGTCGCCGCCGCGACCTGCAACCGGAGCTCGATGGCCTCGTGCCCTCCGTCCTCGATGTCGAGCTCCCGCCAGGCCGAGGCGAAGCCTTCGGCGCGAACCGCGAGGCGGTAGTGCCCAGGCTCGAGATCTTGCTCTGACCAGTGACCGCCTTCGGTCCAGCGCTGCGCGGTCTGAATACGCCGAAATCGATCGCTGCCCTGGCGAGACAAGGAGACCTCGACGTCCGAGAGGAGAGCCCCTGAGTTCGCATCGCTCACCTCCAACGTCAGCGAGCCTGGCAGCACTTCGTCGGGGATTCGGGACGGATCGATCATCAGCTTCTCGAGGTGTCCCGAACGGATCTCGCCCGTCCCCAGGCAGGTCTCGTCCCACCACAGTGAGAGGTACCGTGTGCCCTCGGAGTCCAAGGGGAGCTCGAACCGATCCTCCTCGATCCGGACTCGCCCGGAGCGATGAAACGACGAGAGGAAGCTCGGCTCGGAGTCGGGTGAGTTGATCGAGCCAAAGAGCTGGAGCCTCGGCTGCTGCCTGCGCTCGAGCGCACGATCGGACAAGAGCGCCTGGAGATGGGCCGGTGCGCCCGCGAGATCGACGATCGGCCCTTCCAGCAGGGGGGCCTTCTCGAGCAGGAACTCGACCGTCTGCTCCGTGACGCCCTCGGCAACGACGACCTTCTCCCAATCGCCGAAGTAGCCTTCTGCATCGGCCGAGACGATGAACTGCGAGTAAGGCAGCCGCTGAGTTCGGAAGCGGCCGTCTTCGTCGGTCAGGACATGAGCACACACCGAGTAGCTCTCGTTGTCCTCACCCGAGACGGTCAGACTGGCGCCAACGAGAGGAGTGCCCACCGCATCAGTGACTCGCCCTTGGAGATGCACACCTCCCAAGAGCCGGAGGTCGAGCTCGAGGGGCGACGCCTCGAAGGAGAGGCTCACGCCGGGGGCCAAGGCGACACCGAGTGTCTCGTGGAGAGCGACGACGTTCCAGCGCGGTCCTTCGGGCACGCCGGCGATCTCGTAGCGCCCCTTCTCATCCGTCCACGCCTCGAAGACCGTTTCGGAGTCCGCCCGTCGATTCTCGAGCAGCGTCTCGAACGAGGTGAGGACCTGCTGCTTGACCTTGAGGCTGTGAATGGCGTCTGGAAGCGCGAGGAGGACCTTGGCCTCAGACGCCGGCTCACCGGCGGGCGAGGTGACGGTTCCACGCAGCACGCAGCCAGCCGGTACAGCGGTCGACGGCACTCGCGGCTCGTCCGGTGGAGACTGGTCCACTTCCTCGGCTTCGACCTCGGACTCGGGCACGTCGTCGCTCGGAACGGCTCGGGACTCGGAACCGACAGGATCGAGCTCGGCGACCTCGGAGGTTCGACCGGGCTCGATGGCCGTGGAGTCCGCCTGGATGTCATCGGGCCAGAGCTGGATTCCGATGACGGTCGCGGCTGCGACGATGAGGACGAACGAGGTGACGAGGATCTTTGGGCTCATGAGGAGTGCTCCGAGGAAGAAGCCCGGCACGGTGGCCGAGGAGGCGGCGCCCGCTTGGGCCATCGGCGTGGCGCCGCCCGGACTGGCGGGCTGGATGAGCGGCAAGAGAGCGAGGAGCTTCCCGCTGGGGTCTTCGAAGTCGTGCCCCAATCGCACCCGCAGCATCTGCTGGGCACGCTTCAGCCGAGTCCGGACGGTCTCGACGGGCACGTCCTGCATCTCGGCGATCCGAGAAGGATCGAGCTCGCTGAAGTAGCGGTAGAGGATCGTCGAGCGGTACGGCTCACCGAGCGAGAGCACTGCGTCGACGACGGTCCGCTGCAGGGACGCCCGGTGAACGATCGCCTCGGGTGACTCGACGTGGAACGAGGCCTCCTCGGCAGCGCCCTTCGCCTCGCGGCGAGCTCGCCGCGAGTCCTGCCGTCCCATCGCGCGAGCCGCGTTTCGAGCGACCTGCCCGAGCCAGCCGCGGAGGTTTCCGGCATGCCGAGGCGGCTTCTGGAGGGCCAACAGCCAGGTCTGCTGAACGACGTCTTCGGCACGATGCTCGTCCGAGACGAGCGTCCTGGCCAAGGAACGGACCCACCCGGCATGGGCGAGCAAGGATTCAGCGGTCACGCGGTCGGACACGGATGAACCTCCACATCGGTCGCAACGAACACCCTCAGAGTGCCGCCGCCAACCGCAGGCGGTTCAAGAAAAGTGGGACATCTGTGCCGGGAGCAAAATGCTCAGACTGGATGAAGGCCGCCGACGGATGAGGTGAAGCGGAGCCCGTGTCCGACGGATCGCTCACTCCTCGAAGTGGGCAATCTGTTCCCGGCACGAATGGCCCACTCTGCCAGGCACGGATCGCTCACTCCTCGAAGTGGGCAATCTGTTCCCGGCACGAATGGCCCACTCTGCCAGGCACGGATCGCTCACTCCTGAAAGTGGGACATCTGTGCCGGGAGCAAAATGCTCACTGGACCAGTGCGCCGCCGCAGGAGCTGCCGGAGCCGGCGGTGCAGCCGTAGCAGTGGTCGCCGACGCGGATTCGCCTGTCGGCGAAGTCCTCGTGGGTGACGCGGCTGATGTGAAGCGGATCGCCGCCATCGTCCACGATCGGCAGGTCGAGCATCTGGTTGAAGTCGCAATCGTAGAGGAAGCCGCGGTAGTCGACGCTGAGCAGTGTGCGACACATCACCGCCGCCGCGGCCTCCGCATTGAACGCCTCGAAGAGCCTCTGCATGTACGACTCGAGCTGGCCCTGTCGCTTCAGGTCCGCGGCATACCGGTTGATCGGCATGTTGGTGATGGTGAACAGCTCGTGGAACCGGATCCCGAAGCGGTCCCAGAGCTCCCGCTCGTAGTCGTCGGCGAGCCCTCTCTGCGGCGGCGGCAGGTTCGTCCCGACAGGGTTGTACACCAGGTGCAGCTTCAGCTCGCTGCCTGGCATCCCGTAGCCGATCGCGTTCAGCTTCTTCAGGGCCTGGATGCTCCGATCGAAGACGCCGTTGCCCCTCTGCTTGTCGACGTTCGACTCGAGGTAACACGGCAAGCTGCTGACGATCTCGACCTGGTTCGCGGCGAGGAACTCTCCCAGGTCCTCTTGCCCGGGCTCTTGGAGGATCGTCAGATTGCAGCGATCCATCACGTGCTTGCCGAGCTCGCGCGCTCGTCGCACCAGCATCCGAAACTGCGGATTCAGCTCGGGAGCGCCGCCGGTGATGTCGAGCGTTCGCGCCGAGGAGCGGCCCAGGAACGCGAGTACCTGCTCGGCCGTCGCCGCGCTGAGGCTCTCGGTGCGACTCGGGCCCGCATCGACATGGCAATGCCGGCAAGCCTGATTGCAGACTCGCCCGACGTTGAGCTGAAGCGTGTCCAGCGAGGATCGCCTCAAGGGGCCCGCCTCCGCCGCGACGACGGACGCAAAGGTCGGAATCGAAGTCGTGAGCTTCATGGTCTCCCGCTCAACAGCAAGACGACTTCGAGTCGGAAGCCGGCGCAGGAGCACAGCAGCCGGAGCTCTTCGCGGCGGACACGTCCAGCACCTCGGTCCCGTAGGCTTCGCTCGTCAGAGTGGCCGCCTCGGAGGCCGGTGCCTCGAACGCCTGTCCGCGCCGAATCGTGCGGCCGCTCTCGCTCTGGACGGCTGCCCAAGGGCCGCGATACAGGAGCGTCCGACTGGGTGCCTTCAAGGCGTGCGGCTTCATCGCCGTCACCGTCACCGAGCGGAACTCGATCCCCTCCACCACCTGCCACGGCGCCTCACCGCGGACGGCGATCCGGATGCCTTGGAAGCCGACCTCGGCAAAGGCCCCCAGGAACCGGTCCTCTCGGATCGCGCCGGAGATGCAGCCGCTCCAGAGCTCGGGGTCCTCTTGCATCGCCTGAGGAACGTCGCGATCGGAGACGATGTCGCTGATGGCGATTCGTCCGCCCGGTGCGAGGACTCGGAAGATCTCGGCGAACAAGAGCTGCTTGGCGTCGGGCCGGACCAGATTGAGCACGCAGTTGGAGAGCACCAGATCGATCGAGCCATCGGGCACGAGTGGCGCCTCACGGCGAAGCCGCCGCTTCTCCGCCTCCAGCGCCGTCAGGTCGTGGAGACTTTGGACGGGATGCTGCACCAGGAAGGCTTCGATCGGCTCGAGGTCGAGGCGCAGGTCCTGGATCTCCGCCTTGCGGAACGTGACGTTGTGGAAGCCGATCCGCTCGCCGATGGCCTGCTGATGCGATCTCGCCAGGCCGAGCATGTCGTCGTTGACGTCGATGCCGAGGACTGATCCCTTCGGGCCGACGATCTGGGCGGCGATGTAGCAGATCTTGCCGGTACCCGATCCCAGATCGAGCACCCGGTCGCCTTCCCGCACGAAGCGCGAGGGATCGCCGCAGCCGTAGTCCCGTTCGAGGATCTCGGCCGGGATCACTTCGAGGTAGCGCGGGTCGTAGTCGACCGCGCAGCAGAGCTCGCTCACCCGCTGCTGGGCACCCGAGCTGTAACGTTCGCGAACGGCACCTTCGTAATCGATTCCGGTCATGGACCTCGAGATCTCCAAGCGACTGGCGGAAGTTTCGACCCGTGAAGCTGCCTCGCGCAACGGCGCGTCGAGGAAGGCTATTCCCGGCCTCTCGGTCCGAGTGCCATTCCGGGTGGCAACGTCATGGCCCCCGGCGGTCCGAGCCAGGCGGAAGCCTAGCGTGCTCGCCTCTCGTTGGCAACGCGCAGACAGCCACCGGCCCGGCGCCCGGGAGCGCGCCGTCGCGGGCGAAGTCGCCTGCCCACCGTCAGACTCGCCCCCCTCCTCCGACGACCCTCTTGAAGTTGGCTGCCGAATCGCTCAGAGTCTGGCCTTCGAGCGGATCACCCGCCCCGAATCACAGGGGACCGATGGCCACGGCCGTCGCCGGCCGAACGTGGGAGGATTTCTTGGCCAAAGATACCGTACAGGAAGAGAGCAACATCGCTCTCTACATCGACTTCGACAACATTGCCCTGGGCCTCAAGGAAGCGAAGCTCAAGCACTTCGAGATCGAGAGGGTCATCGAGCGCCTCGCCGACAAGGGCAAGATCGTCGTCAAGAAGGCCTACGCCGACTGGGAGTACTACGGCTCCTACAAGCGCCCGCTCCACGAGGCTGGCATCGAGATGATCTACATCCCGCAGAAGCACTACAGCGGGAAGAACAGCGCCGACATCCGCCTCGTCGTCGACGCGATGGACCTCTGCTACTCCAAAGAGCACATCGACCTGTTCGTGGTGGCTTCGGGCGACAGCGACTTCTCGCCCCTCGTCTCCAAGCTCAAGGAGAATGCCAAGTACACGATCGGGCTGGGCGTGAAGAACTCGTCCTCCAAGCTGCTGATCGACAACTGCGACGAGTTCATCTTCTACGAGGACCTCGTCCGGCCGAAGCGCAAGGCGCTCCCGCAGCAGCTCTCCACGTTGCCCAAGAAGAAGGTCGAAGCCTTCAACCTGCTCGTCGACTCGCTCTACGCGCTCATGCGCGAGAACAAGGACGTGATCTGGGGCTCGATGATCAAGCAGAACATCAAGCGCAAGCACCCCCAGTTCGACGAAGGTTACTTTGGATATCACTCCTTCAGCCAGCTCCTCGAGGACGCCGAGCGTCACAAGATCTTCACGATGAAGAAGGACGAGCGGAGCGGCGGTTACATCATCACCAAGCTCAACGCCTCGGCCTGAGCCACCGGGAGGTCCCCCCTTGAGCAAGCTGACCGACGATCAGATCCGTGCCGGGCTCGAGAAGCTCGAAGGCTGGCAGCGGGAAGGCGACGCCATCCACCGGCAGTTCACCTTCCCCGACTTCGCCTCGGCGATGGCGTTCGCGAGCAAGGTGGCGGGCAAGGCCGAGGCCGCTCAGCACCATCCCGACATCTTGATCCAGTACTCCAAGGTAACCTTGACGCTCTCGACCCACGACGCGGGTGGCCTCACCGAGAAGGATCTCTCCCTCGCCGAGGTGCTCGACGGCGTCTACTCCAGGCACGTCTGAGGACGCCCTCCGCGCCACCACCCGGCGACTCTCGCGACCGACTTCTCGGGGGGAGCGACGTCCGGCTGGAAGGGAACTTCCGACGGCCCTTGCCCGGGCTAGGTGATTCGGATAGAACCCGCTCTCTCGGTCCGCGTCCCCGAACTTCCCGGTCCTCGCCGAATCGCTCGCGAACATGACAGAATCGACACTCTGCTCGAACAACACCGCCCTTCCGTTCCGCTGTGAGATCGCCGCTCCGGTCGAGCGCGTTTATCAAATGCTCACCGACGCCGAGGCCCTGCGCCTCTGGCTCGAGGCCGAGTCGAAGCTCGAGCCCAAGAGCGGCAGCGCCTTTTCGCTGGAATGGAACAACAGCCCGGCCGGCCGCGAGGTCGTTCGCGGCGAGGTGCTCAAGGCCGAGCCGAACAAGCGGCTCTGGCTCTCCTGGCGGCTCGCATCCTTGCCCGCCACGACCCGGTTGGATATCCGAGTGTCGGGCGAAGACGGCAAGACCGTTCTCGAGGCCGTGCACGATGGCTTCGGGCAGGGCGGCCAGTGGGACAGCATGATCGACGAGTACAATCGCCTGTGGAACGTCTCGTTCAATCAGCTCCGGGCGCTGGCCGAGTGCCCCGTCGATCACCCGCGCCAGACGTTGGTGCAGGCCGATGTCGAGGTCGACTCGATCCCGCCTCGCATCTTCCGCTCCCTCTCTCTGCCGTGGCTGCTCTGCGAGTGGTGGCTACGTCAAGCCGAGGTCGAGCCTCGCAACGGCGGCTTCTTGAGGATGCTCTTCCGGGACGGCCGGGTCGCTGCGGGTGAGGTGTTGCTCTACGATCCGCCCCACATGCTCCAGCTCCGGGTCGAGATCGAAGGGGTGCCCTCCATCATCCGTATCTCGATCAAGCCCGCTGGCCGGAAGAGTCGCGTCCACGTGCAGCAGAGTGGCTTCGAGCTCGAGAAGGAGCTCGAGGCGGTCATGCAGCGCGACTGGGACGAAGCCCTCTCGAATCTCAAGGTCTACCTCGAGCGCGAGCCGGGCTCATTGCCGCTCGGTGGCGACCGGGAGTTCGAGCAGACCGTGCTCTTGAACGTCGAGCACGAGACCGTCTGGAACGCGATCACCGACCCCTCGCACATCGCGCGCTGGTTCAGCGACCGAACCGTCTTCCAAGGTCATCAGGGCGGCCTCGTCGCCTACATCTGGGACACGCTCGGTGAGGTCCGCGGAACGATCGTCGACATCCAGCCGCAAAAGCTCCTGCACATCACCTGGGATCTGCCCGAGGAAGAGGCGCGCACCGAGGTCGTCTACAACCTCGTCCCCACTTCCCAGGGCACTCGGCTCGAGGTACTCCATCAGGGATTCGGTGAAGGCGAAGAGTGGGACCGCGAGATGCGCCGGGCGGAGATCGCCTGGGCCTCGGAGCTGCGCGCCCTCAAGTTCTACCTCGAGCGGCACAGCGGCAAGCTCCGGCGACGCGTTTGGATTCGACGCTACTTCGACGCCGAAGCCGACCGCCTCTGGCAGTGCTTCACCGATCCGGACCTCCTCAGCCAGTGGCTGGCCAAGGATGTCCGATTCCAGGCGCGGGTGGACCAGCCCTTCAAGATCTCCTTCACGGAGAGCTGGAATGCGCAAGGTACCGTCCTGCTCTTGAGCGAGCAGGATCGGGAGATGCTCCTCGAGTGGGACCTCGACGGGGCCGACCTCGTACACGTCGCGGTCATCCAGGGCGCCGAGCGCGCGCGGGTCTTGTTCTATCACGCTGGCTTCGGTCGCGACGAGAACTGGGAGGCCGGCGTGCGCGAGCTCTGGTACAACGCCTTCCGCCGCTTCGAAGAGCTCCTCGCCGGTCAGAAGCCCGAGCTCTGAGCCAAAGACAACGGACCACCATGCCCAGCCAGCCGAGCAAGCAGCTCGAGACGTTCCCCAATCCCAAGCCCGAGCGCGACTACGAGATCCGCTTCGAATGTCCCGAGTTCACCTGCCTGTGCCCCAAGACGGGCCAGCCGGACTTCGCGACCATCCGGATCCGCTACACACCGGGCGAGCTCTGCGTGGAGCTGAAGTCACTCAAGCTCTACCTCTGGTCGTTCCGCGACGAAGGCGCCTTCCACGAGGCCGTGACCAATCGCATCCTGGACGATCTGGTGGCCGCCATCCAGCCAAAGCGCATGACGGTCGAAGGCGACTTCTGGGTCCGCGGCGGCATCCACACCGTCATCGAGGCGAGCCACGGCGGGAAGTAACACGGCCCGTTGGAGGTGGAACCGATCGGGCTCGGATCGCTCAAATGATCATTCCCCGGGATGATAAGAGCGCTTGGCGTGACGCTTCACGTCGTCGGGCCAGAACCATGCGTCCTTGAGCTCGCCTCGCGCGTAGAGTGGGGCCTGATCGAAGTAGTGCTCGGAATCTGGATGACGGCTACTCCCGTACGGCACGAGCGATCGCGCCCGGACTTCTGGCCCCAGCTCCACGATGGCCAGGTAGGAGTGCCCGTGGAAGCCATACCGCTTCTTCGTGCCCGGGTAGGTCCGGGCGAGGAACGTGAACGCGACGCCCGCCGCGCCGTGGGCACCGGCGATCGGCAGGCTGGGAAGCGCGTCGCTCGGCGTCTGATCCGGTAGCCACCTTTGGTGCCGATTGATGTCTCCCCAGGCGACCTCGAGGCTTCCGTGCCTGGTCTTCAGGTACCGAGCCACCGCTTCCAGCGCTTCGAGGATCTCCTTCTTCGAAACGGGCTGCTCCCTCAGGATCTTCGGGCTGAGCGTCTCCCACCAGAGCAGGAAGACCGTCGAACCGACCGAATCGAGAGCGGTTCGACCATCCCATTCCTCGAGGATCTCCCGCGCGGGCGCGAGCATCCCGAGTCGCTCCGGATCCTCGAGAGAGTCCAACGCGCCGAAGATCTCGGGAAGCCACCTTCGGGCCTCGAAGACTCGCCGATCGAAGGCCAGGGCCTCGAGACCTTCAAATGAGATCTTGGGCGACTCCGAGAGCAGCGCGTGAGACATCCCGACGCGCGGATCGTCACGGTCGCGGCCGAGGTATCTCGGGAAGTCCTCCTCCTTCGGGTTTCCGAATGCCGTCGTCGTGTAGGGCCGTGAGTTGCAGTTCTGTAGCCAGCCCGACTCCGGGTTCCAGACCTGCGGCAGCTCCTCGAAAGGATGCAGCCCATCCCACTCGTTTCGAGGGTCCGCCCCATCGACCGGCCGATTCCAGTCGACGCCGCCGCGGCGCTTGGGGATCGCGGCGTTGTAGACGTAGAAGATGTTCCCATCGCGATCGGCTCCAGCGATGTTGTGATACACGAGCGCCAGATCGTCGATCGCGTCCCGGAGCTCGGACAAGCTCTTCGCCCGGCCCATGGCGTACCACTGGGACAAGAGACCACCTCGCTCCAGCCCGGCGATCCTCACGGCCAGCTTGTCGCCGTCGTGCTCGGCGAGGACCGGGCCGTAGTGCGTCTCGATCACCGTGAAGCTCCGGGTCTCGAAGCCGTCCTTCCCCTTCACCCGCAGCTCGATCTCACGCGTCGTCGCCTTCCGGTATCCCTCACCGTAGCGGTAGGCGAGCGGGTCATCGGGATCGTCGAAGGTGAGGCGGTAGACGTCGGCCGCGTCGGGGTAGTTGACGGTCAAGCTCCAGGCGATGTGCTCGTTGTGACCGACCCACGGCATCAGTCCCAGGCCATAGGCATTCATGCCCGATAGGTGCCACCCGCTGTCGCTGCGAAGGTGCGCTTCATAGACCTCACCGAGGGGAATGTGCGGATTCATGAGCAGCATCGCATGCCCCGACTCGCTGCGAGAGGGCGCGATCGCCCAGACGTTGGAGCCGTCTCTGGAGCGGCCGCCCACTCGCTCTTCCAGAGTCTCAGGATCCAACGTTGGCATCTGTCCCAGCGCCATACCCAGCTCGGCGGTGAAGAAGTGCCAGCCCTCGAAGCGGTCCATCACCTTCGGGCGCTCGCCGCTCTTCCGAACGTAGAAGTTCAGGGCATCGGCCGCGGCATCGGCGAGCGCACGCGTGGCTGCCGGCGCCTCTTCATAGTGGCGTCGCCCCAGCCGCTGGACGCCGAGGAAGCGCATCGCCCGATCCTGCGGGACGGCGCTCTCGCCTTGGAGCTCCGCGTATCTCCCGAGCACCGTCAGGATCGACAGCTCGATGCGCTCGAGCTCGTCCTCGGCCCGCGCATACACGTACCCGAAGACCGTCGCCGCATCGGTCTCACCGAAGACGTGTGGTACGCCCCATTCATCGCGGTGGATGACGACCTGACTCGCGAGCGACTCCTGGCGCTTGGCGTCGACGTCCTGCGCCGCCGCGGCGCCGATCCACGCACTCGAGAGCAGGAACGTCGCACTGGCGATCCAACGGGCGCAATGGGTGCTCATCGAGTGGCTCCATCGGGGGCTTGAGAGCGGCGTCAGAAATGGAGCGCCAGTCTACCACCGCGGCGAGCGCGCGCGTGTGGCGGTCTACTCGGCCTCTACCCGCGGGGACCCGACTGGAGCTTGGCAATCCGTTCCCGGCACAGATGTCCCACTTTTCACTCCACGACGACGCGAGGTATCGAGGAGTCCGGCCATTCGATGATGAGGCCGCCCGCGACGCCCCGGGCGACCTTGACGCCATAGAGGTGGTCGATGAGATACATCGCGACGTCGAAGCTCTTGGCGCCACCTTCCGACGTCAGCGCTGGACCATCGTGCACGAACGAGACGCCTCTCCTGAGGTCGATGTCCGGGAACATTTCGGCGAAGCGGTCCTGATCACCGGGGAACGTGGTGGCGGCGCGACCGTCGAGCAGGCCCGCTTTCGCGAGCACGAAGGCGCCATCGCAGAGCGAGATCACGTAACGCGCCCGAGAGCCGACGCGGCGGACCCACTCGATGAGGGCAGCGTCCTCGAGGTCGGTATCCATGTTGTGCTCGGCGCTCGGCACCACGAGCACGTCGATGTCCGGGTGAGACTCGAGGTCGTAGTCCGGTGTGATCGCGAGCTGCTCGAACGTGCGAATGGGCTCGGTGCTGCGACCGACGGTGAAGACCTCCATGCCCGGCTTCGTGTGGAAGACGGTGTGATGGAAGAGATCGAGCGGCGCGGTCAGCTCGGTGTTGTAAACGCCTTCGATGACCAGGAAGCCCACCTGGAGAGGTCGATCGCTCGGCAGATCGGGCCGCGGCAGCCGGGGCTCTGGACCGTCGACCGGCTCGGTCCCGGGGGTGCTGCACGCGACGACCAAGAGCAGTGAGCAGATCGAGAGTCGACGCATCGAGTCCCCTCCCAGGAGTGGCTTCCAACCGGTAGGATGTCCGCCCTCGGCGAACAGTCCTCTTCATTCGAACGCTGCCAGGAAGCACCGATCATGTCCCAAGAGATCACGATCTACCACAATCCCCGCTGCTCGAAATCTCGCCAGACCCTGGCGCTACTCGAGGAGGCCGGCGCCACGCCGAACATCGTGCTCTACCTCGAAGCGCCGCCGAGCGCCAAGGAGCTGGGAGCGATCGTCGACCGGCTGGGCATCGAACCTCTCGAGCTGATGCGCAAGAAGGAAGCTCCCTTCAAAGAGCTGGGCTTCGACGAGAAGGCCCCCGACCGCCAAGCCGCCTTGCAAGCGATGCACGAGCACCCGATTCTGATCGAGCGCCCAATCGTCGTGAAAGGTGATCGCGCCATCATCGGTCGTCCCCCGGAGAACGTTCAGGCACTCCTCTGAGCGCCGAGAGCATGACGAGCATCGCCCCTCGTGCTCGCCCCCATCGGGCACCCGAATGCTCACAGCGGCTTGCATTCCTCCAGGGGTGGCATTAGCCTGACGCCTTCCCTGGATCGCCCGCGCGGGGAGGCTTCTCGGTGCTGCGGGTGATCGAGAGACTTCGCCCAGGCGCCGGGCGGTCGGTCGGCCGAAGAACCGTGCTCCTTCGTCGCCGTTCGTGCCGCTCACCGGCGCCGGTTCGCTTTTCGAAGGACGGTCGATGGTCCAGGTCTTCGTGCCCAAAGAAACCGCTGAGCGAGAGCGACGCGTCGCGCTGGGCCCCGACTCGGTCAAGCAGCTCATCGCGACGGGCGCCGAGGTCCGCATCCAGGCCGGCGCGGGCGAAGCGGCCGGGTTCCTCGACAGCGCTTACGAGAACGTCGGCGGCAAGATCGAGACCGACCTCGCGAAGGCCCTCGGCCAAGCCGACCTCGTGCTGCGCGTCCAGGCCCCCGAGGACGGCAGCCTCGGCGTCACGGCCCTCAAAGAAGGCGCCGCTCTGGTCACGGTGGTCCAGCCCCTCGGCCGGCTCGACCTCGTGCTCGCCTTGATGGCGAAGAAGGCCACCTGCTGGGCGCTCGAGCTCGTGCCGCGCATCTCCCGCGCCCAAAAGATGGACGTCCTCAGCAGCCAAGCCAGCGCCGGTGGCTACCTCGCCGTTCTCCTCGCCGCCACTGCCCTGCCCCGCTTCTTTCCCATGATGATGACGGCCGCCGGCACGATCACGCCCGCCCGCGTGCTCGTCATGGGTGCCGGTGTCGCGGGACTTCAAGCGATCGCCACGGCCAAGCGCCTTGGTGCAAGGGTCGAGGCGACCGATGTGCGGCCCGAGGTCAAGGAGCAGGTCGAGAGCCTCGGCGGTACCTTCGTCGACACCGGCCAGCTCGCCGGCGATGGCGGCTACGCCGGCGAAGCCAAAGAGGAGTTCCTCGAGCGGCAGCAGGAGATCCTCTCCGAGCACGTGGCCGCCGCCGACGTCGTGATCACGACGGCCCTCGTCCCGGGTCGCAAGGCGCCCATCCTCGTTACCAAGGACATGGTGAATCGCATGAAGCCCGGCTCGGTCATCGTGGATATGGCGGCCGGCCAAGGCGGCAACTGCGAGCTCTCCAAGCCCGACGAGCGCGTCATCGTGCACGGCGTGACGATCATCGGCGAGACGAACTTGCCGGCGATGCTCGCGAGCGATGCGAGCTTGATGTTCGGTCGCAACGTCGCGGCTTTCGTGAAGCCGCTGATCCAGGACGGCGCACTCACTCCGGATTGGGACGACGAGATCGTCCAAGGAGCGGCCGTGTTGCGAGACGGCGAGGTGGTGAACGCCAAGGTGAAAGAGGCGCTCGAAGCGCCGGGAGGCGCGTAATGCTCGGGATGCTCTTCGTCTTCGTGCTGGCCGTGATGCTCGGCTTCGAGATCATCACCAAGGTGCCACCCACCCTGCACACACCGCTCATGTCCGGCTCGAACGCGATCTCGGGCGTGACCCTCGTCGGCGCCGTCATCGCCGCCAGCACCGGCAGCGGCTTCTGGAGCGGCGTCTTCGCCTTCATCGCGATCGTCTTCGCGACGACCAACGTCGTCGGTGGCTTCCTCGTCACCGATCGCATGCTCGAGAAGTTCAAGAAGAAGGACTGACGGTGAACAGCCAGCTCCTCACCCTGTCCTACCTCGTCGCGTCGGTCTGCTTCGTGATGGGGATCAAGCGGCTATCGACCGTGCGCACGGCCCGCAGCGGCAACATCGTCGCCTCGATCGGCATGCTGATCGCCGTCCTGGCGACCGTGGCCCACGAGACCTCACTGTCCTGGGGCGTGATGATCGCCGGCATGGTGGTCGGTGGCGGCATCGGCGCGGTGCTCTCGGTGCGCGTCCCGTTCACGGCGATGCCCGAGCTCGTCGCGGCCTTCAACGGCTTTGGCGGCGGCGCGTCCGCCTTCGTCGCCTTCACCGAGCTCGGCGGCGAGACCGCCCTCGCCGATCACTTCTTCGGCTCGACGTATGCAATCGCCGTCGCAGCCTCGATCATGATCGGCTCTCTGACCTTGACCGGTAGTGGCGTCGCGTATCTCAAGCTCCGCGGCTCCAAGCTCACCCATCCGCTTCAGGGTGCGGCGCGACACGGACTGCATCTCGCCATCGCAATCGTGGCGATCGCGTGCTGCTTCTGGCTCGCGAATGCGACCGGATTCGCCGTGGTGTTCCCCGCCATCATCGTCTGTGCTTCGGCGGCCACCCTGGGCGTGCTCCTCGTTCTGCCCATCGGCGGCGCCGACATGCCCGTCGTCGTCTCGCTGCTCAACTCGTACTCCGGCCTCGCGGCCGCCGCCACCGGATTCGTCCTGGCCAACCAGCTCCTCGCCGTGGCCGGTGCACTCGTCGGTGCTTCGGGCCTGATCCTCACACGCATCATGTGCAAGGCGATGAACCGCTCGCTCGGCAACGTCCTCATCGGCGGCATCGGAGACGATGCGGGCGAAGGCGATCGCAGCGGGTACACCGGCGTGAAGGAGTCCTCGGCCGAAGAAGTCGCGATGCTCTTCGACGCCGCCGATTCGGTGATCTTCGTCCCCGGCTACGGCCTGGCCGTCGCTCAGGCGCAGCACCTCGTCCGCGAGCTCGCCGAGAAGCTCCACAAGCGCGGCGTCAAGGTCCGCTACGCGATCCATCCCGTCGCTGGCCGCATGCCCGGACACATGAACGTGCTCCTGGCCGAAGCCGACGTCCCCTACGATCAGCTCTTCGAGCTCGACCAGATCAACAGCGACTTTCGCCAGACGGACCTGGTCATGGTCATCGGCGCCAACGATGTCGTGAACCCGGTGGCGAATACCGACCCCACCAGCCCGATCGCCGGCATGCCGGTGCTCCATGTCTGGGAAGCGCGCACCGTCATCGTCGTCAAGCGCAGCCTGAGCCCCGGCTACGCCGGCATCAAGAACCCCCTCTTCGAGGCCGAGAACACCGTGATGTTCTTCGCCGACGCGAAAGAGGGTCTGCAGAAGGTCCTCGCCGAGATGGATTGAGGGCGGCGCCGCACCCGGGCGACGCTGCTCTTCAGAGCTCCAAAGAACCCGGGCGGACGATCCGCGGATGATCGAAGTCGAACGTCTCTCGAAGACCTTTCGAATCCACAAGAAGGCGCCCGGCCTCAAGGCCTCTCTGCGCTCCCTGTTTCGCCGCGAATGGACCGAGAAGCCGGCCGTCCGCGAGATCTCGTTCTCCATCGGCGAAGGCGAGATCGTCGGCCTTGTCGGTGCGAACGGCGCCGGCAAGACGACCCTCGTCAAGATGCTCTCGGGGGTGATCACGCCGACCAGCGGCGAGGCGCGCGTCCTCGGCTATCGTCCCTGGGAGCGGGACAATCGCCTTCGCAGCCAGCTCGCCTTGATCATGGGACAGAAGGCTCAGCTCTGGTGGGATCTGCCGGCTGCCGATGGGTTCTTGCTGCTCAAGGAGATCTACCGCATCCCCGAAGCGGACTACCGCCGAAACCTCGACGAGCTGAGCGCGATGCTGGGAGTCGCCAGCTTGCTCGACGTTCAGGTGAGGCGCCTGTCTCTCGGCGAGCGGATGAAGATGGAGCTGATCGCTGCGCTGCTGCACACACCGAGGGTCGTCTACCTCGATGAGCCGACGATCGGGCTCGATCTCTCCGCGCAGCGCGCCGTGCGGGAGTTCATCCTCGAGTATCGCGAGCGTCACGCGCCGGCGATGATCGTCACCAGCCATTACATGGACGACATCGAGCGGATGTGTGAGCGCATCATGATCCTGCGCGACGGCGAGCTGGTGTACGACGGCTCGCGCGATCGCATCCTCCAGGACTTCGCTCGGCACAAGATCCTGATCGCCCATCTGCACAACGCTCCGAGCGAGGCCGCGCTCGAGGCGCTCGAAAGTCACGGCGAGGTGCTAGAGCGAGAAGACACCAAGGTGAGGCTGAAGGTGCCGCGCGGCGGTGTCGCCCGGGCCGCGGCCGCCCTGCTCGAGAAGCTCTCGGTGGCCGACCTGACGATCGAGGAGATCGGGGTCGGCAGCATCATCGAAGAGCTGCAATCGGAGCGGGCTCGATGACTCCGCGCCTGTTCCTGCATGTGCTGAGCCTCGAGGCTCGCCAATCGATGAGCTACCGGGTGTCCTTCTGGACGAACGCGCTCAGCATCCTCGTGATCGGCTTCGTGATTCCCTACTACCTCTGGCAGTCGATCTATCGGTCGAACGACCAGGCGACGATCGGCGGCTACCGATTCGAGGACATGGTTCTCTACACGATCATCGCCGCGCTGCTCGGGCGGGTCGTGCGCGGTCCGAACCTCGGGCTGGCGGTCTCGAACGAGATCTACCAAGGCGAGCTGACGAAGTACTGCCTCTATCCGACGCACCTGAGGCTCTTCAAGTACGCTCAGCATCTCGGCGCCTTGATGCCGCACATGGTGCTCTTGCTATTGATCGGCGTCCCATTCATCGCCTGGCTCGGCGTCGGCGAGCACTGGAGTCCCTGGAACCTCGCGGCGGGCGCCGTACTCTTGGCCTTGGCCAACGGCGCCTACTTCCTCATCGGCTGGCCCATCCACGCCCTCGCCTTTTGGGCCGACAACGTCTGGAGCCTCGCCGTCTTGCTGCAGCTCGGAACGCAGCTCCTGGGCGGCGTCTTACTGCCGATCGATCTGTTCCCGGGCTGGGCCTTTGACGCGTTGATCTGGACGCCTTTCCCGCACCTCTTCTACTCGCCGACGAAGGTGCTCTTGGGTCAGGCGACCGCTTCGGAATGGGCGCACGCCGCGCTCGTCCTGGCGGTCTGGAACGTGATCATCGCCTGGGCGGGTGCTTGGGTGTGGCGCCGCGGCGAGGCGAGGTATACGGGGGTCGGCATCTGATGTGGCGCTACGCGAGGCTGTACGTGCACTTCCTGCGCTTCTCGTTCTCCAAGGCGCTGGAGTTTCGCGTCGACTTCTTCTTCCGCGTCGTGATGGACGGCGTCTTCTACCTGATCACGCTCGGCTTCTTCGGGATCCTCTTCCAGCACACCAAAGACCTCGCGGGCTGGGACATCGATCAGGTGCTGATCTTCGTGGCGAGCGTCTTCTTCGTCGATGCGGTCCACATGACGGTCGTCGCGAACAACCTCTGGGCGTTCCCCGACTTCGTCAACAAGGGGCAGCTCGACTACTACCTGATCCGACCGGTCGCGCCGCTCTTCTTCCTGACGCTGAGGGAGTTCGCGGCGAACTCCTTCCTCAACCTCTTCATCGCGATCGGCATCCTGACTTGGTCGTTCTGGCGGTATCCCGGCGAGCTGGGAATCGGGCCGATCGCGCTGCACGTGGTCCTGCTGCTGGTGGGCGTGTACCTGCACACGCTCTTGTACTTGGTCTTCCTGATCCCGGTCTTCTGGCTGCAGCACGCCGAAGGATCCCGCAGCCTCTTCTTCGGCATCGAGCTCCTCGCCGAGCGCCCCCACCGCATCTACCAAGGCGCCTTGAAGCGGATCTTGCTCTCGGTGATCCCCTTCGCGGTGCTCATCTCGCAACCGACCTACCTGCTCTTCGAAGGCGCCACGCTGGCAGGCTTGGGACACATTGTGCTGGTGACCGCCGGGCTCAGCGTCGCCACCTACGTCTTCTGGCGCATCGGGCTGCGGGCCTATTCGTCGGCGTCGTCGTAAGACAGAAGTGCGCAAGCCGAGCGAGAAAGAGGCCGGCTCCTCCGAGACGACCTCCCTCGAGCGAGCTTGCGCGAAAGGGATCCGCGTCCCCAACATTGGAGTGCGCAAGCCGAGCGAGAAAGAGGCCGGCTCTTCTGAGCCGACCTCCCTCGAGCGAGCTTGCGCCAGGACTCCACCCCCTCAGTTCACACGGCGCCGCGGCTCGATCGGGAAGCGGTTGGAATCCCCCGGCGGAGCGGCGTGAGGGACGAAGACGATGCCATCGGAGCGGCTCTCGAACTTCGCCCAGCTCCAAAGCTGCCTTCGGCGGAGGGGCGGATCAGGAACTGATCGCCTTCGGTCTTCCACTGGCCGGTCTCCGTCCAGCCCTCGGACGTGACACGGGGGAACGGGGAGAATCAACACGGGGGACACGGAGAACACGGGGGAAGATCTACACGGAGAACACGGGGAGCACGGGGGAAGATCAACACGGAGGACACGGGGGCCACGGAGCAGATTTATTGCCTGTCGGTGCTCGCGGGAGTCACTCTCGGCTTTGGGGGCTCTCCACTTTGGCCCGCTCTGGCATGTTCGGTATGCTGTGGCGATCCTGAAGATCGTGCATACCCGCGCTGAGGAACGATGATGATGCAGCCTTTGATCACCGCCTGTTGGATCGCGCTCGGAGTCATGGTGCAAGAGCCAGAGCCCCAGGCGCTGCCCGAGGTGCCCGACGGCTTTTCGATCGAGCTGATCGCCGAGGCGCCGGAGATCCGGTGGCCTTCGGCGGTCCACTGCCTGGACGATGGCTCGCTGCTCGTCGCCGAGGATCCGATGGACATGCCCGGGCCGACCGATCAGCCGATTGATCGGATCTGGCTGTTCCGGTGGAACGAGGACGGTACTCACACCAAGACCGTCTTTGCCGAGAAGCTCTTCGCCGTCTTCGGGCTGCAGCAGATCGATGATGCCATCTACGTGATGAACATGCCGCACCTGACCGTCTTGCGGGACCGTGACGGCGACGGCGTCGCCGAGGAGCGCCGGGTCCTGATCGATGATCTCGGGCCACCGGCTCCCGGTTGGGCGGGCGGCTTCAACGATCACATCGTCACCGGCATTCGCCTGGCGATGGACGGATTCCTCTACGTCTCGGTCGGTGACAAGGGTGTGCCAAAGGCGACCGGCACTGACGGCAAGACGATCACGCTCCGGGGCGGCGGCGTCGTGCGCGTCCGTCCCGATGGCACCGACCTCGAGGTCGTCGCGTCCGGGACGCGCAACCACCTCGACGTGGCGATGACGTCGAAGGACGACATCTTCACCTACGACAACACCGACGACGGGCTGGGCTGGTGGACGCGCTTCACACACATCATCCGCGGCGGCTACTACGGCTACCCTTGGGACTACCACGATCACCAAGACCGCATGCTCCTCCCGATGGCCGACTACGGCGGTGGCTCCCCCGTCGGCGGCCTCGCCTATCGCGGCGGCGTCTGGCCAGCCCAGTTCGATGACAACCTGCTGTTCTGCGAATGGGGCAAGGGGGTCGTGCGCCGCTTGGTCGTGCGGCCGAGCGGCTCCACCTACGCCGTCGACATCGCCGAGGACTTCGTGCGTTCCGGCAAGGTGCAGGACTTCCGCCCACTCGACATCTGCGAGTCGCCCGACGGGCGCTTCGTCTACATCGCCGACTGGGGATATCCTGGCTGGCGACAACCGAATGTCACCGGGCGCGTCTTCCGGCTGCGGCGGGCAGACGATGAAGGGCCAGCCACGACGCAGATCTCAAATGAAGCTTCCCTCACCAGTGTCTCCTATCGCCAACGGCTCGTTGCACAGCGCGCCCTTGCGCGGCGAGGGCTGGCCGCCGTGCCCGAGCTCGCGGGCGTCGTTCGGGACTCCACTTCGCGCCGCGCTCGCCGCCATGCGATCTGGGCGCTCGAGAGCATCGGCGGCGATGAAGCGACTCGGCACATGATCGCGGCCTTGGCGCATCCGGATGCGGACACGCGGGCGCAGGCGGCTCGCGCGCTCGGTGAGCGTCGGCTCCAAGATGCGGCGCCATTGCTTCCTCTCCTCGCCGACGCGGATCCCGTCGTCCGAAGAGAAGCCGCGGCGGCCCTCGGTCGCGTCGGAGATCACGCCGCGACCGGGCCGCTCGTGCTCTCGCTGCTTCGGGAAGACGACGCCTTCCTGCGGTTCTCAATAAGAAAGGCCATTCAGCGCATCGATCATTGGACACCGGTCGTCGCCGCCCTCGAGACCGCACCCGAGACGGCCCTCCCCCAAATCCTCCTCACCTTTCACGAGCAGTACTCGACCGGCCTGGTCGACGCGCTGCTCGGTCTGATGAGCACCTCCGCTCAGCCCGAGCGTCGTGCGCTCGCCCTCGGTCAGCTCGCTCGCCTGCACCGAAAGCCTGCGCCCTGGGATGGCAAGTGGTGGAGCATCCAACCCGCTCGCGATCCGAGACCGGCTCCGGCGATCGATTGGGAGCGCACCGGCGCCATTGCTGCGGCGATCCGCGCGGCCTTCCAGGACTCGGCACCCGAGGTACGGGCCGCGGCGCTCGAGGCCGTCTCTTGGACGAAGGACCGCTCGGCGCTTCCCGAAGTACGCCGACTGGCCGACGACCCGGACCCGAGCGTCCGACTGGCCGGGCTCCGCTTGCTCGGCGCGCTACGCGACGACGCGCCCTCCACCCTTGCCAGCCTCCGCGCGACCTTGGAGCCAGGGGCTTCGTCGGAAGCGATCGACGTTGCGGTGACGGCCTTGCGCCAAATCGACACACCGGGCTCACGGCAGGCGCTCATCGATGCCTGCTGCCGGAAGCAGGCGTCCCGAGACGTCATCGGCTCGGCGCTCGCCGCCTTGTCGGAGATCGGCGACGAGCAGACCGTCTCGTCCTTGCGTGCCCTGAACTCCCACCCCGAGGGGCACGTCCGCATCGCTTTGACCCAGTGCGCGGCTTCGATCGGCGGGTCGACCGCACGCTCATTGGCTCGCACGTATCTGAAAGACCCGGACCCGGCGGTCCGGCGAGAGGCCACCAGGGCGAGCGCGACACTGCGGGACACCGAGGCGGTTCCCGATCTCATCCGATTGGTCGAGGAGGACCCGGGTCTGCGCGGCGAGGCCATCGATGCACTCACCTCTATTCCGAATGCACGCGCGCTCGACGCCTACCTCGCCGGTCTGACGGACGGCCAATCGGCGCGCCGCGCGAAGTGTGTCCAGGCTCTCGGCTCGATTCGCGACGCAGTGCGCTCGGAGCTGGAGAGCCGTCAGATCCGCGGCGAGCTCCCGCCGGCGGCGTTGGTGTCGATTCGGTCCATCTATCAGGATCCACAGCCTGTTCGCGAATGGCAGATCTTGGGCCCATTCCCGAAGAAGGACGATCTGCCGAGGGACTTCTTCTCGCCGATGGTGGTCGACGGCGCTCCGGTGGTTCCCTCGATGGAGGGAGGTGCGATCGACTGGCAATTCCATACCACGGATCGTCCTCACGGGTTCATCGACCTCCGGGCGATGATGACGCCGAATACGGATTGCGTCGCCTATGCGGCGACTTGGTTGCAATCGACCACGGCGCGCACGGCGAAGGTCGCTGTCGGCAGCGATGATCAAGTGTCCGTCTTCGTCAATGGCGAAGAGGTGCACCACAATGGCAGCGCACGCGGCTGGACGCCCGATCAGGATCGAATCGACGTGAAGCTCCAGCCCGGCCTGAACGCGATCCTGGTCCGCATCGGCCAGGATGGTGGCGATTGGAGCTTCAACTTCAAGATCGCCGATCAGGCCAAGGGTCCCCTGTTCGACATCGGGGACGCGATCGCTCTCGATCAAGAGGATTATCGCGCCCATGCGATCAAGGTACCCGGCAATGCCAGTGTCGGTCGCGAGATCTTCCGAGATCGCGATGGCGTCGGCTGCGTGCGATGTCACGTGGCCGAAGGCGTCGGCGAGCGCGTCGGCCCCGAGCTCAGTGATGTCGGCGTGAAGTACCCGCGCGCCGAATTGATCACCTCGATCCTCGAACCCTCTCAGCGCATCGGCGAAGGTTATCGAGCCATCGGCCTGGAGCTCGAAGACGGCCGTCTCGTATTCGGCATGCCGCTCGGCGAGGAGAACGGCCGCCTCAGGCTGGTCGACAGTCAAGGCGAGCCGTTGACGATTCGCACGGGCGACATCGTCGAGCGCTGGACGAGTCCCTTGTCGCCCATGCCCAATGGACTGCAATCGGGATTGACGCTCGAACAGTTCGCTGATCTGGTGGCTTATCTGGAGAGTCTGCAAGCGACTGCGGAGGACTCGGGAGACCGGCGCTGACGACCAAAGGGAATCACCGATGCGGTATGCCATTCGGATCACAATGGGACTGGCTGTTCTGGGATTGGCTGCATGCGGCGATGAGGAGGCGAAGCGGGAGTCGCACCCATCTGCCCTGATCGAGCCCGAGGCCAGTCACGACGACTCCGCTCGGTCGCTGCCGGAGCTCACTGACTCGAGTGAATCGCGCGAGACCGAGGAGTCGACGCCCGAGCTCCGTTTGACCACAGAGCCCCGTCAGGCCACCGATGGTGCGCTCATCCCCGAGCACCTGCGTGCGTGGGCGCGGCGAGAGATCGAAAACGCGATTCTCGCCCGGCGGCCTGCGGCTCCGGAGAAGGACGTCGATGCGCTCGTGGCAGAGTTCGAGCGCCAAGTGCTCGCTTTACCCCGCGAGCTCGCAGGCCGCTTCGCCGAGGATCAGGAGCGCATCGAGAAGAACGAACGTGTCGTGCAGTCGGGTGAAGCTGTCGAGCTGATGTCGCGCTGGGCGAGTGCACAGCTCGAGCTCCCGGCCGACTACGATCAGGCGCGGTCGATCGTCGATCGTGTGCTGACGCCCCGAGCTCCGCGAGGCCGACTCTCCGGCCTCTCTCTCGCGGCGAAGTCCACCAAGGATCGAGACGCGCTCGAGATCGACGACGGGACGGTCGTCGAGTTCCCGGCCGGAGTGTTCCAGGTCGACACCACCTCGAGGACGTTCCGGGAGGAATGGGCCAAGGACGTCACGATCCGCGGCGCTGGAATGGACGCGACGTTGCTCCAGCTCGAACACGACTTCAGCATGCGCGGGAATGTCGAGCGGCTGCGCATCGAGGACCTGACGCTCGATGGAAGCCGTCACGGCGTCTTCGATCTCCGAACCGGTAGCTTGGTGCTGGACATCGAAAGAGTGCGCATCGTGGGATTCGACCGCGGAGCGGGTGGAAGCAACATCTTCAGCGTAGCCGAGTCTCCCAGCCTCATTCGTGCCCGGCAATGCCGGTTCGAAGGCGGATATGGTCGCTCGCCCGGCGGAGGACACCTCTTCCGCTGGTCGGCCAAGCTCCTGGCATCCTTTGAGGACTGCCGCTTCGAGACGTTCTTCCTGGTCCTCGACGATGCTTCACGGACCGAGAGCCGATTGCTCTTTCAGAACTGCTCTTTCGATCGAATGCGGGACGACTTCACGAAGTCCCACTCCGGAGTCCAGCTTCGGGGAAGTCGCATCGGAGAGCCCTTCGACCCGAGAAAGGTCTCGGAGTACCGGCGAGACTTGAAGGAGTTGTTCCCCGACGCACGGTGATGCGTGAAGCGGAACGTAGCGGCAATGGAGTGCCCAAGCCGAGCGAGCCGGTGACCGAGTCTGTCGGTAAGGGCTTTCCCAAGCGAGCTTGGGCCGGTCGCAACCGTTGCGGCGAGACAGCGCACTCCGAATGCTCCCTTGCTCGGCACCTTTCCGCTCGATCGTCGGCAACGTCGAGGAAACGGCTCCCAGC
>JAVJTD010000378.1:0-5929 GCA_040219065.1 Planctomycetota bacterium
GGCCGAGGCTGGACCGGTCGCTGCGCTTGCGGCTCTCACCCTCCTGCTTTGCGAGGGCCCTTCCCGTTCCGGCCTTCTCTGAGGCGCCGAGACTGGCTTCAGCCGTTCACGGTAGCGCGACGGCGACGATCGTGTCTTGTCCCGACACCACCACGCCACCGGGCTTCTCGATCGTCACGGCGAACTGGTACGCCTCGCCGACACCCAGCTTGGCGTCGATCGGCACGATGACGTCGCCGTCACTCGAGACATCGAAGACGCCGCCATCGATCGGGTTGGCCTGGTCTCGATCGAAGATCCAGAGCTGATACTGCTCGCTCGCAGGATCGTTGATGCGCCAGCCCGACAGCCGCATGTACCCTTCTTCCCTCTGAGGGCTCCAGACGACATCGCCTCGGCTGCCTTCGAATCCCGCCTGCACTCGCCAGCTCCAGGTCACGAGATCCTTCGCGAGGTGGACGAGCTGCTCCCTTGCCTCGGCTGGCTCTCCATCGGAGGCGGGCCAGGCGATCACGATCGCCAACCCGGCCGCCACGAGCCAACCGAGGGCACCCGTGAGGCGCATACGATGCCGGGCCGGAAGGTCCGGAGCGGGCCTGGGCTTCGGGGCTTGGCCCGGTGAGGTGAGGGCGAGGAGCCTTTGCTCGATGCTGGCCGATAGCGAGGAAGGCAACGGCGTGTATGCCGATCCGTCTTGCCTGGCAAAGGCGAGCTCGAGTGCGGCAGCGGTGTACTCGTAGGTCGGGTCCTCGAGGTGCGGGCTGTCACCGAGGAGACGCGAGAGCTCGTCGAGATCCTCCGTCTCGAGTGCGTCGAGCGCCCGGTCGGCGAGCAGCTCCTCGAGCCGGCCAGGTTCGAGGGGCGAGCTCATGCCGAGACTTCCTTGGACGACTTGTTCTTCCCCAGTCCCAGGATCTCCCGGATCTTGATCAGGCCGCGGCGAGCGTGCGTCTTCACGGTCCCCAGGGGCATCGATGTCTTGGCGGCGATCTGCTCATGGGTCAGGCCGTGATAGATCGAGAGCTCGAGGACCTTTTGCTGCTCGGGGCGAAGCTGCTTCATCGCGTCGGCGGCGCGGGCGGCCTCGTCACCGATCTCGACGACGTCCCGCTCGGGGTCGTCGGGCTTGGCGAGCTGCTCGGGGAGCATCTGCGGATCGGGCCGCCGCGCGGCGCGGCGTCTGCGATCGATGAGACGCCTCCTCGCGATCATCGCCACGAAGGTCGGCTCGGAGGCGATCGACGCATCGAAGCGTGCCGCGTGGCGCCAGATCTCGATGAAGATCTCTTGCACCGAGTCTTCGGCTTCCCCGACATCCGAGGTGAATCGCCGGGCGAGGCTCCAGACCAGCCCGCCGTATCGATCGAGGGCTTCATGCACCGCGACCGCATCGCCAGCGGCGATGCGCTCCAAGAGAGAGTCGCTCTGAGGACTGCGGCTTTGATCCGACATGAAGCCTGTTTCGAGAAGAGGAATCACCTTCCCGATCGACCGCGATCAGGAAGGTGGATCTTAGCAAGGCTTTGGACGCGACAGAAGTCGGGCGTCGGGAGGGCCGCCTCGCTGCGCCGGCATCGAGGCAGCCCTCCGCGGCCCGTGAGCTCAGGAGTCCGAGACGGGCAGGAGGACGGTGTCGATGACGTGGATCACGCCGTTGGTGGTCTCGAGGTCGGTCTTCACGATCGCGGCGCCATTGACGTAGAGCCGTCCGTCCCGGACGCGGACTTGGGCGGTGCCGCCTTGCAGCGTCGGGAAGGTGCCGGCTTCGACCGCCTCGGAGGCGAAGACGCGACCGGAGACGACGTGGTACTTGAGGATCGCGGTGAGCTGTCCGCGGTTCTCCGGCTTCAAGAGGCTCTCGACGGTGCCCTTGGGGAGCTTGCCGAAGGCGTCATCGGTCGGGGCGAAGACGGTGAAGGGACCTTCACTCTTCAGGGTCTCGACGAGCTGGGCGGCCTTCAGAGCGGCGGCGAGGGTCTGGAAAGAGCCGGCCTCGGTCGCGGTGGCGACGATGTCGCTGGTCGCGGGGAGGATGACGGTGTCGATGACGTGGATCACACCGTTGGTGCACTGGATGTCGGCCTTGATGACCTGGGCGCCATCGACCTGAAGCTTGCCGCCCTCGACCCTCAGGTCGATGCTCTGGCCATTGACGGTCTCACCGCGCGTGAGCTTCATCGCCTTCTCGGCGGGCACCTTTCCGGAGACGACGTGGTAGGTGAGGATGCTCTTGAGGAGACCCTTGTTCTCCGGCTTCAAGAGCGTCTCGAGCGTGCCTTCGGGGAGCTTGGCGAACGCTTCGTCGGTCGGGGCGAAGACGGTGAAGGGGCCATCGCCCTTGAGCGTGTCGATCAGGCCGGCCGCTTTGACGGCGGCGGCGAGGGTCTCGAAGGAGCCGGCGGCGACGGCGGTGTCGATGATGTCCTGATCGGCGTGCCAGGAGACGGTCACGGCCTGCGCCTTCGGCTTCTGGCACTTCGAGCTGGCGCATTCCTGCGCCGAGGCGAGCGGGGCCGTCGCGAGGATCGTGCTGAGGAGGAGAGTGAGCTTCATGGTAAGTTCCTGAATGAGCTTTCGAGTAAAGAGAGGTTTGAGTCTTTGTTCAGTGCGTGAGGCCTCGGTCCAGACTTCGAGTCGTGTCACGCGCCGGATTCACGGCGACCGCGCTCGGCCGCCGCTTTTTGGCTCAAAGCTCCCGCAAGACTCGGAACCCACTGAGCTGGCAGTAGCGGAACGTCGGCGGGAAATAGATGCGCATCGCGGCCCGGCTCCGCTCGGCCGGATCGAACCAACCGCCGCCGCGAATGGCGCGGAAGGTGCCCACTTCAGGACCGCGTGGGTCCGTGCTCGGGCTCCTTTCGTAATAGGCCTCATCGTGCCAGTCGGCGCACCACTCCCAGACGTTGCCCGTCATGTCGAAGAGCCCGAAGGCATTGGGAGCGTACTGACCCACCGGCGCGGTGAACGCGTGACCATCGCTCCAATCGTGTGCCCATCGCGCCCAAGGGCGAGCCTGGGCCAAGCTGCGATCCGCGACGTTCGCGCCGCCGGCCAGGCTGTCTTCCCCCGCGCCGCTCGCATACGTGAGCCCGGTGCCACCTCGGCACGCGTACTCCCATTCCGCCTCGGTCGGCAGCCGATAGTGAGCGCCTTCCCTCTCACTCAGCCAACGGCAGAACGCCTCGGCATCCTGCCAACTGACCTGCACCACCGGATGGTCGCCATTCTGCGCGAAGCCCGGCTGCCGCCAGTTCAGCTCAGGGCGTTGGACGAACCGGCCCGTCGCGGGATCGAACCCGAATCCACCCGAGGGATCGCGCTCGCCGTCGGTCACATGACCCGTCGCCTCCACGAACCGCCGGAACTGGCCGACCGTCACCTCGTGTCGCCCGAGGTAGAAGCCCTTCGAGATCCGAACGCGGTGCCGCGGCGTCTCGTTCGCCCGCACCTCCTCGCCAGCGCTTCCCATCCAGAGCTCACCCGGAGGCACGTAAGCCAACGACAGTCCCGCGGCGTCGACGATGGGCTCAGGGGATGGAGCGGGCGTTTCGTCCTCGCAGCCGGCCGCGAAGAGCCAAGTGCCGAGGAGCAAGACGAGGGGATTTGGAAAGTGCATGCGGATCTCGCATCGAGAGCGGCCGAGCTGGTCGCCGGTCCACTCCGGACGGACCTTCGGCCTTGCCGGATCCCTTCGCGAAGGCTCTCGGTGCGGATGCCGATATCCGGGCTAGGATTCCGGACGCGCCAAGAAGGACACCACGACGAACACCACGAGGCTGGTCAACAGCGCGAGGGCGCCCGGGTCGAAATGGTGGGGCAAGCCGAGGCCCGAGAGCCGGAGGCCCAGGTTGACGACCAGGCTGGTCGCCAGCGACCAGCGCGCAGCGCGAGCCGTCGCGCGTCGCCAGTGGAAGCCGATCGCGATCACCGGGACCAGCCCGGCTGCAAAGAGACCCCATGCCGCGACGCCGAGTAGTCCCAGGAGATCCTGCCACGCGATGGCGATCCCGAACGCGGCGGTGCAGAGCCCGACCGTCGCCAGGCGAGCTCGTCCGACATGACCGAGGCCGGGGTTGCGACCGAGGCCGCGCGGCAGGTCGTGGACGAGCGCCGCGGCGCCGATGTTCAAGAACCCGTCCGCCGTCGACATCGATGCCGCGAGCAGCCCCGCGAAGACCAAGCCGGCCAAGAGCGGAGGTGCCTGTGTCGCGAGGAAGGCGGGGGCTGCCTGGTCGGCACTGGCGAGCGGCTCGATCGAGCCCGAGACCACGAGCGCTCGCATCGTCGTGCCAACGGACATCCACACCAAGCCGCCGATCATCCCCGCGATCACGACGAGCGGAAACGCGACGCGAAGGTCCTTCAAGCTGCGGGTCATCATGAGCCGCGTGATCGCGTGCGGCTGACCGCAGCTCCCGAGCGTGAACGTGAGGTACCACCCGAGGCAGCCCAGTAGACCGAACGCGCCCCACGCTCCGGCCGAGCCGGGGTCGTCCGCCTCCAGCGTCTCGAGCATCGCGGGGTAGCCTCCCTCGAATGCTCTCGAGGCACAGACGGAGACGCCGATCGCCGCGACGATCATCAACAGGCCTTGGATGACGTCGGTGTAGGCCGCGGCCACACTGCCCCCGATCGTGCAGTAGAGGAGCAGCACGGCCGTGACGATCCAGGCGCTCTGGAAGAGAGTCAATGTGCCGGGAAGCATCACCTGCAGCGCATTGGCCATCGCGAGGATCTGCGTGCCGAGATAGCCGAGCACGCCCGCGATGATGACCAAGGCCGTCCAGAGCCCCGTGCGCCGGTCGCCGTAATGAGCTGCGACCGCTTCGGGCAAGGACAGGGCGTCGTGCTCTCCGGCGATGCGCCGAAGCGGCCTTGCGACCACCAGGAAGGTGATGGCATGCGCGATCGGGCCCGTGATCACGATCCACATCGAGCTGAAGCCCTGGCGGTAGATCAGGCTGGGGCCGCCGATGAAGGAGAAGCCGCTCAAGGTGCTCGCGAAGACACCCAGCCCAGTCACCCAGCCACCCAGGCGGCGTCCGGCCATGAAGTAGTCTCGCCGATCATGCGTGCGCCGCAGCGACCACACGCCCACCAAGGTGCAGACGAGCGCGTAGATCGCGACGCAGAGGAGCTGGACGCTCGTGCGGCTCATCGCGGTGGCTCGACCGCCGCTCGGGACTCGGGGAGCCACAGGGCGAGGGCTGGCAACAGCCACACTCCGATCAAGCCCAGCCGAGCAGTGCTCGCGTCATCGGCGAAGCAGAGCTGCAGTGCGCCGATGGCGAGAACGGCTGCGATCAGGGTCCTCAGCTTCGAGGCCCTGGTCGATCGCCCGAGATGGAGGAAGCCGAATAGCAGAGCCAAGATCAGCGCGCCGAGAGCTCGCGCCAGCCACTCGAGCTCGGGCGATGGCGGCGGGACCGCGGACTGCAGGCCGGCACGCGATGCATGGGGCGCCGCTTGCGACTCCTCTGGCGAGATCCAGGCCGAGGCGAGGACCAGGACGAGAAGCACCAAGGACACCAGGGCGATCGCGATCACCAGCCGGTCACGGCCGTCGAGCTTCATGCCAGCCCCGCTCCCGGCGTGGCCGGGTCGATAGGAGTGCCCAAGTCGAAGCGAGATGAGGACCGTGTCTGTCGGTGAGAGCTTGCACGAGCGAGCTTGGGCCAAGGGCACCAGGCCGACACGACGGCGTCCTCTGAATGGCCCCTTGCTCGGCACCTTCTGACTCGATGGTCGGCAACGTCGAAGAAGCGCCTTCCAGCTCGAGGACACCTCCCCGTTTCGGTCGCGCGGGCTCTGGCTTCTTGGCCGCTTGCTTCATGCCAGCCGCTCCCCCGGCGCGGCCGGGTCGATAGAAGTGCCCAAGTCGAAGCGAGATAAGGACCGTGTCTGTCGGTGAGAGCTTGCACGAGCGAGC
>JAVJTD010000384.1:0-7357 GCA_040219065.1 Planctomycetota bacterium
GGCCGAGCGTCCACTCGGCCCAGCAGATCGGGATCCCGAGCAGCACCAGGCTGATCAGGTTCCCCCAGTAGTCACCGGCCGCGGCCGCGTTCTGATCGAACGTCAGCCCCTGCATGAAGTCGACCGAGATCGCCAGGCACCAGGCTTCGATGTACACGTAATACGTGTAGACGCCGACCGGGATGATCATGCCCAACGCGCCGAAGAACTTCGCCAGCGGGTTGTGCCAGAGGGTGTAGAAGATGCCCGGCGAGCTGTTGAAGCCGCGCGAGCCTCCGAGTCGGCCGAGCGTCCACTCGGCCCAGCAGATCGGGATCCCGAGCAGCACCAGGCTGATCAGGTAGGGGATCATGAACACGCCAGCGCCGTTGCTGACCGCCTGCCCCGGGAACCGCAGGAAGTTTCCCAGACCGACGGCCGAGCCGGCCACCGCCAGGATCACGCCCAGCTTGCTTCCCCAAGAGTCCTGACTCTGGCCGGGACCATTCGATTGCGACATCGACCTCCTCCTCACCTCGCGCTCGCCATTCGCCCCGGCCAGCGCGTCTCGCCGGGTGTGCCCTCGCAAGAAAACAACACGTCACACCGGCGCCTGGCCCCCCATTCTGCCCGCGATCATGCGCACCGGTCCCGCGAGAGAGGCCAGATTGTACTGACGCCCCCGAGGGGTCGCAAGGAAAGCGGGTGGTCGGGTGCTTGGGTGCTTGGGTGCTTGGGTGGTCGGGTGCTTGGGTGCTTGGGTGGTCAGGTGGTCGGGTGGTCGGGTGGTCAGGTGGTCGGGTGGTCGGGTGGTCAGGTGGTCAGGTGGTCAGGTGGTCAGGTGGTCGGGTGGTCGATCATTCGGAGCTACGGCTTCAGCCGGTCTCGGCACTCTCCCTCCAGGCCCGTCGCAGCGCCGGCTTCGTTCGGTCCGGTCTCAGTGTGCAGGTGTCACGTGGTCAAGCGCTCAAATGGTCGAGTGTTCACCTGATCACACGATCACCGCCGCTCCACCACCGATGACGGTCGCTTCCGGCACAGGCATGTCCCATCGCTGCGCTTCGGGTTCGTTACGGTTCTGAGCCGGTCCTCGTCGTCACTTCGGGATCGAGCCGGCAACGAGCCTCCCCGGATATCGCGAGGACCGGTCGCTGCGCTCACGGCTCTCACCCTGGCCTCGTCTCGAGCCTCTTCTCACACGATCACCGCCGCATCCCCTCCGCCAGCTTTGCCACGTCAACGGGCAACCTCTTCGGGCGGCCATCGCGGTCGATACTCGCGAGCACGGTGTGGCCGGTGACGAGCAGACGACCCTCGTCGAAGATCTCGTAGTCGAAGCGAATCCGAGCCTTCCCAAGGCCGGTCACGCGGCTCCGGATCGTCAGAAGGTCATCGTAGCGGGCCGACGCATGGTACCGGACCCCGACTTCGGTCACCGTCAACATCAGGCCCGCGTCCTCGAGGTCCCGATAACGGAGGCCAGCGTCCCGCAAGGCTTCGGTGCGGCCCATCTCGAAGTAGTGGAGATACTTGGCATGGTAGACGACACCCATCTGGTCCGTCTCCTCGTAGCGCACTCGGACCTGAGTTTCGTGAGCCATGAACCGCTTCATCTCCACCCTTGCCAGATTCGCACCTGTCAACGAAGGCTCACATTATTCCCGACATGGCCGTACCCCAGCCAGCACCTCGTGAATCCGAGCGGCGCTTCGACCACGACGAAACCCTTTGTATGCCGAGAACGGGGTCCGGTATAACGCCATCGTATTCTCGGCAGCGCTCGTGCCTGGCCGATGACCGTGACGACAGGGATCTCCGACGCGTGACGACGACGAAGAAGCACTCGGTGTGGCTCTCGGGCCTGCTGGCCTGGCTGCTCCCGGGCCTGGGTCACTGGATGCTGGGCCGCCACCGCCGAGCCATCGCACTGTGCGCCTCGGTGATGGTGCTCTACCTGGCGGGCCTTTTCGCCAGCCAGAAGTGGTCGCTCATCGCGAACGACTTCGTCGGGCTGGACATCCGCCTCGGACCGATCCACATCCCCTCCTCCATCCTGGATCCCCTCGCCGCCGTGCCCGAGTCCTTCATCGGGCTCCCGAACTTCATCGCGCACGGAACTCTGCAGTTCGACGCGAGAGGTGAGCCCAGCCTCGAGCCCAAAGCCCTCGTGGGCGGGCTCACGATCGGTCTCCTCCTCTCGGCACTCGCCGGGCTGATCAACATCATCGGCGTCGCCGATGCCGTCACGATCGCAGGAGATCGAACCGGCCGCCTCACCGGCCCCGGTCGTCGAGAGCCATTCTGGGGTGTCCTCCTGAGCTGGCTCCTGCCAGGCGCGGGACACGTCTACGCCGGACATCGCAACAAGGGCATCCTCGTCGGGTCCCTTGTCGTGGGCGCGTTCGTCATCGGCCTGATCCTCGGCGACGGCTGCGTGCTCGATCGACAACGCTACCCCTACTACTTCCTCGCGACCATGTTCCAAGGGCTGCCGACCCTCGTGGGCGGCGTGGCGACCGCCGGCTTTCAAGTCGATGAGAGCGTCGATCCGAGACGTCTGGAAGTAGGGCTCCTGTTCGTCGGCGTCGCCGGCCTGATGAACCTCCTCGTGATGATCGACTCCTACAACTTGATCGAGTCGAAGAACCTCGGGCGAGCCGCGGACGCCTCCGGCACCGCACCGGCGCAGCCTGAAGTGGTGGCAAAGAAGAGCTGAGCGATGTTGGGTTTTCACGTCTTCTACTTCCTCGTCATCAGCCTGATCGCCTGCCTCGTCTTCAGCGCGATGAACCGCAACGACGTTCCTGGCATCGTGCTGCTGGGCCTCAAGCGCTTCGCCGTCTTCACCTCCCTGACCGCCCTGTTCGGCGCCATCTGCTGGGGCCTGATGGAAGTCTTCTGAAGCAAGCGCACCAACCCTTCAACGCGCCGCAAACCGCCCCCCTGCGATTCGCTCCACCTGCCCCGCCACTTCCAGCTCGAGCAGCTTCGGTAAGAGCGAATCGACCGACTCCCCTAGCCGCGCGGCCAGTGCATCCGCCGTCCGAGGAGCCTCCTTCAGCGCGTCGATCAGTGCAGACGACGGCTCCGGCTCGACCGTCCGCTCCTCGATACCTGGCAGGATCAGATCCGGAAACGCCTCGAGCACGTCCTCGATCTCCTCGACGAGCTTGGCACCATCCCGAAGCAGCGAATGCGGCCCGCAGCTCACCGGCGAATCCACGGGCCCCGGCACCGCAAACACCTCTCGCCCTTGCTCCAGCGCATACCTCGCCGTGATCAACGACCCACTCCTCAGGCTGGCCTCGACCACGATCACGCCGAGAGACAAGCCGCTGATGATCCGATTGCGGAAGGGAAAGTTCTCTGGCCGGGGGGGTGTGCCAGGAGGATACTCACTCAGAACGGCACCCTGCTCGGCAATACGATCGATCCACTCGATGTGCTCGGGCGGATACGCGACATCCAGACCGGAGCCCAGCACCGCGATCACAGAGCTCCCCGCCTCGAGCGCCGCCACCTGCGCCGTGATGTCGATCCCCCTCGCCAGGCCACTCGTCACCACGAATCCTCGCCGCGCCAACGCTGCGGCCAGCCGACGCGCCTGGCGGCGACCATAGGCCGAGCAGCGACGAGCCCCCACGATGGCGATCTTCGGAAGCAGTGGCCCAGGCACCTCGCCACGCGCAAACAGCACCGGAGGGGCCTCGGGCATCAGCTCGAGCTCTCTGGGGAATCCCGGTGTCCCCGAGGTCAGGACGCGGCAGCCCGTTCGCTCAAGCTGCCCGCTGAGTCGGTCGAGGTCGGAGTTATCGAGCCGGGCACGTAAATGACGAGCGCCGGCCGGCCCGATACCGGGCACTTGCATCAGCTCCTGAATCGAGAGCGAAAGGATCCTCTTCGGCGTATGGAATCGATCGAGCAGAGCGCGGGTCCACGGCGCGATCGCGGCATGAACTGCCAGGAGCTCTGCAGAGACGACGTCGTCTTCGGACATGGTGTCCCTCGAGGGCCGCCTCGAGAAGAACGACGGTGTGCGCACTCTTAAAGTCGTGAGTCGCGCGAAAAGGTCTCGCGCTTTTCTCAAAAAAACCGGGCCCCCCGGCGGCGGACCGGTGGACCAGATCGCCGGTAAACCCACCCGAGCTCATCGGAGTGCCCAAGTCGAGCTAGCCGGTGACCCACGTCCCTCGAAGAGAATCGGGCGAGCTTGGGTCGAACCCCTGGTGACCCGGGGTCAGGGTGATCGTTACCCCCGGGGCGATGCCCCTGTCTGCCCCACCCTCAACCGAACAGCCCGAAGAAGCGGCCAATGCGGCCTTTCACCTCTTTCGACGACGGCTCGGAAGTCATCCGGTCGAGCGGCGGCATGCTGATCTCGGACCGCAGCCCAGGGTAGGTTTCCAGCAAGACCCTGAGCTCCATGCTGCACGTCTCGCAAAAGCACCATTGGTCCCACAGGGTCGCCGATCGCTCGAGTACCGCCTGAGTGTTGACGTCGTCGCCACATTTGGCGCACACGCGACCCTTCGAATCCATGGTCCGGCTCCTGGGTGTGTCCCCAAACGGCCCGCGCCGGCTAGGGGCTTCGACTCTCTCCTGCTCTTGGCCATCGGCGCGAAGCCTCCGAATCCTTGAGGCGATGCGCCCTGCCACCTAGCCCGGATATCTCACGAGACATCGTCGCGAGGCGTCGAAGATGCCCATGGATGCAAGGAAAGCGACCGAGCACGCCGCAGTCGACCTCCCTGCGGGTCGTCGAAGCGGCGCAGGGAGCTTGACGCAGCAGGCATGGGTAGATTCGGCGCCGCAGTAGTTGGCTCGTGAGATATCCGGGCTAGCCGAGAGCCCTACTCGCCAGGGCCCAAGGCTGCTCCCACCGGCTCATCAGACGGACCAAGAGCCAAAAAACGTTTCATTTCAGCAGCTTATGGCCAGAAGCCCGTCTAGGGAGACCCGCTCGGGCTCGGCCTTTTTTCAGTGGCAGGGGGTCGGCAATTGTGGAAGATTTTGCGGAAAGGATTTCGGAGTGGGTCGCGTCGAAGCGCCGTCCACGAGCAGACGACTGTTTCACACAACCCACCTCGACGGGGTGCTTTCTGACTTCGAGGGAAACCATGCTTCACTGGCGGTGGCTCAACCTGGCACTGATCCTGACGCTCCTGGTCGCGGGTGCGGCTTGCAGCTCCACGGACGAAGACGATTCTCAAACTCCCTCGGAGCAATCGGATCCGTTCGAATTCACCTCATCCGACCAGCCCCTGAACGAGGCGGACGTCTTCGACTGGTTCGCCCGTCACCTCAGCTCCTGGGACGGCCTGGCCAACCTCGCCATTCAAGAAGGCGACGTCCGCCGTCAGCGCGTCGAGCTCGAGAAAAAGCTCGGCAACCAGGCGCTCAAGAGCCGCGAGATGTTGATCTCCGCCCTCCGCAACGGCTCGCCGTGGCAGCAAACCATCGCCGCCGCGGCACTCGGCTTCCTCCCCAATCGGGAGAGCAGTCGAGAGCTCGTCCCCCTCATGCTCGAGACCCTCGGGGCGGCTGATGACGAGCGGGTCATCGGCAACCTCCTCATGTCGATCACTCACATCGCCGACGAAGACACCGACGTCTCGCCGATCATCGACAAGATGCTGAAATACCCCAGCCAGTCGGTCCGGCGGAATGCCGCCGCCGCCCTGGTCGCCCTCGCCAATCCGCAGCTCGAGTCCCAGGTCAGCCGCCAGATGATGATCGCGCTCGAGGACGAGGACGAGGTCGTTCGCGCACTGGCCGCCCAGGCCCTCGGTGAGCTGCACAGCAACATCGCCGTCGGAAACCTCATTCACAAGCTGAACGACGGCTTCTCCATCGTGCAGCGCGAAGCGGCCCTGGCGCTCGGAAAGATCGGCAACCCGCTCGCCGTGGAACCCCTGATCGAGAAACTGTCCTCGGGTGACCCCGAAGTCCAAGAGGCGTCCACGACCGCCCTGCTGGAGTTCTCGGGTGGCGTGAAGCTCGAGACCAAGGAGGCTTGGCTACAGTGGTGGGATCGCGAACGCTCCCGCGCGATGAAGAGCCAGTAAGCCGAGCCACGCCGCACACACGATCGCTCCGGGTCGTCGCGGCACTCCTGCTCCTGACCTCCCTTGCCGGCTGCTTCGAGTACGACGAGAACATCGTCCTTCATGACGATGGAACCGGGTACATCGACGTCGCTTACTTCGTGCCTCGAGCCCTGTCGATCGCCGACTGGATGACGCCCTCCCAGACCCTGGCGCTCCCGGTCGATCGACGAGGTGTCGAAGAGCTCATCGACAGCGACGATCTTCGCGTCGAGCGGATCACACTCGCCAGCACCCAGAGCGGGACGCGCGTGTCTTTCCGGATCCTGTTCGATGATCTGGAGGCCTTTTTCGAGGTCGACGTCGTCCCGAACCAGTTCTTCGACTTCGAGGAGGACTCCAACGGCAACTGGAACATCAGCCGATCACTGGTCGGCATCGGCCAGTTCCGTAAGAAGTTGGAGGGAATGAAGATACCCCAGGGGTGGGTCGATCTCGCACTGCGAGGTGGCTTCCTCCGGTTTCGATTCGAGTCCGGGGTCGCCCTCCTCGACGCCAACTCCGACGAGTGGACTCCGAGCAGCGCGCAGTGGAGATTTCCACTCGAGCGTATCCCGGAAGATGTCGTCATGACGGTTCGCCTCGAGAACCCTCTCAGACTGCTCCGATTGGTCCCGATGGGAGGCGGCATCCTCTTGGGTGGCGCCCTGCTCGTCTGGATCGTTTGGCGACGCCGCCGCAGGCTGTCCTCTCCGAGCGCCGTTGCACCGTCCTCCGATTGAGCCGCACACGGAGAATCGGCAGGTTCTGCCGTCTCGAAGGGCCGCCGACGGGTCCGAGATCGCTCGTGAGAAACAGAAGGACGTCTGCTAGGATCGAACCTGGCGAGTAGTCCCGAGCCCGTGCCGATATGAGGAGGAGGGGCGTCGCCGAAGAGTCGGGTGGTCCCACCCGGTTCTCTGCATCTCGCGAACAGGTCCTCCGCTTGCTTTGGAGCCGCCGTTCGCCAGCTTTCGCAACCCCACCCCGGGGAGCCGGGCGTATATGATCCGATACTCACCGCCACGCTGACGCAGACAGCGGCGCGGTGCCATGAAGAGGAGGCCGACGATGAGTTGGCAATCTGGAAACCTCACGAAAGCGGCCCGCAGGCTAGCCGTCGCCTTGTTGATCGGGGGCGCCTTCCTGGCGGGATTCGCTCCTGAGCTCGAGGCCCAGCGCCGAGCACCTCGCTCGACGCCGACCCGATCGGCGCCTCGCTCGACCCCCCGAGCCACGCCGCGATCGATGCCTCGGTCGACACCGCGCGCCACGCCCCGCTCGATCCCGCGATC
>JAVJTD010000130.1:0-10080 GCA_040219065.1 Planctomycetota bacterium
GTCTGGGTCCTGAGGATCTCGAGCTCGCCGGTGATTCGCTCCAGCTCACAATTCGCCTCGTCGATCTGCCGCCCGAGGTCGCGGATTCGGCCCGTGATCGCCTCGCTCGAGTCCCCCGCCGCGACCAGCCGATCGAGCGTCTGACTCAGCTCCGAGGCCCGCGACTCGACCTCGCCCTTGCGCCGCTCGAGCCGCTCCCGCTCAGTCTGCTCCTTCGCCTTCGTCTCGCGGAAGGTGATGGCGACGAGCTCGGGCGTGCGAAACACCGCGCGGAGCTGCTGCTGGACCGCGTCCTCGATGGCACCGGCCGGCACCGAGCGGACCGGGCAGTCGGCGTGGCTTTCCTTCGAGGCGGTCAGGCATCGGTAGTAGCGGTAGCGCTTCCCCTTCTGAGTCGTGAAGGTCGGCCCCATGCTCCGCCCGCAGCTCCCGCAGTGGAGGATGCCCTTGAGCAGCGCCTTCGTCTTCGCCCGCGTCCGGTTCGCCCGGTCGGTCCGATTGTCGGAGAGGATGCGGCGAGTGTGGTCCCACAGCTTCCTCGAGACGATCGCCTCGTGCTCGCCCGGGTAGACCTGCCCCCGGTGCTCACCGGATCACAGCTGACCTTGCTTCGGAGCAGAGCGGCCGTGGAAGCAGAGGGGTTGGAGCTCACTTTGAGAGACCGGGAGGCGCTGGCAAGCGACCGGGAGTTCGTCTTGGCGTTCTCGTCATGAGGTGAACGCGATCCGAGTGTGGCTTGCGGCCGCTGCGGCGGCGGAGGGTCATCGCGACGGCTACACACTCGACTGCTTCGGGGCCACTCTGTACCGTCTTCAATCTGGCGATCCATCGAGGCCGCCCCAACGTAATGCGTGGGTCGCCCCGCCGGGCTGGCTCATCGTGGCTGCACACGGCGGAGCGTAGCGAACCCGAAGCTCGAGAACGTGGTCGATGATCCTTACCATGATGCCAATTCGAAGAGCGCAATTGGGACCGAAGGCGCCGTAGGTGCTGGCCCGAAGGGCCGGCAGCGTGTAGGCCCAGGCGGGGCCGGTCCTCCGACCCAAGCCTGGGGTGGGTATGCAGTGATGATGTTTTCATCACGCGCCCTGAAGGGGCACCGGCGGCAGGGCTTGTCGACCGGGGCAAAGATCAGCGCCGCCGCCCTTTCAGGGCGGGGGAAGGCGTTGTATACGGGCCCGAAACCCAGGCCTTCGGCCTGGGCTACACGCTGTCGGGCCTTCGGCCCTGGGAATCCAGCCCTTCGGCCTGGGCAAGGGTCCTCCAATGGCCAAACTCCAGGCGCCATAGGCGCGAATCGGCACGGGCTGGCACGTCGTGCCTGTCGATCTGCTCTTGCCTTTGAGAGGCTACTGATGCCGCTGTCCCTTTGCGAGCTTTGGATCCAGCGACTCGTCGAAGCCGTGCCCGCGCTCGGGCTGCTTCATGCTGAGCATCTTGCCGACTACGACAACGTGCTGCCGCACGTGTTCCTCGGCGATGTTGCCCGCTACGTCACTCGGGGATTCTCCGGCGAGGAAGACGCCGAACGGAGCCAAAGCTCCCGTGAGGCCGCGGTCGAGGTGTTGAAGGTCCTCGAGGAGCAGGCGGCCGCGGCGAGGAATCCGGAGGTCATGGAGCTGTTCTCGGTGTCTTTTCTGGAGAACATCGACTGGGAGAGCCCTGAAGGTCGGGCGATACGCTCCACAATGGGACCAGAGCTTCTCAAAGAGGTGTCGCGGCGGGAAGGCGCATAGTGTTGCCCGCTCGGCTGCGTCATTGAGATGAAGACTCCGCAGGTCCTTCCTCTTGATCCTGGTATTTTCGGCGAGCATGCTCGGCCCGAAGGTCGGGTCGGCGATTCGGTCGCGAGCGCCGAGACCTGCGCCAGGGCTCTCGGCCAGGCGAGCCAGAATCCACGTCTGCGAATTCGAGCTCGCGAATGACCGACTCGGAATTCGGAATCCGGAGAATGACAGGATGCCCGCCGAACAGCCAACAGAGTCAGAAGCAAGCTGGACGGAGTTGGAGCAGGCCTTCGTTGCGAGGTTCGTCAGAGGCCCAAAGCGTGACCGTTGGGGGACGCTCCTCGAGTCGAGGCGCGGACGATCGAAGTTCATCTCCAGCTTGCGTCACCTCCGTGATCTCGCCCCCGAGGTGCAGGTCGAGATACGCCCGAGAGACCAGAATCCAGAGGGCATTCACGCTGCGCTGAGGAGACACGGTGCCGGGAATCGGTGCTGGGTCGTGTCCTCGGATTCGAGCATCGACAGAACGCGCCTCGACCTCTGGGACGCGCTCGAGCGGATCGTCGGGTACTGCCCGGGCTCTATCGTCCTTTGCGAGACTGACGTCCGTGTCGCTTATTATGAAGGAGAGCATCCCGGTGACCGGTGCTTGCTGGTCGTTGGAGAAAAGCGATGTCATCCCGGCTGAGGACCGGGACTTCGCTCCAGTCAATCTGCCTCGGATGGAGACGGTGATGCCCCGCAGCGATGAGGCCGGAGCCGGAGAGAGCCTCGGTCAAGGAATCGAGTACGAGCGCCAGTTCGCTCGTGCTTTTCTCGATCCTCGCCGGCGAGGCCGGTTCTTGGAGCTCGTAAAGGCTCGGGACGGATCCTCGCGAGCCACTCCCAAGGGAAGGAACCGGTTGCGCCAGTACTGCTCAATGCTCGCCGACCTGGAACACTGGCTACTCGACGAGGTGAAGCAATCCGCACTGTACACCTCAGCACTCGAGACAGACGAGATCCGTGACCGATTGGTGAGGTTGGGCTCGCCGGAAGAGTGCCAAGTCCTGTCGATATCCGCTTCGCTCGACAACCAGCGCTTGTCCCTCGAAGAGGCCCTGAGTCGACTCTCCGATGGTGATAATGAAAGCACGATGCTGATATGCTGCCCCGACTCGCTCGCCTTCTATTGGCATGGCGAGATTGCCGGGGTCTCAGCCATCCTCCGGAGCGGCCGAGCTCGATGATCTACGAGAGCACTCGGTCGCTGCTGGCCAGGAGACACCGCCGTTGATCATTCTAAAGTGCGTCGGCAATGCTCGCCGGGATCTTCCAGACGAAGAGTCCCGTGCGGCCTACGATCGAGACGTCCATCTCGGCGAAGTGGACCTCGTCATCGGAAGGCGGTACGTGGTCTACGGCATCGCGTTTCAGAACGGACATGGCTTGCCTCGATACCTGATCTGCCAGGGCGAGGACGAGTATCCGACTCCGAAGCTCGGGTCGTTCTTCGCCCTCGAGGAAGGAGCCGTCCCGGAGGGCTGGGAGATAGCGCTGAAGACCAATGCGGGTGACTTCGCGATCCTACCGAGCCGCTGGGCACGCGATCCCCGCTTCCTGGAGAAGCTAGTCGACGGCGAGCCGGAAGCCATGGCTTACTTCAGGGGCCTGCGGAAGTCGTACGAGGATCTGCTCGCCGAGAGCTGAGAGACCTCCTCAGTCCCGGTCGGCGAGCTTGGCGCATTGCGGCAAGTCGGACGGCCAGAAGCCGAGCGTCACGCCGGTTTGCGAATCAGGTCGCCTCGCAGGCAGAGCTTTCTCGAGCGTGACAGCAGGACGATCGCGCCGAGCAGGATCAGCAGCACGTTCTCGCCGAGCTTCGCGCAGACGTTCTGCTCTCCGGTTCCGCAGCCGCAGTCGAAGGCGACGGCGCAGAAGCTGATGTCGTCGGCGCTGGCGACTCCCGACGCCCGCAGGAAGATCGCCGATGAGAAGACGATCAACATCGTGAGGAACATTAGGGCGATTCCGCGCACGGCGACTCCCGCGATCAGCAGGGTGCCAGCGAAGATCTCGATCCACGGTAGCCAGGCAGCGGTCGAGTTCATCAGGAACGGCATCGAGCTCGGGAACATCCCGTACTCGCGGAGGGTCTTGAGGAACTGGACGGGATCCCCGAGCTTGGCCGTCCCCAGCCAGACGAACATGCCGCCCAGGATACAGCGGGCGATCAAGGGTCCCCAGCCGTTCAGGCTCAGTCGCTCCTTGAAGCCGGTCGCGTCGCTCATCGGGTACCCTCCTCGATCGGGAGGTCGGCGGCGCGCCAGGCCTTGATTCCGCCCAGGTAGACGTGGATCTGGTCGGGCGAGATGCCTTGGTCGACGAGGTCGAGCGCGACGGACTCGCTGTCGGTGCAGTCCCCGCCGTTGCAGTACACCACGATGACCGCGGCCGACTGAGCGGCCTGCACGACCTGCTCGATTCCCCGATCGAGGTAGAAGTGGTCGAGCTGGAGAGCGCCCGGGATGTGTCCTTCGGCGAAGGTGCGCTCGTTGCGGGCGTCCACGAAGAGATACGCCCCGGCCTGGTACGCCGGGTCCTGGAACCACTCCACCACCTGATCGTGCTCGGCCGCTTTGAGCCCGTTGGCCTCGAGGCGAGCGCGGATCTCGGCCTCGGCGGGGTCCACGGGCGAATTCTCTTCCGGCTTCTTCGGCTCGGTCGCGTTCTCTGGATCTTCCGGTTCCTCTCTCGGATCGGCGTCCTCGACCGGCTTCTTGGCCACCGGCTTGCGCTGCGCGGCGAAGTAGTCGCGCGTCACGTCCAAGCCGTCGTCATGCTGCGCATTCGCGAGGAACGCGATCACCGTCAGAACGGCGAAGACCACCAAGGCCTCCGCGATCACTCTCTTCCATTCCCGCATGCCGTCTCGGCTCCTCACGATCGGTCGTCAACTTGCCTCTGCCAGCGGTACGGGCGTATCTTAACGTCAGAGCGCCGGTTTCGCCGCGGCGGCTCCGATGCTCTAGAGAATATCCGGCGCCACGACCCGTACGGCCGGTCGTTCCTGGAGAACCGCCTCGAATCGACAGACTCATGAACCAAGACACCCCCATCAACACGAACCTCGAGAAGGTCCAGCGCCTCGCCCGCGCCATTCGCCGGGCCAGCGTCCTCCCCTTCACCGCGCCCATCGGCCTCATCTTGGGATACTGCTACATCGAGGCCATCGGCCACCTGGACGAGCGTCCCCGTGATCATCGCGGCACGATGGTCACCATCTACGAAGACCTCGCCTTGACCCTCGTCTTCGCCGCAGTCACCTGGTGGCTGTGGCCCGGAGCCTGACCGACCGACTCCAGTCGCCCCCTTGCCCAAGGTGCTTCGGTCAGATTCTCGATCGGTAGCCGAAGAAGATCCGCTCCTCTTCGGCGTAGTGCGAGCCGGTCCTACCGTCCGATACCGGACGGATCTTTCGGGAGGGTTTCCTCATGAAGCACATCGACCTTTCCAACCGCGGCAACAGCCGTCAGACCAAGCTGGAAGCACTGCGCATCCTCGCCCGCCGCGTCCATGGCGCGAGCATCAACCTCCTGACGGCTCCCCTCGGCGCCCTGCTCGGCGTCGTCTACCTGTTCCGTGCCTCTCGTTGGCGGCTTCGCCCGCGCGGGCACCGGGTCACCGTCGTCACGATCCTCGAGGACTGGGCCATCACTCTGCTCTTCCTCGGAACGATCGGCGCCATCTGGCTCTGGTAGGACAGAGCTCGTGCATGCCCGGATGGCCGGGGTCGACAGCCCGGCCGCCGGGCGAGCTCGCGGGCGTCAGGATCGCGGTGGCCTGATAGACTGAAGACCCTACGTCCTTCCGTCATTGCGACCGCCACGAGGAGCGCTCCCATTGGACATTCAAGGTCTCGATCACGTCGCGCTGCACATCGAGGACCTCGATCGCTCTCGGCAGTTCTACGAAGAGGTCTTAGGGCTCCGGCGTGCGGTTCGACCGGACTTCGACTTCCCGGGGGAGTGGTATCGGGTGGGGGATCAGCAGATCCACCTGATCGGGCGTCCCGTGGAGGGCTCGGTACCGAAGGAGCGGCACTACGCGTTGACGATCGCCGACGTCGCCGCAGCGCAGAGCCGACTCGAGGCACATGGCATCTCGTACGGAGGTCCGAAGCCTCGCCCCGACGGCCGTCAGCAGATCTTCGTGCGCGATCCCGATGGGCACGTCATCGAGCTACTGGGACCACCGCCCGGGCCTGACTCGCGGTGACGATGCCACTGATCAACTGGCTGGTCCTCGGGCTGGCACCCTCCTGCTTTTGGCTGTGGTACTTTCGCCGCGATGATCCCGACGCCGATCCCGAGATCTCGCTTCGAGTCTTCATGGTCGGGATCGGCTCGACGGCGCTCCTCCTCCTGGTGAAGCCCTGGATCTCGCCTTGGGTGCCCGAGGCAGACGGCACCCTCCGAAATCAGATTCTTCGGACGGTCTTCCTCGTCGGATTCCTCGAGGAGGCTGTCAAGCTCGATGCGTTCCTGCTCGGCGCCTATCTCCTGAACCGCTTCCGGGGGCCGCTCGACGGGATCGCCTACGGGATCGCGGCCGGCCTGGGCTTCGCCACGGTCGAGAACATCTACCTGGTCTCGCGGGCCGGGGAGCTGGACCTCATCTTCCTGCGCGGCGCGACGGCGACCTTCGCCCACATCGGCTTCACCGGCTTCGCGGGATTCTGGTTCGGGATGGCCCGCGGCAGGCGCCGCTCGGTGCGCCATTCCCTCCAGGCCTTCGGCTTCCTGGGCGCCATTCTCCTTCACACGACCTACGCCGTTCTCATCAAGCCACCGGTCGATCGCAATTTGCTGGCCGTCCTCGGCATCTTGCCCGCCCTTCACATCTTCTTGCTCTGGGGACGGCACTTCGGCGTCCGGAAGCTGAAGGCGGCCTCGGGAGGGGATTCCGGGAATCTCTCCAGTGGAAACCCGCGTTCCCCGGTCCAACGGCGGCCGGCGCCCCGCGTTTGACAGTGGGGGCCGAGTTGTGGTCCGATGCCAGGCTAGGCCCGGCACGCAGGCCTCGAAGTGGATCCTAGGGAGAACTTCATCCGATGATGCGAATCGGGCTGTCTCTGTCGCTACTCTGGCTGATCGGTCTCGCGCCCCTGGCGACGGCCCAGCCGCGTCCCAAGGCGTCGGCCAAGCTGTTCACGCGGATCGAGGACGATGTCGTCCGCGCGGCGATCCAGATCCGGGTCGACCCCGGCTTCCACCTCTACCACGACGATCTGGGTCACCCCGACGCCATCGGCAAGCCGACGTCGATCCGCTTCGAGGGCGAGGGCGTCGAGTGGTCGAAGCCAGTGTTTCCCGAGCCGCATCGATTCGACCAATCGGACATCGCCCCGAACGATGCCTTCATCCTGGGTCACGAAGGGACTCTCGTCGTCCATGCCATCGGGCGCGTGAAGACCAAGGGCGCTGCCTCGGGTATCCGCGTCACGATCGATGGACTCACCTGTCAGGACGACGGTAGCTGCGTCCCCTATCGCCAGAAAGACATCGCCTCCAGCGGCACCGGACCGGACGCGGTCTTCGCCTCCTTCCCGGCCAATCTGAAGGCGCCCGGTGGTGCGAAGGAGCGCCCGAAGCCGACCCAATCGGGGCGCGCCAAGACGACGGTCTATCACCGCGTTGAGGGCAATGACCTGCGCGTCGCCCTCGAGATCGCCATTGACAAGGGCTTCCACCTCTATCACGTGGACCTGGGTCATCCCGACGCGATCGGACAGCCGACGACGATCACGCCCGGCGGTGAAGGCATCGAATGGTCGAAGCCGGTCTTTCCCGATCCGAAGACGTTCGATCAGTCCGACATCACGCCCGGCGCCTTCATCCTCGGTCACGAAGGCACGATCCTCGTCTATCTGCGCGGGACGCTGCAAGACGGCGCGAGTGCCGAGGATCTCTCGATCGACATCTCCGGGCTGACCTGCGAGGACGACGGCTCCTGCGTCCCCTACTCCGCCAAGCACCTCGCCTCCTCGGGCAAGGGCCCCGAAGCCGTCTTCGCCGCCTTCCCTGCGCCCGAGAAGAAGACGATCGAGCAACCGGGGCCTCCCGGTGCGGCCCAGCAGCAAGGCGAGGTCGAGGCGACCGTCTACAGCCGCGTGGATGGCTCCGTGGTGCGAGTCGCGATCGAGCTCGACATCTCCGAGCACTACCACCTCTACCACGAGGACCTCGGCCATCCCGATGCCACGGGCGTGCCGACGGTCATCACACTCCAGGGCAAAGGCATCGAATGGTCGGACCTCGCCTACCCGGAGCCGAAGCGATTCGACCAGTCCATGATCTCACCCGGCGCCTTCATTCTCGGGCATGAAGGGACCATCATCGTCTACGCCGCCGGCGAGATCGCGGTCGGGGCCTCCGGCGAGAAGTTCTGGGTCGACATCGAAGGATTGACCTGCGAGGACAACGGCTCCTGCATCCCCTACTCCGCCACGAACCTCGTCTCCGCGGGCCGGGGTCCGGACGCGATGTTCGAGGCCTTCCCCGCGTCCTTGTCAGTCGCTGATTCCGGAGCAGCGGAGTCCGGCGCTGGGCCCCAAGGAAAAAAGACCACCGAAGTACGCCCGGACACGACCAAGAAGCCCGAGCGCGAGTGGACCGAAGCCGAGCTCGCCGAGATCGGGTTTGCCGACTACGAGCTTCGCGATGACGGGACGGCCGACCGCAGCTTGCTCACCTGGATGTTCTTCGCCTTCTTGGCCGGCATCATCCTGAACGTCATGCCGTGCGTACTGCCCGTGATCTCCCTCAAGGTGATCAGCCTCGTCTCGCACGCCGGCGAGAGCCGCGGACGGATGTTCCTGCACGGCCTCGTCTACTCGGTCGGCATCCTGGTCATCTTCCTGATCTTGGCCAGCCTGGCGGCGTTCGCGCAGCAGGGCTGGGGCGAGCAGTTCCAGAGCCAGACGTTCCTGGTGATCATGATCGCGGTCGTCTTCGCTTTCTCGCTCTCCTTGCTCGGCGTGTTCGAGCTGGGAGTCCCCTCGAAGGTCGGCGAAGTGGCCGGTGTTCAGCGAGAAGGCCTGAAGGACTCGTTCATCAAGGGCATCATGACCACGGTGTTGGCCACGCCCTGCAGCGGTCCCTTCCTCGGCGCGACCCTCGCCTGGGCCGTGACCCAGAGCCCCGTGACCATTTTCGCGGTCTTCATCTGCGTCGGCCTCGGGATGGCTGCACCCTACCTCTTGCTCGTGTCCCACCCCGCGTTCTTGAAGTTCGTGCCGAAGCCGGGCGCTTGGATGGAGACCTTCAAGCAGGTGATGGGTTTCTTGCTGATGGGCACCGTCATCTACCTCATGATCAGCCTCAATCAGAATCGCCTGCTGTTCACGATCGCCTTTTTGATCTTCGTCGGGATCGGTTGCTGGGTCTGGGGACACTTCGCGAGGCCCGAGCAGCCCAGATCACGTCATCTCGCCACCTTCGTCATCGCGCTCTTGGTCGTCGCAGCCGGCGGTCATGTCTCGTTCCGCTGGTTCCCGGGCCTGCTCGGCATGGGTGAAGCCGCCGCGGCCACCGAAGGACTGACCGCGCGGGCCAAGAACGAGCTCTGGCAGCCCTTCGATCCCGAGAAGCTGGCGGCCTACCATCAACAAGGACGAAACGTGTTGGTCGACTTCACTGCCGACTGGTGTCCCAACTGCAAGCTCAACGAGCACTTCGTCTACTACACCGACGAGGTCAGTGAAGTGCTCTTGCGGAAGAACGTCGCTTGCTTGATCGCCGACAAGACCAGCGACGAGGATCCGATGACCGCCAAGATCGGCGAGCTCCAAGCCAAGCTCGGCTCCTACTCGATCCCGTTCATGGCGATCTTCCCCGGTGACGATCCGCTTCAGCCCTACACGTTCCGGGACATCGTCTCGAGGGACGACCTCATCGAGGCGCTGGAGTCGCTCCCCGATCCCAAGGTCTCCGAGCGCTGAGACCAAAGGTCCGTCGCCGGTCGACCGCCCACAACGCACACCGAGAGCATTGCACTGGAGTGCCCAAGTCGAGCGAGCCCAGGACCGAGTCTGTCGATGTGGGCTCTGCGCGAGCGAGCTTGGGCCGGGGCAAACCGTCGCGACGACAGCGCACTCCGAGCGGCCCCTTGCTCGACCCTTCTGGCTCGATGGTGGGCAACGTCGAGGAAGCGGCTCCCCGCTCAGCAGCCGCTTCCCGTTTCGGTCGCGCGGGCTCTGGTTGTTTCGCCCTGAAGGGCAGCCACTCGTCAGGGGAATGGGCCAATCCCGACATGATCGCCAAGCTGTAAGGCCTGCACTTTGGCGGATCGGCCGCTGCGCGGCTCGATGCGG
>JAVJTD010000402.1:0-3789 GCA_040219065.1 Planctomycetota bacterium
GCTCTTCCGATCTCCAGCCGAAGTCCGTGGCGGGTCGTTGCCGGCTCTACCCCGAAGCGACGACGAGGAACGTCTACAGCCCCAACGAGCCCGAAGCGCAGCGAAGGGTCTTCCCCGCGCCTCGAGATGGGTGTCTGGGTGTCTGGGTGCTTGGGTGCTTGGGTGGTGTTGCGAGGCGCGGGGAAGACCCTTCGCTGCGCTTCGGGCTCTTTGGGGCTGTAGACGTTCCTCGTCGTCGCTTCGGGCTAGAGCCGGCAACGACCCTCCACGGACTTCGGCTGGACCGGTCGCTGCGCTCACGGCTCACCCCCTCACGCAGCGCACAGCCCTCCACACCCGACCACCCTCCACACCCGACCACCCGCTCACCTGAACCCCCGACCACCTGACCACCCGACCACCTGACCACCTGACTACCCGAACACCCAGCCACCCCAAATGAGGCAGGCTCGGAGGAAATGGGGCCTCTTGCCGGGTGCCTTGACTCGAAAAGGGCTGGGGGAGGGGCTCTTCGTTTCCGAAAGGAAACTGGTCGGCTGATTGCTAGGCTGTCTCGGCCCCACGGCTTTCCGCCCCCACGGGCCTGAAACGGATCTCGAGCATGGAGCTCGCCTCATGAAGTCTGCCGGACTCCTCTTGGTCGTTTTCGTCGTCGTCGGTTTCGTTGCCGCGTTCTTGTGGCTCGACTCTCAGGGAGATGTCACCAGCGACTCGGGGCACGCGACGATCGCCGATGATCCCGGGAATGACCAAGGCTCCCGATCCTCTGCCGCGATCGAGCCCTTCGAAGTCGATTCCAAAGGCGAGGGTGAGTCTTCAAAGGCGAGCTCGAGCGCGATGGCCCAGTCGGACGAGAAGCCCGAGCCTGGCGAAGCGGCAGCCGCCGAGGAGAGCGAGGGACCGAAGGGCGGACTTCGCGGCATGGTGATGACGCCCCTCGGAGCGCCGGCAGCGGATGCGGCGGTCTATCTCTCTCCGAACGACCGCAACGACTTCGGTGCGATGCTCTTGGCGCTCGGGCGCGACGGCGAGCTGCCTGATTCGGTGCTCCAGGTGAAGACCGACGAGAACGGGCGCTATCACTTCTCGAAGGTTCCGGCCGCGAAGACTCACGTGCTGACCGTCGATCATCCCGAGTTCGTGCGTGCGACGCTCAATGACGTGTCGGCCCGGGCCGAGGAGGAGCGCGAGCTGGACCCGATCACCCTCGAGCCGGGTGGGTCCGTCACCGGTCGCGTCGTCGATGTGGACGGTCGCGGCGTAAGCACGGCGCAGGTGACCTATCAGCCCGTTCGCAGCCAGATGACCATCATCGGCTTGAGCGACAGCGCGGTCAGCATTCCGCCTCGCTCGACCGAGACGGATGATGCCGGCTTCTTCGAGCTCCGGGGCATCGAGCCCGGCACCCATCGAATGAGCGCCTCCGCCGAGGATCTGCTCGATGGCCTCAGCGATCCGGTCGCCCTCGAGGCCAACGCGCGAGTCGACAACGTCACGATCGAGCTCGATACCGGTGTCTCGATCACCGGCCAGATCCTCTCGCCGAAGGGGCAGCCCGTCGCCGACGCGAAGGTGCGCATCAATCGGCGCTTCGACGGTGGCTTCAGCTTCGATCCGGATCAGAGCCCGACCAATATCTTTCGGAGCCGAGAGACGATGTCGGATGCGAGCGGCCGCTTTGCCTTCCGTGCTCTGCATCCGGGCACCTACGACGTGACGGCGTCGGCCGAGGGGTTCGCGACCGTGCGCGAGGAGCGCGTCACCGCGGGTGAGGGCCCTTTGATCCTCGAGCTCGCGACGCCGGGTCGCGTGATCGGCATCGTGACCGATGCCACGACCGGCCAACCGGTCACCGAGTTCCAGGCCGAGCTCGCCAAAGAGAGCAGCGGCCCTCGTCGCCGGCGCAGCGGAGACGACAGTCAGAAGTTCGAGGCCAAGGACGGCCGCTTCGCCATCGAGGACGTCGAGCCCGGGACTTACCATCTCAAGGTCGTGAGCCCGCGACACGCGAGCTTTCAGTACGGCCCCTTCGAGGTCGAGTCCGGCCGCGCCACCCTCGAGATCCCCTGCCCGCTCGCACCCGCCTCGCAGCTTCGCGGTATCGTCTTGTCCTCGGAGGACGGCCGGCCGGTCGCTGGCGCAAAGGTCGCGCTCCGCCCCGTGCGACAGCAGCAGAGCGGCCGCCAGATCCGAATGGGTGGCACGGGCTCGGCCGAGTTCGTCCTCGCCGAGATCAACGAGGGCAGCCCCGGCTCGCCGTTCATGGTGGGCGCCGGTGAGACCGTGACCACGGATGCCGAAGGGCGATTCGCGTTCGAGCGCCTCGACCCGGACGAGTATCGGCTCAGCGTTTCGGCCAAGCAATACTGTGAGCACGTCCAAGATCTCCTGCAAGTCGTCCGCGGGCAGCAGCAGGACGACCTCGAGATCGAGCTCGATCGCGCCGGCAGCCTGGTCGCTTGGGCGCTGGCCAGTGACGGCTCCACCAAGGCGGGCTTGCGTATCGAGCTGACCGGGCCGCTCTCCGAAGGCAGAGAGAAGACCACCGAGTCCACGAACGCCGATGGAGAAGCGCGTTTCGAGAACCTCGTGCCCGGCGAGTATCGGGCGCAGATCGGGAAGAGCGGGAATCGCGGCTTCACCTTCACCTTCGCGGGCGGCGATCAGAACACGCCCCTCGAAGGAGAGCCTGTCCAGATCGTGGCCGGGGAGACCACCGAGATCGAGCTCGAGTGGGAAGGCGTGCGCCTCGTGCGCGGCCGCGTGATCGAGCGAGGCCAACCGGTCCAAGGCGCGACCGTGACCCTCAAGCCGAAGGCCCAGACCTTCTTCTTTGGCGGCCCTTCGGCGAAGACGGACTCCCGTGGCGAGTTCCTCCTCGAGAACGTCAACCCGGGCGACTACACGATCAGCGCGGCCAAGAGCTCGATGCCGGTCCCCGTCGAGCAGCCGCTCCTGGTGGGCGAAAAGCTCGAGACGGTCGTCGAGATCGTCCTCGCCACCAGCGCCATCAGCGGCCGCGTCACGGACGAGGACGGGGACCCCGTCGCCAACGCCCGCATCATGGTCCGTCCGAAGAAGGAGGAGAGCTCCGGCCCCGATCGCACGGAGACGTCGACGATCTCCTACGCGGTCTCCTCGGACGACGGGGGATTCTTCATGTCGACCGGCGGCGGCTCACAGATGGTGCGCACCGATGCGAACGGTGAGTATCGCGCCGAGAACGTTCCGGCCGGCAGTTACGTCGTGTCCGCGATGCGGACGGGGTACATCACCGGTGAGTCCGAGGTCGTCCAGGTGAAGGACGAGGAGCTCGTCGAAGGCATCGACATCGAGCTCCAGCCAGGTGGAACGATCTCCGGTCGAATCGTCGACTCGGGCACCGGCGACGGGATCTCCTTCGCCTCGATCACCATCGAGACGCTGGCCAAGGATGGAGAGGCACCCAGCGAAGCCCGCACGACGATGAGCCAGAACGACGGCAAGTTCACCCAATCCGGGCTCGCCCCGGGCCGCTACCGCCTCACGGTGCGTCAGCAGAACTACATCGACTCCAGCCAAGAGGTCACCTTGAAGGACGAGGGCAACGTCGACGTGCCGTTCCGCCTCCTGAGAAAGTGAGCCGATCTGAAACCACTGGGAACGCGGACGTCCCGCCCGCTTGGATCGCATTCGGACCGCCGGCTTCAGCCGGTCTCCGTGTCCTCCTTCCGAGCGCCTCGAAGAGGACCCGACCTCAGATCTGAAGCTCCGTGGCCACGCTCGACCCCGGCCCAAGCTTGCTCGTGC
>JAVJTD010000410.1:0-17864 GCA_040219065.1 Planctomycetota bacterium
CGGGGACCCAACCCGGCTGAAGCCGGGGGATACGACGTGGAGCGCGGGCTTCCCCGGCTTCAGCCGGGCCGGCCAACGGCGGGCTGGAAGCCCGCGCTCCGGGGCGCTGTTTGGGGCTCACTCGGTGCGCTCGTCGGCTCCGATGTCGGGGGCTTCTTGGCCGTCTCGGTTGCCGTCTTGGGGGCGGCGGTCGCCGTCGAAGTCTCTCTTTGGGGGGCCGCCGGGGACGAGGGAGGTGGCGGCGTCGAGGGCTGGGGAGGTTTGCTTCAAATGATAGTTCGTGTCGGAGCGGAGCTCGGGGTCGCCGCTCTTGTTGCCCTCACCCGGGAACGGCTCGGTCGTCAGGCAGTACTTCACGTCGAGCGCCTCGCCTTCGAGCTCTTTGGCCGCTGCGCCGTTCTGCCAGAGGATGGTGTTGATCACGATCGCCTCGCGGCCGAAGAGGCCCGTGCCTCGGCGGACCCCTTCGAGGGTGGTTTCGATCTCGTTGAAGGCGATGGTGCCGTGGACCAACAAGGCCTCTTCGACGAGGACGCCGGCGCCGCGGGCTCCGGCGAGGGGGGCTGATGGCTCGGTGGCTCCCAGGTGGACGGTGTTGCGCACGATGATGTCGTTGGTCGAACGGCTGCCGGCTCCGAGGTAGAGGCCGCCGGCTCCGGCAAAAGGCTGCTCCTCGTCTTCCTCCAGCACCGGGGTCGAGCTCGCCCGGACCGCGTTGTCCTCGATCCGGTTGGCATCGAGCACGGTGTTCAGGCACCAAACGCCGCCACCGGCTGCGGTCACGATGGCGCGACCTTCGGCGACGGCTTCGTTGCCGCGGATTCGGTTGCCGATCAGGCGAGCGGGCTTGGCCTCGAGGTTGCCTTGCAGGTAGAGGCCAGCGCCGAGAGCCGTCAGGCCGCTTCCACCTTCGGCATCGGTGGCGCTCACGGTATTGGCCTCGATCCGATTGTCTTCCAGTCGGTCCTCCGAGCGGAAGAGCGCCGCGCCCCCGCCCGTCACGAGGATCTCTCCCGGCCCCTCGACCTCATTGCCGATGATGTCGTTGCCGGCGATCTGGAGCCGGCACTCGCTGGCGAACAGGCCACCGCCGGCCGCGTCCGCGACATTGGCTTCGATGCGATTGCCTTCGATCTTCGCCGAGGACCTCTCGCAATAGAGACCGCCGCCCTCGCGTGCTCGGTTCGCCGTGACCACGTTGCCTCGAATCGTCGGTGACGCGTCCCGGCAGAGGATGCCGCCGCCACTCTCCGACTCGCCGCCACGGATCGTGAAGCCTTCCAATCTCGCGTTCGGACCTTCACCCGTCTGAAACATCACGACGGGTCCCGAGCCATCGCCTTCGAGGATCGTCGCCTCGGGTCCTTCGAGCGACCGAAGCGTCACGGACCGGCCTTCGAAGTCGATCGCCTCCCGGTAGATCCCCGGCCGGACCAAGATCGTCCCTCCGTCGCTCGCCGCCTTCAGCGCACCGCCGATCGTCGGCCAGTCGCCGGGAACGAGGATCTGCACTGCCGTGCGAAAGCTCCAGGTCTCGCCTTCGACGACCGTTCCGTCTTCGGCCAACCAGTCCACTCGCCAGAGGTACTCGGCTCGAGAATCGAGAGGCAGCTCGGGCTCCCAGGACCGCTGGCTCGTCAGCGCGAGGGGCTCTTTGGGGAGTGCGCCGGCTCCCAGGAAGACGCGATATGAGACCGCCGAACCAGGGGCTTCCCAGCGAAGCTCCGGCAGGCGATCGACTTCCATTGCGGCGAGCGGAGGTGATGGCGAGCTCGCGGGAGCCGGTCCACCGGTGGCTGCGGGGGTGCCGCCTCCTCCGCTGCCGGAGCCGCAGGAGGGGGCCCCGAGCGCCGCGATGAGGAGCACTCCCGCGAAGAGCCTCGGGACCGCCGAGAGGTCTTTCGTTTCGCCATGCGCATCCATGCAAGCCATGCTAGAAGCGCCGACTTCGAGCGGCAAGGCTCGGATCGCTGGCGGCCTCACCCGAATGAGACAGAAGGCGCCCTCGATTCGCCTGGCTCGAACAAACATCGGCCCCTCGGCCCCGTTTCACCGGTGCTGGTGGCGCCCACGGCCTTTTGGCACAGTGAGTGCCGTGCCAGGCAAGAAGCCGGTCGCCCCCACCTCTCCATGGGATGACCGCTGCGATGCAGCCTGACCGGTTCCACTGGCCTATCCTGGTGAGCACTCCATCGACACACCACGAGCGGAGTCGCTGAATCTTCCCAGTCTTCGCAGGAACCTACCCCTCACCGCGAAGGCCCCACTGAAGGAGGTCTTATCTCATGTCATCCGGATCGAAGATCGCACTGACCACGATTGCCTTGACGTTCCTCGTCGCTCTCATGGCCCCGGTGGCCCAGGCCCAGTTCCAGGGCACCGAGCCCAACCCCCTCGCACCGATCCACCTGAACGAGATCTACGCCAGCCACGCTGGCACCGATGATCAAGAGTTCATCGAGATCTACAACAACTTCGGCACGCCCTACAACCTGGACTTCCACATGGTCCTGGTGGTCGAAGGTGAAGGCGGCGGCGCCGGTACTCTCGATCGCGCCTACGTCCTCTCGGGCTTCATGCCGTCGGACGGCTACTACGTCCTCGGCGGCACCGCCGTCGCCAACCTCGACCAGGATCTCGGCGCGACCAACCTGCTCGAGAACGGCACCGAGAACTTCTACCTCGTCGATGCCGGCAACCAGGCGGGCGTCGATGCCATCACCGCGCTGGTGGGTACCGACCTCGACCCCGAGGACGACAACACCACCACGATCTTGAGCCTCGCGTCCGTGCTCGACGGTGTCGCCATCGTCGATGGTGACTTCCCGGCCACCGACATCGTCTACGACGGTCTGCCGACGGTCGGTCCCGATGGCAGCTTCTTCCCGGCCGGCGTCTTCCGCGACGGCAACTTCCCCGCGAAGTGGCGCCAGGACTTCTTCCTCGACTTCGACGACGATGCCAACTTCCGCGTGCCGCGGACGCCGGGCGTCTCGAACACCCGCTTCCAGGCGAACATCGGCTTTGCCGGTCCCGGCGATGCCCGCATGTACGTCTTCGGTGAGGTGCTCTCCAGCGGCAACTCGGCGACGCTCCTGGTGACGGGCGCGGCGGCCGACGCCCCGATGGGTCTGATCATCTCCCGTCAGATCTCCCTGACCCCGTTCAAGGGCGGCGTCCTGCTGCCGTTCCCTCCGGAGATCTTCCTGGGGGTCGCGACCGACACCAACGGCGAGTTCACCGCGAGCCTGCCGGGCGGCTTCGGCGAGAAGTACTTCTTCCAGGGCGTCGTCATCGATGCCAGCCAGCCGCAGGGCCACGCGATCACCAACACGGTGCGCGTCGACTTCAAGAACTGATCGACCCGCATCCCAATGATTCACCGCGCCCGGTTGGCTTCGGCCAGCCGGGCGTTTTTTCTTGGTTGGTGGGTGTCGGCGGTACGAGACCGAGACCGGCTGAAGCTCGCGGTCCGAGACGGACCCTTGCTCGGCGCCTTTCAGCTCGAACATTCGCGCTGTCGAGAAGGCGGTTGATCGCTCTGTGGCTTCTTTTCCGTTTCGGTCGCGCGGGCTCTGTGGTTTTCAGCGCAACTGTTCGGTGATCTCGATGAGCTTCTCGGCGAGCTCTCGTTTGGGCGCCGGGCCGAGGTCTTGGCGATGGCCATCTCGGAAGAGCACGGTCAGCTTGCCCGACTCGCCGCCGATGTTCTCGGGGGAGTTGAGGGCGATGGCGTCGAGGCCTTTGCGCTGCATCTTCTCTTTGGCGTTGGCTTCACCGTTCTGGCTCTCGAGGGCGAAGCCGATGAAGATGCGGCTCTCTTTGCGATCGGCGAGGGAGGCGACGATGTCAGGGTTCTGGACCAGCTCGAGGCTCCAGGCGTCGCCGGACTTCTTGACCTTGTGCTCGGAGTACTCCCTGGGCCGATAGTCGCAGACCGCGGCGCACATGATCAAAGCATCATGTTGTGTGATCCGCTCGTCGAGCGCGGCCTGCATGTCCCGGGCAGTGACGACATCGATGCGCTCGACGCCAACCGGGGTCGCGAGATGGACGGGACCGGCGATGAGCGTCACGTCATGTCCGCGTCTCTGGGCGGCCTCGGCGATGGCGAACCCCATCCTTCCGCTCGAGGCATTGGAAAGGAACCGGACGGGATCGATCGGCTCTCGTGTCGGACCCGCCGTCACGAGAAGCTTCACGGCTCGGTCACCCCGAGTCTCTGAAGCACGGCTTGCACGATCATCTCCGGCTCGGCCAATCGCCCGGGTCCGACGGTGCCGCAGGCGAGCTTTCCAGAGTCGGGGTCGAAGACCTCGTGCCCGAAGCGGCGCAGCTTGGCGAGGTTGTCCTGCACGATGGGATTGCTCCACATCTGCGTGTTCATCGCCGGCGCGATCAGGAGCGGCCGAGGGTATGCCAACGCCGTCGTCGTGATCATGTCATCCGCGATGCCCGAGGCGAGCTTGCCGATGAGATTGGCGGTGGCCGGAGCGATCAAGAAGAGCTCGGCCTTCTCGGCGAGGTCGATGTGCTCGGGCCGCGTCGACTCCTCCCCGCCGAACTGGTCGACGAAGACGGGGTTCCACGACAGCGCCTGAAAGGTGGCTGCACCGATGAACTTCGTGGCGTTCGGCGTCATCAGCACCGTCACGGACACGCCGGCCTGCGCCAGCTTCGAGGTCACCTCGGCCGCCTTGTACGCCGCGATGCTCGCCGAGACACCGAGCAGTACGCGATGAGCGTGGGTCATGAGTCCCTCACGAGGAGGACGGCGGATCAGTCTTGGGCAGACGACGACGAGAGCCCGAGCATGGCCTCCAGCTTGGCGAGGCTTCGCTCGAGATCTTCGTTCACGATGACGGCATCGTAGAGATCGGATTGCTCCATTTCGAACTGCACCTTGGCCAGGCGGCTCTCGAGGGCGTCACGATCTTCGGTGCGGCGGCGCGTGAGCCGGGCGAGGAGCTCATCGGTCGAGGGCGGCGCGATGAAGAAGTAGCTGGCAGGAACGCCGATCAGCTTCAGGCGATCCTGCAATTGCGCAGCGCCTTGGACGTCGATGTCCATCAAATAGTACTGCCCAGCGCGAACGGCTTCTTCGAGCGGACGGCGGTAACTGCCGTAATAGTTGTCGTAGGACTCGGCGAACTCGATGAAGTCCCCATGCCGGATCTGCTCCTCGAACTCCTCCCGGCTGAGGAAGTAATAGTCCCGGCCGTCGACCTCTCCGTCGCGCATCGGCCGCGTGGTGGCAGAGATCGAGAAGCACAGCTTGCTGGCGTGGCGACGTAGGAGCTGTTGACACAGGCTCGTCTTGCCGACGCCCGAAGGCCCCGAGATCACGATGACGCGACCGAGTTTTGGGTCGATTCGCTCCATGGTGCCTTTGGCAACGGCTACTCGATGTTGTTGCCCTGCTCCTTCAGCTTCTCGATCTCGGCTTTGATCTGCACGACGAACCTGGCGAGCTCGGCATCATTGGCCTTGGAGCCGATGGTATTGGCCTCGCGCAGCATCTCTTGGAGCAGGAAGTCCAGCTCGCGCCCCACCGGTGCGTCCCGATCGAGCAGCTCGTCGAGATGAGTCAGGTGGCTTTGCAGACGAGAGATCTCCTCGGCGATGTCGGAGCGATCGGCGAAGATGGCGACTTCTCGGATGATGGCCGAGTCGTCGATCGTCATGCCGCGCTCGCGCAGGAACTCGGTGACTCGCGTGAGCAGCTTCTGGCGGTACTCTTCGACGACTCGAGGCGCTCGCGAGGCGACCACCTGGGTGAGCTTGCTGATCTCGCTGCGGCCGTCACGAAAGACCGATTCGAGGCGAGCACCTTCGGCGCGCCGATGCTCGATGAGCGCTTCGACCGCGCGATCGAGGACCTCGACGACGCGCGCCCAATGTTGCTCATCGACGGCGCGGTCGTTCTCGGAGAGCACGCCCGGCAGGGTCACGAGCCAGTCGAGACGGATCTCACCCGGGAGAGCCATCTTGTGCTGGAGATCGTCGAGCCGCTTCCGGTAGCTCTCGAGCAATGCCTCGTCCAAGACGGCAGGCGGCGCGCTCGTGTCGCGGTACCGAACGAGCACCGATACCGTCCCGCGAGAGATGTCCTGGCGGAGGCGCTCCTCGATCTTCGGCTCGTAGGGGCTCAGCTCCGAGGGGAGCCGACACGACACCTTGAGGAAGCGGTTGTTGACCGAGCGCAGCTCGACCTCGATGTGAGCTTGGTCACCTTCTCGCGTCGAAGCGCGACCAAACCCGGTCATGCTCAACATGTGTCGGCGCTTTCGAACGACTTACTCGTCGTTCGCTCCCCCCTCGGTCGCTCCGCCAGCGCCCTCGGTCGCGCCACCGGACCCGGCTCCCGAGTCGCCGCCTGCAGGGGCGGTGATCTTGCCGTCGCTCTCCAACTTGACACTGCCCGTGTCACGCTCGGTCTTGGCGATCAAGCTCACCAAGATGGCCGAGACCAGGAAGATGGCGGCGATGGACGCCGTGGCTTTGTTGATGCCACCCGACTTGACGCCGAAGGTCTCGGCACCGACGCCACCGAAGGCCTCGGCGAGGCCGCCGCCCTTGCCCTCTTGGAGCAGGACGATGGCGATCAGGAGGATCGAGGAAACGATGAAGACGAAGTACAGCAAACCGGTGATGATGCCCATGATTCTTGTCGCCCGATATTCAGGAGCGTTGGAACTCGACGATTCTCACGAAGGATTCGGCTTCGAGGCTGGCCCCGCCGACCAGGGCCCCATCGACGCCGTCGACGGCCATCAGCTCGTCGATGTTCGAAGGCTTGACGCTGCCGCCGTATTGTATCGGAATCTCGGCGGCGAGGTCCTTTCCGAAGAGCTCGCCCAAAAGAAGGCGAATGAAGCGGTGGACCTCCCCCGCTTGCTCAGGAGTCGCCGTATGGCCGGTGCCGATGGCCCACACTGGCTCGTAGGCGATGGTGAGGCCACGTTTGGCCTGATCGGCGGTGCAGCCCTCCAACCCCGCCCGGATCTGGCGATCGACGACCGCCGAGGTCTGGGCGGCCTCCCGCTCATCAAGCGTCTCGCCCACGCAGAGCGTCGGCTGGAGCTGATTGGCGAAAGCGGCCTGCACCTTTCGCTGCGTCTCTTCATCCGACTCGCCGAAGACATGCCGGCGCTCGGAGTGCCCGACGAGGACCCTCTGGCAACCGACGTCGCGGAGCATCGGGCCCGAGATCGCGGCCGTGTAGGCGCCGCTCGGCTCCCAGTAGAGGTCTTGAGCGCCGAGCTCGATTGGCGTTCCCGAGAGGATCTCGGCGGCTTCGGCCAGGTAGACGTAGGGCGGGTAGACCGCGACGTCGACGCCGTCCCACTTCCCCGACGCCGCCTTGAGCGACTCGAGGAGGGCCCGCACCTCGGCGCGGGACAGGTTCATCTTCCAATTACCGGCGATCAGGGGTGTCATCCGAGGGTCCGATCTCACTGTCGGAGCGCTTTGGAAAACCCGCGAGTATAGTGAGCCCCCTCTTGGGTGTCCACGGTTTGCTTGGGTGCTTGGGTGGCTGGGTGCTTGGGTGGCTGGGTGCTTGGGTGGCTGGGTGCTTGGGTGACTGGGTGCTTGGGTGACTGGGTGCTTGGGTGCTTGGGTGCTTGGGTGTTCGGGTGTTCGGGTGTTCGGGTGTTCGGGTGGTCGCGTGACCGTGAAAGTCGCTCATGTGTCGTGATGACATCAGTACACGGTCACCAAGGAACCAGAACACTAAGGCACCTCTTCCCGGGCGCCGGCTTCAGCCGGTCTCGATGTCCTCCCTCCTGGCGCTTCGGATCCGCCGGCTTTGTTCAGTGTCTCTGGTCAGGTGATCAGGTGACCACGCGTCCACGTGCCCAGGCGGTGGGTCGCTGACTCGATATGCGGCGAGTAGCTTCTGTCACCCAAACACCAAGGCACCCAAACACCAAGTGACCAAGTGAGGGTCGCTGACTCGCCGATCAGCGAGTACCTTCTGACTCCACGGCACAAAGACACCCAGACACTACAGAACCAGAACACATGACCGAGCAGCGAATCGAAGACGAGGCGGGAGTACGGTGGACCATCCGGTCCTCCTTTCGCCCGGCTTTCGATGCGGTCGTTCGGGGCCGGGCGGCGGAGCTGGCGGCGGGGGAGGGGAGCCAGAAGGTCAAGGGCAACCAGGTGCGGGCGGTCGTGACGTTCGCGGTCGGGCCGTGGCAGGTCTTCCTCAAGCGGCACCGCATCGCGGGCTGGAAGGACTGGCTCCGGTACGCGATCCTGCCGACGCGTGGAGAGAACGAGTGGCGCAAGGCGAACCTCCTGCTCGATCGCGGCTTCGACACGGCGGCGCCGTTGGCCGTCGGTGAGCGGCGCCAGGGGCTGCGACGCCTCGAGTCGTTCAGCATCGCCGAGGCGATCTCGCCGGCGATCCCGATCGGCGGTGAGATCCAATCGCTCGAGCTGGGGCCGCGGCGAGCGCTGCTAGAGCGCATCGGACGCACGCTCCGGCGGCTGCACGATGCGGGCATCCACCACCGAGACCTGCACGGGAACAACATCCTCGTCGCGCCCGGCGAAGGAGAGCGGCGCCTTTGCTTCATCGACCTGCACTCGGTTTGGTCGATGCCGAGGGTCCCCTGGCGAGCTCGCCAGGCGGCGCTCGCCAAGCTCCTGGGCTCGCTGCAAGCCGCGCTGACGGCGACCGATCGTCTGCGTGTGCTGGACGCGTACCTGGGTGAGGATGATCGCGGACGGCGCTCCTCGTTGCGTCGCGGCGTCGAGAAGGCGATCGAGAAGGAGCGGCTGCGGAGGCTGTTCACTCGCACGCGCCGCTGTCTCCGCGAGAGCACGCGCTTTCGGCAATCCGAGGTCCGGGGTCACCGCATTCGGCATCGGCGCGAGATCGAGCCCGAAGCGGTGCTCGACTGGCTGCCGCGCTTCGAGCAAGGGGCGGAGTGGCTCAAGAAGGGACGCCGCTCGCGCGTCGGCCGGTTCGAGACTCCCGAGCATGGAACGATCGTCGGCAAGGAGCTGCGCGAGACATTCTGGGCCGGACTGTGGCGCCGCCTGATCGGTCGCTCCCGCGCCGAGGACGCCTGGGTCGCCGCCAACGGTCTGCGCGTCCGCAACCTCGAGACGCCGGACGCCCTCGCCAGCATCCAGGTCGAAAAGGACCGGAGCGTGATCTTCACGCGCTTCCTCGAAGACTCCCGGCCACTCGATGCGCTCTTGGCCGAAGGCGGCTCCGATCGCAAAGCACTGGCGAAGGCCGTCGCCGACTATACCGCCGCAATGCACCTTGCCGGCGTCGTCTGTCCCGACTTGGCCGCGAAGAACCTCCTCGTGACGAGGGCCGACGGCGGCTGGCAGATCGCTCTGGCCGACCTCGACCGGCTGCGCTTCGACGACCGCCGGCCGTCGCCGCTCGCCGAGCTCAACCTCGTCCAGCTCAACGACCTTCCGCCCAGTTCGGCTACCCGGACCGAGCGACTCCGGTTCCTCCGAGCCTACCTCGCCCGGCACCCGATCGCCGACTGGAAGCCCCTCTTCCGCAAGCTGGACCGAGCGACCCGCGCCCGGATCGATCGCTACCGCGAGAAGGTCCTGCGGATCTACGGCGAGCGGCCGGACGATACGTACTACCCGCACGAGCCGTAATGGCGGTGGATCCGCGCCGGTGTCGCGCGTCCCTGTCGCCGTGTATAATGCCGGCCAACGGGAGGGACCATGGCACGCATTCTCTTGAGCGCTCCGCACAATCGGCCTTGGAGCGTCGGTCAGTATCTTCTCAAAGCGCTGCGAGATCTCGGTCACGAGACCGAGGTGTTCGACTACCGCAACGCGGTGGATCTCCCGGCGGAGCTGGAGCACCACGTCCAGGCTCATGAGCCCGAGATCCACATCCTGTTCAATGGCGAGAAGTTCCGGCCGGCCGATATCGAGTGGCTGAAGGCGCGCGGGATCTACACGATCCTGTGGAACCACGATGTCCACGAGAGCCTCCCCGAGTGGCTCATCGCCCTCGCCCGCGTGCACGACTTCTACTTCAACATCGCCCGCGGCATGATCCCGCGCTACCGGGAGCTCGGCATCGAGAACTGCGCCTGGCTGTCCGAGGGCTTCGACCCGAGCTTCTTCCAGTACGAGTCGATCTCGCCCGAGGAGCGACGCGCTTACGACACCGACGCGGTGTTGGTCGGCAACATCAGCAACAACCCGAGCTACCGCATTCGCCGCGACATGCTCGCGCACCTGCACCGGGGCGGCATTCGGATCCAGTGGTGGGGGACGCGAATTCCGCACAAGTGGCGCAACGTGACGTTCTTCTTCACCAAGGTCGCTCGCTCGTGGGGCGGCGAGTACATCTGGAACGAGAAGTACGCCAAGGTGGTCGCGTGCTCGAAGATCTTCGTCGCGCGTGAGATCAACCCCGAGGTCGAGGCGTCGGTCAGCAATCGGATCTACGCGGCGCTCGGCAACGGCGCTTTCTATCTGAGCTGGTACAATCCCGGCATGGAGGACATCTTCGAGATCGACCGTGAGATCGTGGTCTTCCGCGATCTCGACGAGATGGTCGACAAGGCCCGCTACTACCTGGAGCACGAGGACGAGCGCCTGGCCATCGTGAAGGCCGGACAGGCGCGCGTGCTGCGCGACTACTCGTGGCGTCAGCGCTTCGAGGAGATGTTCCAGGTGGTCCGATCCCGCTCGGAAGTGACGGTATGATCGAGCGCGAGGCGACCTTGGAGCGGCCGGAGGCGACGCTGCCCGAGGAGCCTTCCGAGACGCCGCTCACTCACAACACCTCGAAGCAGACGCCCGAGACGATCGAGCGCCTGGCGACGGCGTTGCCGCGCGGCCCGCTCCTCGACGCACCGGCCGGGTCCGGTGCCTTGGCGCGGAAGCTCGCACGGGCCGGCTTCGAGGTGACGGCGGCCGAGATCGATCGCGACGGCTTCTTGGCGACCGAGGTGCCGTGCGTGCCGGTGGACCTCGATGGTGATCTGCCGTTCGAGGACCAGCGGTTCTCGGTCATCACGACGATGGATGGGATCGAGCATCTCGAGAACCCGTTCCACTTCGTGCGCGAGTGCGCGCGCGTCCTGAAGATCGGTGGGCACCTGATCGTCTCGACGCCGAACGTGACCTCGATTCGATCGCGCGCGCGGTTCTTCTTCACGGGGTTCCATAACAAGTTCAAGCTGCCTCTCGACGAGACGCGGCCGGACCCGCTCCACCACATCAATCCGCTGACGTACCAGGAGCTGCGTTACGCGCTCCACGTCTCGGGCCTGGAGCTGATCGAGTGCACAACGAACCGAGTCAAGGGCGCGGCCTGGCCCTACCTCCTGATCTGGCCTCTGGTCTATCTGGCGACGACGCTCGCCTTCCGGCGAGAAAAGATCGACGCCATCCGCAAGGCCCACCCGGAGATCCGGCGACATCTGTTGTCCCGCGACGTTTTTCTCGGTGAAACGTTGATCCTGGTCGCCAAGAAGACCGGCGAGCCGGCGCTCAAGGTCGGCCCGGAGCCTGGTGCGGACGACCGGAGGCGGGACTGATGGGTGTCAAGCGCGAGGATTGGCCGCGGCTGCGTCGGCTGATCTCGAGGCTCTTGCAGTACCTTCTGCAACGCAAGCTCTTGCTCTTCGTGCTCATCGCCAGCCAGATCGCCGCCGCGTCGATCCAGGTCGCCCCGGTCATGCTCGCCGACGACATCGTCACGGTGATGTTCCCCGACTACGACCAGAGCCAAGCCGGCAAAGGCAGCGTGCTGGGCGGGCTGGCGACCACGCTGCAGCAAGGCATCGACGACGGTGAGGGAGAGCCCGGTTGGATCGCCGAGCAGCTCGGCTCCCTGGGCGATGACGACCGCGCTCAATTCTTTCGCATCGCCGCCATCACGATCTTGCTGCTGGTGGTCGGGCTCGCCGCGGGGCTCACGAGCTTTTTGTCCGAGTACATCTCGAGGTTCCTGAGCGCGCGAGTCGTCGTGGACATTCGGCGAGAGCTGTGCGGACATCTGCTCGGGCTCTCGCTCCATTTCCACAACAGCCGCAAGACGGGGGACACGCTCTCTCGCCTGACCAACGACATCTTCACGGCCTACTCGTGTCTGCGGCTCGTTCTGGGCACGGTGTTCCTCAGCCCTTTCAAGGTCGTCTTCCTCTTGATCGCCGCCTTCTTCGTCAATCCCGTCCTGGCCGGTGCGCTGTTCGTGTTCGCGCCGCTGGTCGCGTGGCCGTTGGCCGAGCTGGGCCGGCGAGTCCGCAAGAGCAGCCGCAAGACGCTGATGTCCTTGGCGGATGCGACGCAGTCGATGATGCAGATGTTCTCGGGCATCCGGACGGTCAAGGCGTTCCAGATGGAGGAGCGGGAGCTCGAGGAGTTCGATCGCGTCAACGAGCGCTTTCTCAAGGTCACCATGAAGATGGTGCGCGCCAAGTCGATGGGGAAGGCCTTCGTCAACTTCTCGGCGATGGCCGGCTTTGCCATCGTCGTGCTCGCCGCTGGCGTCGCTTCGGTCTTTTGGACGGATGTGGTCCAGCCAGGGCAGGTCGTCTCGATGCTCATCTGCGTCTCGCTGATCTATCCCGAGATGCGGCGGCTGACCGAGGCGAACAACACGGTGCAGGAGTCCCTGGCCGGCGCCGAGCGGCTGTTCGAGGTGCTCGACACGAATCCGCAGATCGTCGACGCTCCAGGCGCCGTCGCCCTGAGCGGTATTCGGGACGGCCTCCGCTTCGAGAACGTCTCGTTCCGCTACGAGGACGAGATGATCCTCAGCCACGTCGACTTCGAGGCGAGCGTCGGGCAGCTCGTGGCGATCGTCGGGCCGAGTGGCGGCGGCAAGTCGACGCTCTTGGACTTGATCCCGCGCTTCTACGACCCGACCGAGGGACGGATCCTGATCGATGGCATCGACCTGCGTCAGATCCGGCTCGCCAGCCTCATCGAGCACGTCGCCCTGGTGGGGCAGGAGCCCTTCCTCTTCAACATCTCGATCTCGGAGAACATCCGCTACGGCCGCCCGAGTGCCACCGACTCCGAGGTCGAGGCGGCAGCCCGCGCCGCGAACATCCACGAGTTCATCGAGACGTTGCCCGAAGGGTATGCCACCGAGGTCGGCGAGCGCGGCGTGAAGCTCTCAGGCGGTCAGCTCCAGCGCATCACGATCGCTCGCGCGATCCTGAAGAATGCCTCGATCCTCCTGCTCGATGAGGCGACCTCGGCTCTCGACTCCGAGTCCGAGCGCGCCGTGCAAGCGGCGCTCGACAACTTGATGGAGGGCAAGACCTGCTTCGTCATCGCGCATCGCCTGTCGACGATCCGTCACGCCGATCAGATCATCGTGATCGAGAAGGGCAAGATCATCGACACCGGCTCGCATCAGGAGCTCTACGGCCGAGACGGCATGTACCGTCGATTGTATGACCTGCAGTTCTCCGAGGTGGGCTGATGCCGTCAAACCAGAGCCCGCACGACCGTCAAACCAGAGCCCGCGCGACCGAAACGGGAAGCGACTGTTGAACGTGGAGTGGCTTCCTCGACATCGCAGACGATCGAGCCAGGAGGCACCGAGCAAGGGGCCGCTCGGAGCGCGCCGTCGTCGCGACGGTGAGCCCCGGCCCAAGCTCGCTCGTGAAAACCTCCACCGGCAAGCTCGGTCTCTGGCTCGCTTCGGCTTGGGCACTCCAACTCACCGAGTATGTTTCACCCCCAGCATGCTCCGCCGGTCCGCCGTCGGGGGCGCCGCTGATCTGGAACATGCCTCCCAACCCAGAGCCCGCGCGACCGAGGGCGGCTGCAAACTTGAGAGTCGAACGTTGAACGTTGAGCCGTTGAACATTCTGCAAAGCCAGGCTCGCCGAGAGGCAGCTCCGCCCGCGTCTTGGAGGTTGAAAGTTGGACGTTGAGCCGATGAACGTTCGAGGAGCCCGAGCTCGCTTTCGCAGAGCTCTCTCCCACAGACTCGGTCACCGGCTCGCTCGGCTTGGGCACTCCAATGCATCGTCTCACCTCCCGTATGCTCCGCCGGTTTGCCGGCGGGGGCGCCGCTGACGAGCGCTAGCGCATGGAGATCAGCGTCGTCATCCCGACCTTCGAGCGCAGCGCCAAGTTGGCGCGGTGCCTCGACTCCCTCTTCGCGGTGAAGTTCCCCGAAGGCCGCCACGAGATCCTCGTCACCGACGATGGCTCGAGGGACGACACCCAGGCCGTGCTCGAAAGGGCGCGAGACGAGTCGCCCGTCCCGATGCGTTGCTTTCGTCAGGAGAACAGCGGCCCGGCGGCCGCGCGCAACCTCGCCGCGCTGCAGGCCGACGGGGAGCGGCTGCTGTTCCTCGACGACGATGTGCGCGCCTCCGAGGAGCTCCTCTCCTGGCACTGGCGCCGCGGGCAGGCCGAGGGCGACGAGATCCTCGCCGTGCTCGGCACCATCGAGTGGTGCCCCGACCTCGAGGTGACGTCGTTCATGCATTGGCTCGTCGCGGGCGGCCCGCAATTCAACTACGGGCTGATCGAGGATCCCGAGGACGTGGGCTTCGAGCTGTTCTACACCGCCAACGTCTCGCTGCCGCGCCAGGTGTTCGTCGAGGCCGGAGGCTTCGACGAGGGATTCCCCGCCGCGGCCGGCGAGGATACCGAGCTGAGCTATCGGCTTCGTGATCGTCTGCGGCTGATCTACGAGCCGAAGGCGCTCGTCTGGCACGATCATCGCATCGAGAGAAGGCCTTACCGCAAGCGCATGGTACGCGTCGGCCAAGCCGCGGCCTGGATCGCCCGGAAGCACCCCGAGCTGGCACCCGCAATCGAGAAGCGCGTGCGCGGTCGCGGCGCGGGTGGACTCAAGTCCGGCCTCGTGTCCGCCGCCCTTTGCTTCGAGGTGATCCTCCCGAACCGAATGCGCCGCAAGCTCTATCGCTCCGAGGTCAAAGAGGCCTTCGCCCGCGGCTATCGGGAGAGCGGCCACCGTCGATAGGCGGTCTCGACACCGGCCCCGTTCTCAAGCGTATCGCGTCGTCGTGTAGACCGGATGGGCGGCTGCGAGCTCTCGCACTTGACCGCGCACGCGCTCGATGACGGCGTCGTCTTCCATCCCGTCGATCACCTCGGCGATGAGCTGTCCCAAGTGGCGGACGTCATCTTCCTCCAACCCGCGGGAGGTGATCGCTGGCGTGCCGAAGCGGACACCGCTCGTGATCTTGGGCGGATTGGGATCGAAGGGGATGACGTTCTTGTTGCAGACGATGCCGGCCTCCTCGAGGCGATCGGCGACGTCACGTCCGGTCAGCTTGCGCGAGGTGAGGTCGACGACGAGGAGGTGGTTGTCGGTGCCACCCGAGACGATGCGCAGGTCGGCCGCTTGCAGCGTCTCGGCCAGCGCCTTCGCATTGCGAACGACCTGGCGTGCGTAATCGTTGAAGGCGGGCTGGCTGGCTTCGAGGAAGCAGACGGCCTTGCCCGCGACGGTGTTCATCAGGGGACCCGCCTGGACACCGGGAAACGTGGCGCGGTCCACCTTCTTCTTGTACTCCTCGCGGCAGAGGACGAAGGCGCCGCGCGGTCCGCGCAGCATCTTCTGCGTCGTCGAGGTCACGAAGTCGCAATGCGGCACCGGCGAAGGATGCTCGCCGCCGGCCACCAACCCCGAGATGTGAGCCATGTCCCCGAGGAGCATCGCGCCACACTCCCGAGCGATCTGGCCGAAGGCCTCGAAGTCGATCGTGCGCGAGTAGGAGCTCGCCCCGGCGACGATCATCTTGGGCCGGTGCTGCTTGGCCAGCTCCCGCACCGCGTCGAGGTCGATGTGCTCGGTGTCGCGATTGACGCCGTAGTGGAAGAAGTGGTACTGGCGCCCCGAGAAGTTCAGCTTCTGTCCGTGCGAGAGGTGGCCGCCGTGGTTGAGATCCATGGCGAGGACGTTGTCGCCATGCTCGAGCGCAGCGTAATACACGGCCATGTTCGCCGTCGTCCCCGACAGCGGCTGCACGTTGGCATGCTCGGCCCCGAATAGCGCCTTGACCCGCTCGATCGCGAGCTTCTCGACCGCATCGACGAACCGACACCCGTTGTAGTAACGAGCGTCGGGATAGCCCTCGGCGTACTTGTTGGAGAGCACCGAGCCCTGCGCCTCGAGCACCGCCCGGCTGGCATGATTCTCCGAGGGAATCAGGATCAGCTCGTTCTGCTGACGCTCCAGCTCGGACTGAAGGAGACCGGCAATCTCGGGATCGACGGCAGAGATCGGCTGATCGAGCGGCGGGGTGTTCGAAGACGACATAAGCGGTGGTGGCTCCTGGGCGCAGGTTCGACTTGCGGGGCAGCGCGTCAGTGTATCGCCAACGCCAGGCGAAGCCAACCTGGGTGCTTGCGTGACCGTGAGAGTCGCTCGTGTGTCGTGGTTGGCTCCCCCCGACCCAAGCTCGCTCGTGAAAGCTCTCACCGACAGACCCGGTCTTTGGCTCGCTCGTCTTGGGCACTCCATTCCGACCGTTCAAAGCAACGTTCGACCCGAAGCGTGGCCTGTTGCATACTGACGGGACGGCATCCCTGGGGAGGGGTGCGCTCGGCGTAGTTCCATCTCGGACCGAGGTCTGCAGAGAGGAAGTTGGCGGATGGAGATGCGGCACCCGCTGGATCGTCGGCGTGAGATCGTGGCCGTTGGCATCGGCGCGTTGTCCTTGTTCATACTCGCGGCGACGTTGACCTTCGTGCCGAACGGGTATCGCAGCGACGGGGGCGGCAATCTGTGCGGCCCGGTCGGGAACCTGCTCGGTGGCGGGTTGCTCTTCCTGTTCGGCTATCCGGCCTACCTGATCCACCTCGGCCTGGCGATCTTCTCGGTCTTGCTCTGGCGCGACCGCTTGCCCGAGGAGATGCCGCTTCGACTCCTCGGCCTAGTGGGCTGCGTGGTGTCGTTCGCGGCGACGCTCGGCTTGTGGATCGATGCGGAGTCGTTCGCCTCGATGGCCATGCCGGGTCCAGGCGGCATGGTGGGAGACTACCTGTCTTGGCGGTCCGAGCAGCTCTTCGGCGAGCTGGGCTCGAGCATCTTGCTGATCGGCCTGTCGGCGATCTTCACCATCCTCGCCGCCGGCGGCCTCGTCGTCGCCGCGGCCGAGCGGGCTTGGGAAGGCGCTCAGTCCCTCGCCGAGTGGATGCGCTCGCCGGATCTGTTCCGGCGTCCGGCCAAGAAGCCAGCCAAGCAGAAGCCGCGTCCGAAGAAGGTCAAGAAGACCGAGAAGTCGAAGAAGGCGAAGACCGAGAGCGAGGAGCTCGAAGAGATCCTCGCCGATCAAGTGGGTCCCGAGCCGGAGCCCGACGAGTGGATCGAGGAGGAGCCCGAAGAGGAGGAGATCGGCGCCGAGGTGGCCGAAGAGGACACGGCCGCCGAAGAGGATGAGGAAGAGGTCGAAGAGGAGCACGAGCCCGCCGGTCCGCTTTACGATGATCTGGAGGAAGAGGACGCGGAGCCCGATCTCGAGGAGGACGACGAAGAGATCGAGGAGGCCAAGCCGAGCAAGCTGCGCTCGCTCCTGAAGAGCAAGAAGAAGCAGGGCTCGGGCGAGGCGATGCCGTCCTCGACCACGTTCGAGAGCGCGGACTACACGCCGCCGGCCTTGGACCTTCTGCAGCAGGAGGAGAGCAACGAGGATACGCGGCGCATGGATGCCATGATCCAGCGCAAGGGAGAGATCCTCGAGAGCGCGCTGCGGAACTTCAAGATCGATGCACGAGTGGTCAATGTCGACCGCGGTCCGGTCATCGCGATGTACGAGATCGAGCTCGCGGCCGGCATCAAGCTCAATCGCATCACCTCGCTGGCCGACGACTTGGCGATGGCGCTCAAGGCTCCGAACGTGCGCATCGTGGCG
>JAVJTD010000419.1:0-5536 GCA_040219065.1 Planctomycetota bacterium
CCCCCGACGCTCCTCCGATCTCCTCTTCGACGAGCTCGGCTTCAGCTACGAGAGCCTCGCCTCGATCCACGAGCTCAGCTCCGACCCCTCGGTGATGCTGGCCCCGAATCGCCGTGATGCGGTCGAGCATGGTGTCGTACGCGCGATCAGGGGCCAGCATCACCGAGGGGTCGGAGCTGAGCTCGTGGATCGAGGCGAGGCTCTCGTAGCTGAAGCCGAGCTCATCGAAGAGGCCTTCGATCTCGCACTCGCGCTCGATCAGGCGGTGCGCGGCGTCGGCCAGCGAGCGCGCCCAGCGTCCAACCATCTGTTGCGGTGAGCGATCCTCGACCAGGACCTCGCCGGCGCTGCCGTCGCGAAATCGGAGGGTCAAACGTTGAGCCGCCGCCGGGTCGTCCTCGGCCGAAGCGTTCAAGAGCGGCTGCAGGCCCTGAGGGCCGCGAATCCAGACTGCGAGATCGGGGGAGCCGTCGAACGGGCGCAAGAGATCCGAGACGACCGTTCCCAGCCGGTCCGCGGCCGAGCGATCGAGCTCGATCACACGAGACCTCGTGGCGAAGGCCTGGAGGAGGTCTTCGGCGAGGAGACGCCCAGGCGCTCCAACGTCCGGAACAGGTCGACCGGGGAGATCGGCTTGGTGAGGAAGGCGTCGGCACCCGCCTCCATCGCCGAGTCCGCCGTGGCCTCGATCGCCTCGTCGAACGAGTGGGATGTCATCACGATGATCGACAGCGCGGTTTCGCCGCCGCCACGGATCTCGCGGCACAGGTCCAGGCCTGACTTTCCGCCGCAGAGTACGACATCGGTGATGAGCGCGTTGGGCCGAAACTCGGGCAACAGGTCCAGCGCCTGTTGACTCGTCTCGACGATTCGCAGCTCGAAGCCGCCTTTGGTGAGGTAGTGCTCGAGGAACTTCGCCACGACCAGCGAATCTTCCACGATCAGTATGCGTGGGTTCGAGACGTCCATGAGATCTCCAATCGTCAGGGCGGAGCGCCTGACTTCCTATCGGCGAGAGAGCCTCCGATCCTGAGCGTTCCCCGAAGGCTCCACGGCATGGGCCCGCGGGCTCTTCTCCCACTCGGTTTGCAGATCGCCAAAACTCGGTTACTCTTTGGCTGACAGCCGCTTACTCACACCAACCCTCTCCCGGCTCCCCGAATGATCCGCCTGATCGTTTGCGCCCTCGTCGTCTCCCTGTGCGCCGCCGCCCCAGAGCTACTTTCACAAACCCCTCCCGGTGGACGAGTTGCACCGTACGAGCATATCGCCCACGGCGATGTCCGCCTGACCTTCCAGCGAGATGCGGCCGCGGGCTTCCTGCGGATTCGACGTCTTCAGGAGCGGGGCGGCGAGCTGGGATTCGACTTCGTCAGCCGGCCTCTGTGGCGTCTCGAGCTGCTCGATTTCTTCACCGGTGAGACTCAGGCAGTCACCCCGGAAGAGGTCTCGGGTCCCGTGGAGCTCCTGTCCCGGCCGGACGGAAAGGACCTGCTCCTCGAGGCCCGTTGGCCGACCTGCGTGGTCGAGGATGACGTGTTCGCCGTCACCGTGCAGGCGCGACTTCGCGGCGAAGGCTTGCAGACCGAGTGGCGAGTGGCCGTCGAGAGTCCGGACGCGATCCGGTACTCGGTGCAATCCGCCGAGCTGCGCTTGGCGCTCGCCGCGCCCGAGGGCGAGTCGCTGTTCGCGATCGTTCCCTATCGCGGCTCGCTCGAGATCCGGGATCCTCAGACGACCTTGCAGTTCAATGGCGCCGCGCCCAACATCGGACAGAAGCTCAACGCCCAGCTCTTTCCCGTGTACACCAGCGGCGGGACCGGTCTCTACCTCGCCGCCCACGACCCGGAGTGGCACTACAAGAGGCTCCGCACCTCGGGCGACGGAGAGGCCTACTTGCTGGGCCTCCAGGCCTACGCCGAGGATCAGGTGACGCCTGGGAAGTCATTCGTCCAGCCGTACCCTTGGGTGGTCGGGCTTTATGAGGGCGACTGGTACGACGCGGGTCAGATCTATCGGGAGTTCGCCAAGGAGCAGGCATGGCTGCGCCACGGGCCGCTCCATCAGAGGAGCGACGTGCCGACCTGGTGGAAGGAGCTCGATCTGCTCGAGCTGCACACCTTCGAGGAGAGCGACTCGGTCGCGCACACCCTCGACGGCTACCGTTCGGTGCGGGACTTCTACGGGATCCCCGAAGGCGGCTTGGCAGTCGCCCATTGGGCCTGGTTCGACACCTTCGGCTCCTACGAGTCATTGCCCAAGTTCCAGCAGACGATCGACGGCCTGAAAGCCGCGGGCGTCCGCTCGTTGCCGTATCTGTGGTCCTATGCCTACGACTCGGGTCATCCGTCGTACGGAAGCCAAGGCGTCCACTCCTGGACGAAGAAGAGCTATTTCGGCAACGCGCTGTTCGATCCCTTCGCGCCTTGGCGCGTGGTCGTGCTCGATCCTTCGGTCCCTGCGTGGCAGTCGCGCGTGGGCACGGTGCTGGACCGGTTGGCCACCGACGGCTTCTATCTCGACAACCCGTTCGAGATCCACCCCGACTTCGACGCATACCGCGATCGACGTGGCTACGAGCGTGACATCATTTGGGGGTTTCATTCTTTGATGTCGTCGGTCCGATCCCACCAGCGATCCACGAACCCGGACTTCGTGACGACCTACGAATCCATGTTCGAAGGGTTCATCGACGTGGCGGACATGATCGCGCCCGAGAACCCCTACGAGTACAACCCGGTCTCCAAGGACGGGAGCGCGCGCTACGTGCCGCTGTACGACACGGTCTATCACGACTACACCGTGACGCTCCTCGCCAACTCGAAGATGGACTTCTTCCGCGCGCGGCACTTCGTCGATCTCGACGATGCCGTGTACACGCTGGCCCACGGATTCAGCCTGGGTAAGATGCTCAGCTCGGTCGAGAGCCTATTCGAGGTCGGCGGCGTGCCCAATCACTTGGTGTACCTGTCGCCCGTGCAGCGCTACGTCGGTGCCTTGAAGCGCTACATCCAAGCGCGTCGCCGCTACCGCGACTTCCTCGTCTACGGTCAGCTGCTGAGGCCATTGGACACCTCCGCCACTCCGGTGACCAAGACCCTCATCGAGCCGCGCTCCAAGGACGAGTATCGCGTCGACGTGCCCAGCGAGCTCTCCTCGGTCTGGCGGAGTCCGGATGGTCGAGTGGGAATCCTGCTCGTCAACTACCGCAAGACCGACACCCACCTGACCTATCGCTTCGACTTCGAGGCCTATGGCCTGACGACCGGTGCCTCGCATCGCCTCCTCGACGGTCGGACCGGCTGGCCGATCCGGACGGTCTCCGATGACTTCGAGGAGACGGTCTCGCTGCCGGCGCTCGAATACCGCTTCTTCATATTGGAATGACGCCGAGATCGATGATCCGGCTGCTGCCGGGGCACCGGCCGGTGCCCCGGTCCATTCTCAGTAGTCGCGACTCTTGAACAGCCAGCAGCCCGCCGCGAGCACGACCGCCGTGAAGGCGAGCGAGGTTCCGATCGAGAACGTCCAGTCGATGTCGGGGAGGTCGTTGAGGATCCTCACCGATGCCGCCGGGTCGAGCTTGGCTTTGGTGAATAGCCAGATGTTCAGGTAATCCAGATCTCCGACCTTGGGCAGGACTGTGTAGAGCACCTCGATCGCGGTCTTCACCCAAGAGGGGGCGTCCTCGAGCATCGCGTCGCGAAAGTGGTAGAACTGCGCCACGTTGCTGCTCACGCCCCAGATGCCGAGCGAGATCATGAAGGCGAGGTTCGTCGATCGGGACCAGACGCCCACCGTGACCGCGACGGAGTACAGGAACGAGAACCCCAGCACGAGCACGAAGACCGAGCAGAGGAACATCGGATCCCAATACCCGGTGCGGATCCCCAGGGCGAGCCAGCAGCCTCCGATCAGGAACGCTCCGAAGATGAAGATGAAGCTGAGGCCGCCCACGAACTTGGTGAGCAATAGCTGCACGCGGCCGATCGGGCGGGCCAGCACCAGATCGAGCGTGCCCTTCTGCAGCATCGACGGTACGAACGAGGCTGCGACGCCGAGCGCGATCAGGAGACCGATGAAGCCGACGAAGGTATTCGCGAGGCCGCGCTGGAATTCGATGACCGCCTCGGCCTTGCTCTTGTCGATGACCTCGGATTTCCTGAGGCCGTAAAAGAGGCTCATCTTGTGGGCGCCCGGAATGTTCGACCAGTCATCGGTGGCGACGGCGCAGGTGACTCGAACGCCGCCCTCCGAATCGGGCTCGGTCGCCTCGACATGGATCTGCGAGTAGAGGTCTTGGGAGAGCCGCCCTCGGATCGCCTCTTCCCACTCGCCTCGGCTGAACTCGGGCTGCGGAGCGGATTCCTCCGAGCCGAGCTGCTCTGTCTCCACATCGGTCTGGAACTCGTTCCAGCTATCCGTGAACTGGTTGAGGTCCCGCTCGGTGGTCTGGAGCTCGACGAGCCATCCGTCGCTCAGCGCCTCGGGCAGCCCGTCGGCTTCAGTCACCTCGCGCGGCTCCGAGATATCGGGCTCGAAGCTCGTGTGCGAGTTCATGGAGAAGGACGCGAATCCTGCGCTGCGCTGGTACTTCAGGCTCCCGATGGCTGTGAAATTGCGCGTCAACAAGACGTCGGTCGGCTCGGGCTGGAACGAGACGCCTCCGCAGAAGGCGATGACCGCCAGTGAGAGCAGCAGCAGCACGAGCATCGACCGCCGATCGATCGTCTCGCGGATCGAGTCGCCGAGAATCGCGAGGAAGGTGTTCATCGGGCACCTCCTGGCGCGGCTTCAGTCCCGATCACCTGCAAGAAGACCTGCTCGAGCGTGAGCTTCTTCCCGTTCAGCGTCCGGATGCCGATCGACCGGGAGCGCAGGAGATCCACCACACCGTCGATGTCGTCCTCGCGCTCGATCTGGACCTCGAGCGAGTCGCCCTCGCAGGTCAAGGCGACGACCTTCTCGCGAAGCGCCGCCAAGGTCGCCTCGTCGGGTGCGGGCTTGGTCGTGATCACGAAGCTGCCTTCGCTGCGCGTGAGCTCGCGCGTCGCCCCTTCGCGGACCAACACGCCTTGGTGCAGGATGCCGACGCGATCGCAGATCTGCTCGACCTCGCTCAGGAGATGCGAGTTCAGGAAGATCGTCTTCCCTTGCTGCTTCAACGTACTGAGCACCTCGCGGATCTCGGCGCGACCTTTCGGGTCGACGCCGTCCGTCGGCTCGTCGAGGAAGATCACGTCGGGATCGTGAACCATGGCCTGGGCGAGGCCGAGGCGCTGCTTCATGCCTTTGGAGAAGCCGCGCACCTTCTTCTGGGCTGCGCCCGACAACCCGACCTGCTCGAGCAGCTCGGCGGTGCGCGTGCGCAGCGCGGCGCTCGGCATGCCGGACAAGGTGCCGTAGAAGTGGATGAGGCCTTCGGCCGTCCGGTACTCGGGGAAGCGGTGATCCTCGGGCAGGTAGCCCACCGGTCGCCTCGCCGCCGTCGTTCCCGAAAGCACTCCCAGGATCGCCGTCTCGCCGGTCGTCGGCC
>JAVJTD010000423.1:0-2188 GCA_040219065.1 Planctomycetota bacterium
TGCTTGGGTGCTTGGGTGCTTGGGTGCTTGGGTGCTTGGGTGACTGAGTGCTTGGGTGACTGAGTGCTTGGGTGACTGAGTGCTTGGGTGACTGGGTGACTGGGTGACTGGGTGCTTGGGTGGTCAAGTATGCTGGGCGCACCTCCGACACACCACGGAACCAAGACACCAAGGAACAAAGACACCTCTTCTTGGGTGACTGGGTGGTCAAGTACTCACCCGACCACCCGATCACGTGGCCTTCGCGGACAGCAGGTCGCCGAAGGTCTCGCAGACGGCGCCTGTGAAGGCGCGGGTGCCCAGCGACCCGCCGAGATCGGCGGTGGTGCGACCGGACTGAATCGTCTGGCGGATGGCCTGATCGAGCGCGCTGCCCAGGCCTCGAAAGCCGGTGTGGATGAGGAGCATCGAGACGGCCCACAGCGCGGCCGAGGGATTGCACTTGTCCTGGCCCGCGATGTCGGGCGCGGTGCCACCGGCCGGATCGAACATCGCCAAGGTGACATTGCCCTCGGCATCGAACGCGTACGAGGCGCTCGCCCCTAGCCCGACCGAGCCGATCATGCCGCAGGCCGCATCCGAGAGGAAGTCACCGTACTCGTTCGGCGTGACGATCACCCGGTAGTCCTCGGGTCGCATGATGATCTTGGCGAGGAGGGCGTCGAAGAGCTCGGACCGGTGACCGATGTCCGAGTGCTGCTTGGAGACCTCGGAGACGATCTCTTCGAAGAAGCCGTCGGTGGCGCGCTGGATCGTGTACTTCGAAGTGCTCACCACATCGGTGCCCAGCCGCTTGGCGAGGCGGAAGGCGAATTGGGCGGCCTCGAAGCAGGGACGCCTCTCGATGACGCGAATGGAGACGGCGGACTCGGTGCCGATCCGGCGCCCGGCGTCCTCGTAGGTGCCGCCGACCGCGATGCGGATGATGTGGACGTCGACCGTTCCGTCGTGCCGCGTCGGAACGCCGGGAATCGTCGCGACCGGGCGGTGGATCACCGAGAAGTGGAAGCGCTCGCGCAGGACCTTGTTCGGGCTGACCGCCTCGGTGACCGTCGGATACTTCAGGGCGACACCGAACTTGCGGATCGCAGCGTCGGCCTCGTCGAAGGCCGCCTCGGGCTCCTCGCGGCGCCGCTCCAGGCTGAGATCAACCGGTTGAAACCGCACCTCGAGCGGCAACCGCTCGGCCAGGGCATGGACCGCACCCGACAGCTCCGAGCTGATGCCGTCCCCGAGAAACTCGGCCAACTCCAAGACTTCTCGCTCGCTCATCGCAACCCTGCCCATCCTGCAAAACCTTCGGAGAAACCGCGCATGATAGGAGTGGTATCGGATCGCGGCAACCTCGGTCCGAAGCCGCTCAGATCAATCGTCCGACCAGGAAGGGCACGGCCGTCTCGACGCGCAGGATGTGATTCCCAGCGCTGATGGCCTCGAAGCCCAGGTCACGGAATCGCCCGACCTCGTAGTCGGTGAACCCTCCCTCGGGTCCGATGGCGAGGGTGATCGGCCCGGTGACGCCCCGCGAACAGGCCCTTTCGCTTTCGGGATGCGCCACGAAACCGCGCGAGCCTTCGGCCAGCCCGGAGAGCTCGTCCTCGACGAACGGCTTGAAGCGGCGGCGGATCAGCACCTCGGGAAGCCGAGTCGTGCCCCCCTGCTCTAGCCCCTGGAGGAGGTTCTCCCGGATCGCGTCCGGCTCGAGGAGCGGCGTCTGCCAGTAGCTCTTCTCCACTCGCCAGGTCTCGAGCAGAACGAGGCGAGCCAGGCCCAGTGTCGCGATGTCCGCCAGGAGACGGCGCAAGACCTTCGGGCGCGGCATGGCGAGGAGCAGGGTCATCGGAAGAGAGGGCGGCGCCTCACCGGTCAACGTCACGAACAGCTCGACGGACTCTGAATCGATCGCCACGACCACGCCGGTGCCGATGTGCCCTCCGATCAAGCCGACCCGCAATCGGTCTCCCGGCTTCGCTCGCAGAACTTGCGTGACATGCCGATGACGCCGGCCCGAAAGGCGAGCTCGCTGCTCGTCCGTGAAATCGGCTGGCTCGAGGAGGATGAGGTTCAAGTCGGCCCCGCCCCCGTCGCGGCTCCGGGGTCGTGCGCGTGGTCCGATCGCACTCGGCAGCATCGGGCCACGGAGCTTCGGATCTGAGGTCTGAGCTTTCTCCAAGGCGCTCGGATGACA
>JAVJTD010000433.1:0-29321 GCA_040219065.1 Planctomycetota bacterium
CTCCTCGATGCTGTTCTCCAACAACGCACGCGTCGGGATCCTGTGCTTCGCGCTCGGATTCGTGGCCGGCCTGCCGGTCTTCTTCCTCCTGCTGTACAACGGGCTGATGATCGGCAGGAGGAAGAAGACCGGCAGGCCGGCCACGAATCCGAGCGCGAAGCACAGGATCCCGACGCGTGCGTTGTTGGAGAACAGCATCGAGGAGAAGGTGGCCAGTCCACTTTCGTCATCGGTCTCGCCGTAGAGGGTCCCGTGTAGGAACTCCCGCGAGGCCGTGGGATCGCGTCCTGCCGCCGTTTCGGAGGACAGGAACGCATAGAAGCGCTCGGGATCCTGGACCGTGAGGATGAATCCGACCGCCAGCCCGAGGAGCAACGTCACGGCCGAGAAGAGTAGTGGCCAGCGCAAGGCGCGCACCGCGCGCGGATAGCCCTGCCTCAGGTAATCGAGCAGCGCTGAGAGCGCCAGGCGCTTGTTCGAGTAGACGCACACGTACGCCCGCGAGGAGAGGCTCTCGAGGTACTCGAGCACGTTCTTGTCGAGCGAGATCGAGCGAGCCACGCTCAGTGACGACAGCGTCGCGCGGTACAGCCGAGGTAGCCGGGCGAGCGTGCTCTGGGTCAAGGACGACAGGCCACGTCGCTCGATCGAGGAGACCGCACTCTCGAGATCCTTCCAGGTTCGCTCGCGCTCGGCGCGGAAGGTCTCGCTCCTCAGCTCGAGATTCGCCTTCGCCATCACACCATCTCCCGGCGCTTGATCTCGAGGTAACGTTGGATGAGATTCGCGGTCGCTTGCTCCGGCCGAGCGTCGACGCAATGGACGCCATTGCGCCTTAGACGGAGCAGGACGGTCTCGCGGTCCCGCACGATGTCGGCGGCGAGGACGGCTCGGTCCAAGGTGAGGAGGTTTTTCGGCTCGAGAGAGGCGATCTCGGCGGGACGCGGATCCTGCAACGCGACGAACAAGACGAGGTGTCTTCGGGCGAGGTGCTCCAACCGCTCGACCATGATCTCGGCCGTGATCGAGTCGGTGAAGTCGGTGAAGACGACGACCAGAGATCGCCGCGGAAGACGTGCCCCGAGCTGCGTCATCGCGAGCAGGAAGTTCGTTTGCGACTGGCCGTAGGCGATCGCGGCGCTGTGCTGGCGAATGCGCCCGAACTGCGATAGCCCGCGCCGCGGCTCGACGTAGTCTTCGAGGCGAGCGCCGAAGGCGGCGCTTCCCACGCGGTCGCCGGTCTTCAGTCCGACGTAGGCCAGGGTGAGCCCGGCGCGAATCGCATGATCGAGGCGCGGCTGACCGAGCAGATGCTCGCCCATGAGCTGCCCGGTATCGAAGGCGATCAGGATCGAGTGGTCCCGCTCGGCGCGATGTTGCCGCACGAGCAGGCTGCGATGCCGGGCCGAGGCCTTCCAGTCGATCGAGCGCGAGTCGAGCCCTGGCAGGAACTCGCGCAGGGCATCGAACTCGGAGCCATCGCCCGCGAATCGCTCCACTCGGAGTCCAGTGCTGTCTTGCCGCTCACCGACGAAGCTGAGGCCGAGCGAGCGCACGCCCGAGACATCGGGCACGACCGCGATCTCATGACGGCGCTCGGTGCGCACGATACGACGCATCAACCCGAGCGGGCCGGGCCACCGAAGCCAGAGCGCCTTCAGCTCGAGATTCCCGCGCCGGAGCGGCACGATCGGGATGTCACACTCGGTCGGCCCTTCAGGGCTCAGCGCGATGTCGTGGATCGTGTCGGGTCGCAGATCGTCGTGCAGCTCTGCCAGGCACTCCGCTTGGCGCCGAAGTCGCAGGCGCGGAAGCCGGATGCTGGCGTGCAAGAGGGTCTCGTGGCCGATGAAGAGCTCGGTCTTACCGTAAACGTCGATGTTCGGCCGACCTTCCCCGAGAAGGACGAGCGCATCGAAGCCACAGGCGAGGAGCAGGAGCGAGAGGAAGAGTGGCCAGGCGATCCAGAGGCTGTCCTCGATCAGGGCGGGGAGGAGCGAGACCGGGATGCCGGCCGCGGCGATCGCCACGGCGCGAGCGGTCGGCGAGATCACCGCGGCACCGGCACGCGCTCGACGATCTCCTCGAGCACGCCCTCGAGCGTGAGCCCTTCGATCTCTGCGCTCGGCGCCAAGACGAGCCTGTGGAGCAAGGTCGGCAAGACGAGCGTCTGCACGTCGTCGGGCAGCACGTAGTCGCGGCCGGCTAACGCTGCGTGCGCGCGGGAAGCGGTGGCGATCATGTTGGCGGCTCGCGGCGATCCGCCGTAGGCGACGGACGGATGCTCCCGAGTCGCCCGCACCAAATCGACGATGTAGCCGACGATCTCGTCCGAGAGATGGAGCTGGGCGACGAGCGCGCGCGCGGCTTGTAGCTCGTCGCGATTCACGACGGGCCGGAGATCGAAGTCGTCCAGCTTGGGCGAGCTGGATCGGTGGCCATGGCGACGGACGATCTCGATCTCGATGTCCCGGTCGGGAATCGCGATTCGCACCTTGAAGAGGAAGCGATCGAGCTGGGCCTCGGGCAGGGGATAGGTGCCTTCGTGCTCGATCGGGTTCTGGGTCGCGACGACGAAGAATCCCGATCCGAGCGAATGCGTGACGCCGTCGATGGTGACCGAGCGCTCCTGCATCGCCTCGAGCAGAGCGGCCTGTGTCTTGGGCGGCGTGCGGTTGATCTCGTCGGCGAGGAGCACGTCGGTGAAGATCGGGCCCTTGGTGAGGTGGAACTCGTTGGTGCGGAAGTCGAAGAGGTTCGTGCCCGTGACATCGCCCGGCATGAGGTCGGGCGTGAACTGGATGCGCTTGAACGCGAGGTCCATGGTCTTGGCGAAGACACGGACGGTGAGCGTCTTCGCCGTCCCGGGCAGCCCCTCGAAGAGGATGTGGCCCTCAGCGAGCAACGCCGTCAGGAGCAGGTCGAGCGCCCGATCTTGTCCGACGATCACACGATGAATCTGCTCCCGCACCCGGTCCGCCAGACCGCGTACCTCCAAGAGCTCCATCTTCGACTCTCCATTCGTAAGAGGATCAGCCACGCAAGGCGGTACGGGAAGCAACCGCTCGGCACGGCGATCCTACTCGCCGGCGTTCAAAGTCCAAAGTCTGACGTTCGATGTATGGAGACCGACAGCGTCATCATCAGCGCCTCTCCCTGAGAACTTCGAAGCTGAACGTTTGACGTTGAGCCGTTCGACGTTCGAAGCCGACAAGCCCACCGCAGCGACTTCCCCTTCAAAACTTCAAAGTTGAAGGCTCAACGTTCCCGAAGGATCTCCACTCGCCAGGCGTGTATCTCTTGCGCCACGCGCGTGACGTCTTGAGCGACGGCTTCCTTCACCTCGGAAAGAGAGAGCGCCTCGCCGGCGAGGGCTCGTAGATCGACCGAGACGCCCCGTCGTCGACCGATCGCGTCGAGCTGAGCGATGAGTGCGTCCCGGTCCTTCACTTCACGGCCGCGGCTCAGGCGCCGCTCCGCTTGCCGTAAGGAGTCCTCGAGGTAGTGCTTGAGCATCGCCGTGGAGCGACCTGTCGACAGCACCAGCCTCGCCGAGTTGTCGAGCAGCGCCTCCTTGTCGTCCCCCAGCCCCGAGCGCGCTGGTAGCGGCGCGCCGAAGCGTTTCACACCGGCCCAAAGGTAGAAGAGGGCACTTGCGATGGCCTGGCAGGTGAGCAGGACGAGCGGGAAGCGGGCGAGCTCGGCGAGGAAGCTGTCCTGACCGAGGTGACCGTGCATCGCCTCATCGATGACGATCGAACCGTCTTCGGTGTTGTTGCGCAGCGACCCGAGGATCTCGAACACGAGTGACGCATTGTCTCCGCGGACGATCCCGTGATTGGCGAGGAGATCGGGATCACTCAGCAGGAGCTGGAGCTCACCGTGGCGGTTCGGCCACTCGTCGTCGCCGAGGATCCGGCCGAGGAGGATCCCCTCGTCACATGCGATCCAGGGCTCGATCAATCGCCCCGTCACGAGCTGAGGCTCCTCGAGATCGGGTCGGGTGTCGAAGACATCGGACTGCCAATCCGAGACCGATTCGGGTCGCTCGACCGTTGCTTCGACATCGAGCTCTCGGAGCACGTCGTAGACGTCCGACTCGCGGAGAGTCTCGACCGATCCGACGAAGCGCGGCTCGGTCGGATCAGGAGCCCCGGCTCGCTTGGGGAGCACGAACAAAGCGACGTTGGCGTGGCGAGCGAGCTCGCGAAGGCGATCCGTGCTCCCGGCGGTCTCCAGCCGAGGCTCGGCCACGACCAGCACCCCTCGCCGCCCGGCTTTCTGGGCAGAGTCGCTGCGACTGACGAGTACCGGCACCGACTCGCGTCGCAGCGCCTCGAGCAGAATCGAGTGACCCAGCGCCGAATCGCTGTACGTGCTCGGCCCGACCTCGACGACCGTCCCCTCATCGAGGGCCGCGGCGAACAGAGCCCCGATCAAAGAGGCCGCGGTGATGCCGGCGATCCAGAACAATGAGCGACGAGAGAACGGACCATCCATCAAAGCACTCTGCTCGCCGCCTCGAGAGACCCAGTGAGGGGTGTCCGAGACGCAATGCCCGATCGGCGATCCATCGAGGTCGACTCACACCTATCCGAGATTCCCCTGCGAAGCCCAGCAAGCGAGCCGGGAGATCCAGTGAGGGCCTTGGCCGGAGCTGCCCGACGCTCGAGTCGCTGGCCGAATGATAAAACGAAGTTCGGCCTCGCTCGGGAGGCGCGCTCGTCTGACGCCATCATCCCGCACTCCCGATCGCGGTCCGAATCGCCTCATAGTCGTGCCAAGCGGAGGCGAGCTCCGACGCCTCCACTTCGCGGCCCGCGAACACATGCTTTTCGGCGAGCTCGACGATCCTCTCGAGAGGGGGACCGACAGCTTCGTTGCGGCATCGACGAAGCACTTCACGAGCGGTCCAGAAATCCCGGAGCGGCGAGTCGAGACGATCGGCGAGGAGAGCGATCGCGGCCAGGAGCAAGGCATGCGCGGCTTCGCCGTACCGGCCCTCCTTCTCCAGCTCCTTCGTTGCGGTGAGTGGATCTTCCCGAGCTTGATCCTCTAGGTGCTCGGCCGCGGTCTGCCCCTTCTTGACCACCGTGCCTTCGCGCTCGCGCCGAGCGCCTCGCATCTGGACACCTAGCCAGATGAGCATGAGCACGAAGCCGCCGATGAGCAAGATCCACACGAACGTGCTCGCGATCTCACCGAGCCCACGGCCGTCCCAGGAGGACTCGCCTGGGCGCCCACCCCGAGGCTCGACCTCTCGCCCCCGACCACGGCCGAATCCGCCGCTGGGGTCTCCTCCTTCTCCTTCGCCGAGCTCGCCCTCCACACCGCTGACACTTACCGGTAGCTCCGTCTGGAATCGCGCCCCGGAAGACAGCGAATCGACTGCTTCCTTGCCTGACCCGGAGTCCTGCGGCAGCGCGAGTAGCAGGCATGAGATGAGCAACGTCGCAAACATGCAGGGATGCTACCAAGCCCGGTTTCCGGGCGCGACGGTGAGGCGCAGCGACGGCAGTGCTCCCGGCCACATGCCGATCACTCCTGGCCTGAGACACGGCATTCGGACCGCCGGCTTCAGCCGGTCTCGGTGTTCTCCATCCAAGCGCCTCTCAGAGGACCGTGACTTCAGGTCCGGAGCTCTGCAGACCAGAGAGCTCGCGCGACCGAGTGCCTCCAGAAGCCTGAGCGTCGAGAGTTGCACGTTGAGGCGTTGAACGTTCCCGACCGTGCGAGAGCCCTGACCGACAGACTCGGTCACTGACTCGCTCGACTTGGGCGCTCTGGCTTCTTGGGCGCTCCGGCTTCTCTCGTCTCAGCAACGCTCGACGGCATGCTGCCAGCGGGCACGCCACTCGGCGCGCGCTTTCTCTCGCATCTCTGGCCTGAAGCTCCGGTCTTCCTGCCAGACCTTTTCGAGCTCCTTCGGGCTCTTCCAGAGCCCGACTCCGAGACCCGCGAGAAACGCCGCGCCGAGTGCGGTCGTCTCGAGCTGGTGAGGTCGGGATAAGCGGACCCCGAGAATGTTCGCCTGGAATTGCATCAGGAGGTCGTTGGCGGCCGCCCCCCCGTCGACCTTGAGGACGCGAATCTTCCGTCCCGCGTCCTCGCTGGCCGCTTCTGCCAAATCGGCGATCTGCAACGCGATCCCCTCCAGCACCGCACGGGCGAGGTGGGCGCGCGTCGTGCCGCGCGTCATGCCGAAGAAGGCGCCGCGTGCGTCGCTGCGCCAATGCGGAGCCCCTAGCCCGGCCAACGCGGGGACGAACATCACGCCGCCGGTATCGGGCACGGTCGATGCCAGCCCCTCGATGTCGCTCGCCTTTTTGATGAGCTTCAGCCCGTCGCGCAGCCACTGCACCGCGGCACCCGCGATGAAGGCGCTCCCTTCGAGCACGTAGACCGGCTTGTCATCGATCTGGCAAGCGGGGCTCGTCAGCAGGCCGCGGCGAGAGCGGACGATGTCCTGGCCGGTGTGGAGCAGCAGAAAGGCACCGGTCCCGTACGTGCACTTCGCCGCGCCGGGCTTCAAGCCGAGGTTGCCGAAGAGAGCCGCCTGCTGATCGCCGGCAATTCCAGTGATGGGGAGACCATCGGGCAGGAGCCCTTGCCCATCGACCACGCCGAAGTCGGCAACCGAGCGCTTGACCTCGGGCAGCCAATCGAGTGAGACACCGAGCGGCTCGGCGAGGTCCGCCCTCCAGTCGAGCTTGTCGAGATCGAAGAGCAAGGTGCGCGAGGCGTTGGTCACATCCGTGACCCACGACCGCCCTCCCGTCAATCGATGCACGAGGAAGCTGTCGATCGTACCGACCAAGAGGTTGCCCGACTTGGCCGCCCGCCGGACGGGAGCCCAGTGGTCGAGGGCCCAGCGGATCTTCGTGCCGGAGAAATAGGGATCGAGCACGAGGCCGGTCTTCTGCCGATAGCGCTTTTCGAGCTTCTCGGCCTTCATTCGCTCACAGATGTCGGCGCTACGGCGACACTGCCACACGATGGCCGGTGCGAGCGGCTCGCCGGTGCGGCGATCGAGAAAGGCGACGGTCTCGCGCTGGTTGGTGATCCCGACCCCTTTGAGCTGGCGAGGAACGATCTCGGCGCGGCGCAGCGCTTGTCGCACTGCGGAGCGAACGCTCTTCCAGATCTGTTCGAGATCGTGCTCGACCCAGCCGGGCTTGGGGTAATGCTGCGGAAACTCGCGCGTGGCTCTCCCGCGGATCTGTCCGCGATCATCGAGCACCAAAGCCGTCGAGCCCGTCGTTCCCTGGTCGATCGCCAGGATCATCGTCGCCTCCCACTGAGCCAGAGTCACCGCAAGGGCCAGGGCCGTTCGCCTCGGCTTGCTCCTGGCGGAGACAGGTTATACGATTCGGCTCGCCTCGTCAGTGACCGAAGTCACCGCCCGATTCCGGACACTGCCAATGGTGTCCCAGCGCTGGAGCCCCCTTCCCTTGGGAGACTCGCGATGATGATCGCTGTGAGCTTATTGCTTTCGTTCTGCTTCGGCATTCCAAGCCCGGACGAAGCGCCGGTCTCCGTGTTTCGAGTCACCGGGCGCGGAGACGCGGAGGCACGACTCCGAGTCGAGTCTGGAGCCCTTGACCTCCTCGCCGCTTCGAACACGGCCCGAGTGCGCATCCCTCGGGCGGACGGGCCGGACTCCCATGCGACGCTCCAACGCGAAGAGCTGAGCATCGAGCCGGGCGCGATTCACATCGACGGCCACTCGGTCCGACTGCCCGGTACGATCCAGCTCTGGTCAGGTCAGCTCAGTGGTGAGACCGATTCCTCGGTGTTCCTGGCCTTGTCGGCCCACGGCACCTGGGGATGGATTCGGGAGAAAGAGCTCACCGAGCACTTCATCACCCAGCCGGACGAGCACGGCGAGTGGACTCAGATCCGTCTGGTCACGGACGCACGGCTTCGGGCGGACCGCAGCCCGGTCGAGCCCGTGTGCGGCTCCGAAGTGACAGGCGCTGCCGCCCCAGCACGTGCCGGGAGCGGAGGGCTCCGAGCCTCGAGCCATCGGCCGGTCTTACGCAGCCGCCTGGCCCTGGAGACTGACTGGCAGTATTATCAAATCTTCAACGACCCCTTCGCCGCGGTCGACTATGCCCTCGCCTTGATCGGAGCGGCCAACTCCCGCTATCGGACGCAAATCGATGTGGTTCATACGGTCGAGTACGTCGGCTTCTACACGACGCCGAACGACCCGTGGAGCTCTCAGGACCAAGGGGGAACCTGCTACGACGTGATCGCCGAGTTCCAGGCGAAGTGGGGAAACGGGGGCGCTCCCGTCGATGCCGACCTGTACCACCTCTTCACGGGCGCCGACACGGGCTGCGCCATCGCCGCTTCGCGACTGTGCGACACAGGAGGTGCCTTCTCTCTGACCGGGCGCATGGACGGGCTGGCCGACTTCCCACCGCAGCCGGGACCGCTCAACTGGGACTTCGTCTGGCTCTGTCATGAGACCGGTCACAACTACGGATCTCCCCACACGCATCAGTACTGCCCTCCGATCGACGAGTGCGCTCCTTCGGGCTACTGGGGCACCTGCCAAGACGAGCAGGCCTGCATTACCCAAGCCACCTTCATGAGCTACTGCCACGCCTGCCCGGGGGGCCTCTCGAACTACACGACGTGGTTCCACCCGATCGTGGCCGACGTGATGAGAGCTCAGGCCGAGATCGGCTGCCTCACTCCGTTCGAGGGTGTCCTGAGCACGGACCTCGGGTTCGCCTCGAGCGGCAGCCAAGGGGATTCTCGCCTGCTCGTCACCTGGATCGATGCCTCCGATTCTCTGAGGGTGGCCGTCCAGCAGGCTCCCAGCCGAGCGGGCGGCCTCTTCATCACCTCCCCATTCAAAGTGTATCAACCCTTCCTGGGTGGTACTCTCGTGCCGGACTGGACCATTCTCTCACCGGTCGCGACCGACGCGATCGGGAGCTCCAGCGTTCAGGTTCCGGTCCACGGCAGCTTCCCGCATGGTGTCCGGCTCACGACACAGGCCTGGTTTCTCGATCCGCTCGGGACATTCGCAGCCTCGAATGCCGTCGAGTGGGAGCTGATCAAGCCCTGAGCCCGGCCCATCACCACCCTTGAGGTCTCCTTTGTCCAAACCTCCCATCTGGGTCATCGCTCATCGAGGCGCGTCGGGTCAACTGCCCGAGAATACACTGGTCGCTGTCCACCGCGCTCTCGAGCTCGGAGCCGATGCGATCGAGTGTGACGTGCATCTCAGCGCCGACGGCATTCCCATCGTGTTCCATGACGAAGAGACCGAGCGCATGACCGGCGCGCGCGGGTCGATCGGTGGCCGCAAGCTCGAGCAGATTCGGTCACTCTCGGTTCGGGATCTCGGTCCCGGCTCGATCCCGACACTGGAGGAGTGGCTCGCCGCGGTGCCTGCGCCCACGGGCATCGTGATCGAGATCAAGACCGATCGTCAGGACTACGAAGGCATCGAAGAGGCCGTGTATCGCGTCGTGGAGGCTAAAGGAGCACTCGAGAGGTCGACCTTCATCTCGTTCAACTTGAGAACGCTCGACCGGATCCGATTGCTGTCCTCCGAGATTCGCATCGGACCGGTTCTGGAAGGACGACCCGAGCCGACGGCGTGGAGCCGATACCAAGCGCTCAAGCCCTCGACGATCGTCTTCGAGGGTCGCTCGATGAACGCGGCGGACATTGCCGAAGCGAAGAGCCGCGGCTGGGAGGCTTGGGCGTACACCTTGAACTCGGAAGAAAGGATCCAAGAAGGCGCCCACTTGGGCCTGACGGGGATCATCTCCAACTTCCCCGAGCGCGTCTTTGGAGTTCTCGGCGTCGAGCCGAGCTAATGGGATGAAGCTGATCTCTTTTTATCATGCCGCTCGCCTCGGATTCGGCGTGATCCTCGATTCGGGCGACGTTTTCGATCTCGACCGCGCCCTCGCCGAGCTGCGAGGTCGCGACTGCGCCGGCGACTTGAGACTCCTCCTCGCGGGTGGGCAAAGCGCCCTCGCCGAAGCCATGGACCTCCTCGCCGGTCAGGGTCGAGCCAGCGCCTTCTTGAAGCGCTCGGCCAGTCTGCGAGTGCTGGCCCCGATCCCTCGGCCCGGCAAGATCCTCGCCGTCGGCCTCAACTACCGCGACCACTGCGAGGAGCAAGGCAAGACGCCCCCCGAGCGTCCGATGTTCTTCGCCAAGGTCGCCTCATCGGTGATCGCCCACGGTGAGGTGATCCGGATCGACGAGAAGGTGACGCGCCAGGTCGATCACGAGGTCGAGCTCGGGGTGGTGATCGGACGCGGTGGCCGCTCCATCCCCGCCGAGTGGGCGCTCGAGCACGTCGCCGGGTACACGATCGTGAACGACGTCTCGGCGCGAGACCTGCAGAAGGCCGATCGCCAGTGGACGCGCGCGAAGGGCCTCGATACGTTCTGCCCGATGGGCCCTTGGTTGGTCACATCTGACGAGATCGACGACCCGCATCGCCTCGCGGTTCGCTGCCTGGTGAACGGCGAAGAGAGACAGCGCTCGAACACGCGCCACCTCGTCCATGGGATCCCCCAGCTCATCGCCGCCGCCTCGGCCGCCATGACGCTCGAGCCCGGCGATGTGATATCGACGGGGACACCCGGCGGTGTCGGTGTCTACCGGCAGCCGCCCGTCTTCTTGAAGCCCGGGGATATCGTGACGTGTGAGATCGAGGGCATCGGGGAGCTGACCAACCCCGTCGGAGCCTGGTCCGACGCCGAAGAGCGCCAATGAGCCCCAAGGTCATTCGGGATGCCGTCCACGGCGACATGGAGCTCGGGGACGCCGACCTCGCCGTGCTCGACACCCCCGAGGTACAGAGGATGCGGGGCATCCGCCAGCTCGGTACCGCACGCCTGATCTATCCGTCGGCCAATCACACGCGCTTCGACCACAGCCTCGGGACGGCCCACCTCGCAAGGAAGATCCTCGCCAGCATCGAGGCCAACAGCGACACGCGGTTCGAGGAGGAAGAGCATCGCCTCGCCACATTGGCGGGCCTGTGCCACGACGTGACCCATATCCCGTATGGGCACACCATCGAGGACGAGCGTCGGCTCTTCGAGCGGCATGACACGCCCGAGCGCATCGAGGCGGTGGTCGGTCACGGCGAGCTCGGCAAGACGCTCCGGCAGCTCGGCTGCCTCAAAGAGATCCTCGCCATCCTCGGGGCTCGCAAGAAGAGCACCGCGGTCCGGCCGTTCCTGAAGGAGCTGATCTGCGGGACGATCTGCGCAGATCTCCTGGACTACTTGGCTCGGGACTCGCTCTTCTGCGGACTGGCGCAGCGCTACGACGAGCGCATCTTCCGCTACTTCCGGATTCAGGACGATCACCTCGTACTGACGACCAGCAAGGACGGCCTGCTGCGGGAAGATGCACTCTCCGAGATCATCGCACTCTTGCGCCTGCGCTACACGCTCTCCGAGCGCGTCTACTTCCATCACGCCAAGGTGTCGTCGGGTGCGATGGTCTCGAAGCTGGTCGAGATCGGCCTGCGCCACGGGTTGGTGCTCGAGGACCTCTTCTGGCAGATGGACGATTCGCTCCTGCCGATGCTCCGATCGCGCTTTGGTCGCGATCCCGAGCTCGACCGCGTCGCCTTGCGGGTGGAGCGCCGACGCCTCTACAAGCGCTGCTTCGTCCTGACGCGGCGTATCGGTCCCGAGCAGCAGGCGCGCCTCATCGAGCAGTTCCACCGGGATCATGCCCAGAGAGGGAGCGCCGAGCGATCGCTCGAGAAGGCCACCGGCCTCGATTCGGGTGACGTGATCGTCTACTGCCCAAGCGCGGGAATGGCGCTCAAGGAAGCCGATATCCCCGTGCTGGTCGACAGCGACCAAGTCGTCGAGCTCTCGGCGCTTCGCCTACCCGAGATCGACGTCCTGCTCGACAAGCACCGCGACCTCTGGAAGTTCTACGTCTTCCTCGCCCCCGACCGCGTCGACCGCCTCGACAAGCTCAGCCGAGCTGCCGAAGAGTACTTCGGCTTCCAGAACGAGCTCGGCGGCCTCCGCTCCGGTCAGAAGTTCTTCCGCTTCTGAAGTGAGCAATCCGTTCCCGGCACGAATGGCCCACCTTCTCATTGCCAAACGACCAGAGGGTGTGGAGTGCCCAAGTCGAGCGAGTCAGAGTCCGAGCTCGTCGATGGAGGCTCTCACGTGCGAGCTTGGGCCGGGGTGGCGCTTTTGATCCGGGATTCTTCTCGGGATTCTCCGCCCTGAAAGGGCGGCCACTCGTCAGCCCAGGGCAACGCCCAGGGCAACGCCCGGGCAACGCCCAGGGATATGGGCGGAATCCTGTCCATGAGTTCAAGCCTGTAAGGCTTGCATTCATTCTCGAGTTGACGCTGCGCCCCCGTCAGCATCGAGCCACGGAGTTTCGGACCTGGGGTCCAGGTCCATTCCAAGGCGCTCGGATGGAGAACACGGAGACCGGCTGAAGCCGGCGGTCCGAATGCGGAGTATTTCAACTTCAGCAGAGGCGCTCGCTCTCGCGGAGGAGGGAGAGGAAGCCTTGGCGGCGGCGACCGGTGAGGGAGCGGAGGACCTCGACGACACCGTCGTCGTAGGGATTCTGGTTCTCGAGGAAGAACCTCAGCAATCCCATCGCTCGGTCGACGCGGCCCGAGTCTTCGAGTAGCTCGGCGCAATGCAGGATCACTCGGCGATCGAAGCTGTCGAGGCGCAGGGCATGGGCGGCGTGCTCGAGGGCGCGCTCTTGGTCTCCCGCCGTTCGGGCCGCGACGCTCATCGCCAGGTGGACATAATGGCAGTCCGGCTCGTAGCGGATCGCGCTCTCCAAGAGGTCCATCGCAGCACGCGTCTCGCCATCGCTCGTCAGCTGCTCTGCCGTCTCGAATGCCAGCATGAGCTGACGGTTCGTCTCCTGGAAATCCTCGACCCTCTGCTGGAACCCGGGTCCGCCTTCCGACACCGCGATGTCGAACTGCTGCTTGGCCCACCGATACAGCTCGATGTCGATCGCGTTCGCCTCGGCGATCAGAGATCGCACCGACTCCGGCACGGGATCTCGCCTCGGCCTCGAGGTGTTCACGTTCTTCACCTCGTAATAAGGCGTCTTCCACCCGAGACGATCCTGGAAGATCAAGATCGATTTGTCGAACTCCTCGGTCAGGCCGAGGAAGACGAAGTGCTCCTCGAGGTTCGACATTGCGGTCTGCCAGATGGCCGCCCGCTCGTCACTGGGCAATTGGCTGCGGTCGCGGACGGCTCCCAGCCCGGCGAGGCCACGCGCCTGTCCATTGTGCGTGAAGTGGAAGTCCTCACTCCGCACGAAATCTTCGAGCGAGAGCCCTCTCCCTTTGACGAGGTGATGGTAGGCGTGATCCGGATTGCTGAGGATGTAATGGTAATCCGAGATCACGCGATCGACCGGATCCCGGAGCATCGTGAAGTAGACCGGTTGCCCGGGCAGTCGCTCGTGCAGGCCGAAGCGGAAGTGACCGAGGACCAGGCTCACCTGCTCGAGCCAGGCCGGTGGACACTCATGGATCCGCTCGATGCGATCCGAGGTGAGCTCGGTGTACAGGGAGAACACCTGATTGGGCTCGTATTGCCGCTGCGTCAAGCTCCGAAGCGTCGTTCCGGCTGTGCGTGGCATGTGCAGGAACAACACCGGCTCGCCCGCCAGCGCCCGGGCGCGCGGGCTGACCGACTGCGATCTCTGGGCCATCGTGGTCGACCAGGAGCCTCCAGAGTCTCCGCGCCTGCCTGCAACCGTCATGACGGTGTCCCCAAGTCCCAGATTCCCTTTTGACCGCCCCGACTCGCTCCAATGAGCTGACCGCCGGCTCGGGCAGCGATGGCGTTCTCGTAACCGACGATCGTCTGCCGCGCGGCTTCCTCCCAGGTCCAATCCTGAGTGAAACGCTGGTGGAGCGCCGCGCGCTTGTCCGAGTCGCGGTCGTAGTTGGTAAAGGCGCGGACGACCGAGTCTCGAATCGAGATCACGTTGGCGGGGTCGCAGTAGTAGGCATTGTTGCCGAAGTACTCCGGCTCCGAGGTGCGGTCCGAGACGACCAGTCCGCAGCCGGCGAGGGCGGCTTCGATCATGGCGAAGGAGGCGCACTCCATCCAGGACGGCAAGGCGAACACCCGCGCGGCCTTCAGCGCCGAGGCGAGCATCTCGTGAGGCATGTGCTCGATGAAGAGCGTGTTCTTCGGGGCGATGTCCCGGCAGACGCGCATGTAGTAGGGATCGTAGTGTCGCCCGACCACGACCACGGGGATGCCCAAGGAGCGCATCGCGTAGAGCAAGAGCGCCTGGTTCTTCCGGTTCTCGACCAGCCCGACGGTGATCACGAAGTCCTCGACCCCGTACTTCTGGACGAAGGCATCCGGCGTGGCGGCGTCGAAGACCGCCGGCTCGGCTGCATTGCGCACCACGGTGTACGGCAAGCTCATCTCGAGCGTCTTCTCGAGGTTCTCCATCTCGAGCTCGCTCTGAGGCAGGAGCCAGTCGATCCGATCGAGGATCTGACGCTGGTAGTCGCAATAGCCGCGGAAGTTCGGCTCAGTGGCCTCACGGCGACGCCGTCCGTTCCACTTGAGCTCGTCTTGGCCGAGCAGCGCCAATCGCTGCAAGAGCTCGTCTTCGCTACGCGAGCTCATGAATGACGTCGGCACCACGTGATCCGCCCAATGCTTCTCCGCCATGTCCCAATAGATGGGCGTCATGACGATCGGCACGTCGGGCCGTTGGCGACGAATCCCCTTCACCTGTGGCAAGGTCTGGTTGGGGAACCAGAGGTTCACGACGTGCACGACGTCGTAGCCGGTCGGATCGGGGTGATTGACGTAAGCGAAGTCGACGGTCGCCCCGAGACGCCGGAGGTGCTGGGCGAGCTTTTTCATTTGGTGCATGTCGCCGCCCGCGACGCGAGGCTGATAGGTGTTGCAGATGAGCACCTTCATCCGGGTCACGACCTCGACGCAAGCATTGTCGAGCGAGGTCTCACCGATGTCCGACGAGCGATCGGCAGTTCCGGTACGCGAGACGGCGCCGGCCTGCTCGGCCATCAAGCGCTGAGCATCCTCGAGCGTGACCAGTCCCGGTCCCCTCCCCGAATCGAAGGCGAGGCTCGAGGCGTCGATTCGGCGAGCACGCCGCATCATGGCCTCCACGCGGTCGGGCTCTCCGAGCCGGATCTGGACCTCGGCGAGCATGCGCATCGCCTTGGCCGAGCCCGGCTGCAACTCCAGGTGCTGGAGGAGAGTCATCTCGGCATGCCGGAAGAAGCCGTCCCGAATGCGGGCTCGCGCCAGGTCGATCGTGTCCTCCCAGATCTGGGCGAGCTCGCCGTTGCTCTTGAGGAGCTCGCGGCGCGACTCGTCGACCTTGAGGATCTTGGAGCGCCGGTCCGCCTCGGCTCGCCGCAGCACGATGCGCGGGAACTCGCTCTGGTCGGGGAGCTGCTCGAAGAACCGCGGATCCTCGACCAGCGGGATCAAGCGGCCTTCGGTCGAGAGGTCGAGGCTCCGATCGAGGACCATCCAGACATCGTGACCCCACTTGCCGAACAGCTTCTCGCGGTTCGCGTTCTGATTCGTGATCGCGGCGTAGCTCTTCCCGAGCCCGCTGGTGAGCGAGTGGATGACGCCGACGCGGCCGTCGTAGAGCACCTCGTAGCCAGATGCGGCGAGGGCGATGTGATGATCGGGGTCGTCGAATTGGCTCGGTGAGAAGCGCAGGTCGAAGAGGCCCACGTCCTCGAGCACGTCCCGGCGGTAGAGGTTGCAGCACCCGCGGACGTGCACCGTGCGCGCCAGGAAGTCCGCCTGCCCGTGGTCGTCCTCGCCGTCGTTGCCGTAGACGCAGGGGAACATCCGATAGGTCGTGCACTGGATGTCACGCTGCGGATTGTCGTTGAGGATCTTCGGGCCGACGCAGCCAGCATATGGCCGACGCCGGAAGTCCTCGACCAGCACCTCGAGCCACTCAGGTGGCAGCTCGACATCGTCGTCGAGACGCGCGACCAACTCGCCGTCGCCCTGCGTGATCGCCCAGTTGAAGCCGACCGCGACTCCCGAGTTCACCGCGAGATGATGAACGTTCAACTCGAAGGGGAAGGTCCCCTGCAGCGCGTCGAGGTACTCCTTCGTCCCGTCGGTGCTCGCGTTGTTGGCGATGTGCACGCGGAGGTTGGTGTAGCGGGTTCGGGCCAGGCTCTCGAGGCAGCGCTTCAGCTTCGGCAGACTGTTCCAAGTGACCATGACCGCATCGACCGCTGGCGGCCAGGCCTTCGGCTCGAACCGCATCGGCTCGCCGATGCGCCAGCAGATCTCGGTCTCGCCATACAGGCGGCGGATCTCGGCGACGTCGGGGAAGCGCGGATCGAAGCCCCACTTCTCCGCGAAGTGGTCGCACTGGCTGTCGATCATCGCTTTGCGGAGCGAGAGGATCTTGGGAACGATCCCGTGCGGATCGTGAACCGGCATGCCGGCGGTGGGGCCCCAGGTCGACGTCGCGTGCCAGGCCTTGACGGTCGGCAACACGTAGACCTTGTAACCCTGGTGGCGCGCCATCAGGCAGAAGTCGTCGTCGTCGAGGTACTGCGGCCAGTAGCTCTCGTCGAGCCCACCCGTCGCGTTGAGGATCTGGCGTGGATAATACGCGAGCGCGCCCGCGACGGAGTCCACCTCGACGGCGTCGTCGTCGCTCTCCTTCTTCTTGGGGGCGTCGAGCTCGAAGCACTTGCGGTTCGCGTGGCGCTCCCAGATACCGAGCCCGGAGATGATCGACCGTCCGACGGCTTGGATGCGATCATCGCTCAGGACGAGCTTTGCGCCCACGATCGCCGGCTTGGGCAAGGATTGAGCGAAGGTGACGAGCTGAGTCAGCCAGCCCCGCGTCTCCAGGATGACGTCGCCGTGTAGCCGGACGATGTCGTTCGAGCCGGCCTGGGCGAATGCCCGATTCAACGCCGCCGTGATCCCGCGCTGTCCATGCTCGATCAGGCGGATGTCCGTCCGCGCCTGGAGCAGCTCGAGTGTCCCGTCCTTCGAGCCGCCATCGACCACGATCACCTCGAAGCTCGGGTAGATCGTGTGCTCGAAGATCGCGTCCAGACAGGCGCCGATGGTGCTGATCTGATTCAGGGTCGGGATGACGATGCTGACGGTTGGGACTGCTTGGTTCATGGGAAGGGTTCCAAGGGCCGGATGATCCGGGCTCACCTCACGACTCCGTTTGGTCCGCGCCTGCGGACGGCCAACTCTTCTTCTCCAGCAGGAATCGCCACTCCGTAGAGTCGGGGACGAGCAGTCCGTCCTGCTCCTGCACGATCCTCCAGCCCGCGCGATCGAAGAGCTTGCGCCACATCGCCCGGCTGAAGACGCTGTAATGGTTCCGCCACTCGATCCAGATGTCCTCGTCGCACGGCACGACGACCAGCGCGTAGCGCCGCGCCAGGCGAGCCATCTCCATCAGGAGGAGCAGCGGCATCGGCGAGTGCTCGACGACGTGACGAGCCACGACGAGATCGAAGCTCTCATCCGCGAGGCCCGTGAAGTGCATGTCCGCGTGCAGCACCGGGTGCTCGCACGGCTCGGCGCCGATCGACACCGCAGACGTCTGCTTGCCGTTCGCGCGCAACACATCGAGCGTCGGCGCGGTGCCCGCTCCCAGCTCCAGCGCCGACTCGATCTCGAGCGGCAGGAGCATCGACTCGGCCGTCTCGCGCGCTGCTTCGGTGTGCCACTCGGTGGCCGCCTCGTGGTAGACATCGATGGCGAGCTCATCGAGATACCCATCGAGCTGCACCCAGTTCCGCCGCGTGCTGGCGCTCGCCGGCGGCGCGCTGCACAGCTCTCCCGGTCCCGGCTTGCGCACGATCACGACCGCGTCGCGGTTCGCGTACTGGTTCCGCTCGACCTGCAGCCCCGCCTTCTGGCACAAGACGTCCATCGTACCGAGCGTCAGGTAGCCGAACCGTCCCGGCCGCGTCGGCTGACGCGCCCACGCCGCGTACTGATCGGCGAAGTGCCTCCAGCCCGACTCGTGGCCGAGCTCGGCGTAGTTGAAAGCCGCGCGGGCACCCGGCCTCAGGACGCGGCGCCACTCCTTCAAGTACCCGAAGACGACCTCGATCGGGAGCTGTAGGAACACGTTCCACGAGAAGCCGAAGTCGATGCTCTCGCCCGCGATGCCGGCCAAGGTGAAGCCGTCGTTCTTCCAGTAGACGAGATTCGACTGACCCTGGAAGCGCCTCGAAAGCCGGGCGAGCATCTGGGACGAGACGTCGACACCGAAGAGCCGCTCGCAGCGCTCGACGAGATGGGCCGTGTACCGGCCGCCTCCCGGTCCCAGCTCCAAGACCTCGCCGCCGGTCAGGTACGGGAGCGCGAAGTTCTCCAACACCCAGCCCACGTACTGATCGGTTCCCCACTCGTCGCCGAGGTGCTCGAACTTGCGGTAGAAGTCCGCAGCGTCCCACTTCCGGGAGTAGGCGTCCCACTGGATCTCGAACCGGTCCGGCCCTGTGAGGCTGGCGAGGGACGGCGGCGAATACGTGGTGGAAGTCGTCAAACTGGCCTTCTCGAGAAGTGTGGCGGCGGTCCCGAATCCCCAAACCCGACTCCTCGTCCTTATCGAGCACCCACCCTCTCCGCCTTGACCGCCTCTCACCGCAGAAGCGCCGGAGCGCGAAGAATCTCAAAGATCTGCTTGACTTTTTATGCGCACTTTCCGATTGTTATGCGCATAACTAGTTACTCGAAACCGAGGCGATCATGCCGACCGACACCGACCTCCGCACCGCGCGCCGCGAGGCGATCCTCGAGATCGTGGGCGAGGGCTCCGTCTCGAGTCAGGCCGCTCTCGTCGAGTCGCTCGAAGCCCGCGGCTTCTCGGTCACCCAGTCGAGCGTGAGCCGGGATCTCCAAGAGCTCGGCGTCGCCAAGGTCCGCGGCGCCTACCGCGTGATCGAGGCGGCTCAAGCCTCCCTCGACGAGACGCTCGAAGCCGTCGCGCCTCTCTTGCGGGACGCATCACCCGCCGGCCCCCACTTGACCGTCTTGCACACTGCCATCGGCGCCGCACAAGGCGTGGCGGTGGTGATCGATCGGGCCGCCTGGCCCGAGGTCGTCGGCACCGTCGCCGGCGATGACACCCTCTTCATCGCGACGAGCGGACGCCCCACTCAACGGCGCTTGCTCGCCCGCCTTCGCCCCTGGCTCACGGAGTGACTCGATGAGCAGTTCCATCGTCCTCGCCTTCTCGGGCGGGCTCGACACGTCGTATTGCATCCCCTACCTCCGTGAGACGACCGGCCGCGAGATCGTCACGGTCACCGTCGACACGGGTGGCCTCGATGCGGCCGCCATCCAGGAGCTCGAGAAGCGCGCCCTCGCCCTCGGCGCGCAGGAGCATCATCGCATCGATGCGCGCGACCTCTTCTTCGATCAGGTGTTGCGCCCTTTGATCTTCGGGAACGTCCGGCGAGGACATCTCTATCCTCTGTGTGTCGGGTCGGAGCGGGTGCTCCAGGCGCAGCAGGTCGCTGAGATGGCGAAGCGGCTGGGCGCCCGAGCGATCGGTCACGGCTGCACGGCCGCCGGCAATGACCAGATCCGCTTCGAGGTCGCGCTCCGAACGCTCGATCCCGAGCTCGAGATCCTCGCCCCGGTCCGTGACGATCCCAAGCCGCGCGCCGAGCAGGTCGCCTTCCTCGAGAAGCGCGGTCTCCCGGTGCCACCCCACGGCGCGGCGTATTCGGTGAACCGGGGCCTTTGGGGCGTGACGGTCGGCGGCCGTGAGACGCTCGATTCGAAGACGACGATCCCGGAGTCCGCTTGGCCATTGTCCGCTGGCGCCTTCGAGGATCCGGCGCCAGCGGAGACGATGACGCTCGGCTTCGAGAAAGGTATCCCCGTCTCGATCGACGGCACCGCTCACGGGCCAGTCGCCCTGCTCGAGTCGCTCGAGAGGCGCGGCGCACGCTTCGCCATCGGCCGCGGCATCCACCTCGGCGATACGGTGCTGGGCATCAAGGGCCGCGTCGCCTTCGAGGCACCCGCCGCCGAGATCGTCCTCACCGCGCACCGCGAGCTCGAGAAGTTGACCCTGACCGCGCGCCAGCTTCGCCTCAAGGATCAGGTCGCACCCATCTACGGCGATCTCGTTCACGAGGGTCAGCTCCTCGATCCGGTCTGCCGTGACATCGAGCGATTCTTGGCGTCGACGCAGGAGCGCGTGACGGGTACCGTCACGCTCCAGCTTCGGCCCGGCTCCCTGTTCGTCGAGGGCGTCCAGTCGCCGAGCTCCCTCTTCGCCGCGACACGCGGTCAATACGGTGAGGCTGCTGGTGAGTGGAGTGCGGCGGACGCACTCGGCTTCGCTCGCCTGAGCGCGTTGCCGGGCCTCCTCTACCGGAGGGCCGGGGAAGGACAACCGTCGTGAAATCCGCCTGGCTCGACAAGATCGCATCGGTCACCCTCGGCAACGGCCTCAGCCGCGAGGTGCGCCTCACGCCCGACATTCCCTGCGAGGAGGGCGTGGTCGTCGCCGTCCGCGTCCTGAACGACAAGAACACCTACGAGCAGATCGAGCTTCCGAGCGGCCGCTTCGCCCGGGTCAAGAAGGGCGACGTGGTGGCTGGCGCCCTCGGCCATCGCCGGGCCCTGTTTGGTTACTCGGGTCACCTGCCCGAGACGCTCGCGCCGGGCGATCGCGTCAACCTGCTCAACATCGGCGGGGTGATCGGAATCTGCGACTCGGTCAATCCCGACCTCGGGCCGCCCTTCGAGTGCGAGGTGCTCGGAGCCGTCCTCCACTTCCCCTACCTAGGGGAGCGGATCGGCGTGCCCGCGCGCATCGGCAACGAGAAGCTGCAGGCCAACCCGAGGGTCGATGTCGGCTCGGTGCCCGTGGTCGCCATGGTCGGCACTTGCATGAGCGCCGGCAAGACTGCCGCCACTTGTGCCATCATCCGTCACCTCGCCCATCGCGGCATCTCGCTCAACGCCTTCAAGGCGACGGGCGTCTCCCTGCGTCGCGACATCCTCGCGATGGAGGACGCCGGCGCGCGCGAGATCGCGATCTTCACCGAGCTGGGCATCGTCACGACGACCGCCAAGAACAGCGCGCCGATCACGCGGACCTTGCTCACGCGCATGGCGGCGAGCCATCCTGACGTCATCGTCTTCGAGCTCGGAGACGGCCTGCTCGGGACCTACGGCGTCGATGCGATCCTCGCCGACGAGGGGATTCGCAACAAGCTGAGCGGCGTCATCCTCGCCGCCAACGATCCCGTCGCGGCCTGGGGCGGCGTTCAGATCCTGCGCGATACCTACGACATCGAGCCGCTCGCGGTGACCGGTCCGGCGACCGACAACCTCGCCGGAACGAAGATCATCGAGGATCGCCTCGAGGTCCGTGCACTGAACGCGCGCACGCAGGCGTCCGAGCTGGGCGACTTCGTGATGAGCACTTTGAAGCTCACGCCGAAGCGGAAGGAGAAGGAGTGACGCGCCCCACGCTGATCCTGGGTGGCACCGGCTACGTCGCCGGCGAGCTATTGCGCCTCTTGGCAGGACATCCTTCCTTCGAGGTGAAAGCCGTCGTCTCGCGCTCCCAGGCCGGCCAGCCCATCGAAGGAAGCTTTCCTCATTTGAGTGGCAGCTACCCGGGCGCCGTCTTTCGGGATCAGGATGCTGCACGAGAGCTGCTCCAGAGCGGCGGTCCGCTGGCGGTGTTCAGCGCGCTCCCCCACGCCGAGTCCGCCGCCATGCTGACCGAAGCGATCGAGACGGCTCGCGCGAGCGGTACCGAGCTCGCCTTGGTCGACTTGTCGGCCGACTTCCGGCACCCGGATGCAGACCTCTGGGCCAAGGTATACGGCGAGCCGCATGCAGCGCCACAGACGATCAGCAGCTTTACTTGCGGCCTGCCGGAATTGACCGAGGGCCTGCCGCGTCCACACATCGCGCATCCCGGCTGCTTCACGACGGCAACCGTGCTCGGCGCGACACCGCTCATCGCGATGGGCCTGGCCTTGCCCGAGGTCTTCGTCTCGGCCGTGACCGGCAGCACCGGCTCGGGCCGCTCGCCATCGCTGACGACGCATCACCCGGAACGTCAGAGCAACCTCTTCGCCTACAAGCCCCTCGGCCATCGGCACGAGCCCGAGATGAGCCGGCTGATCCGTGAGGCGTCGAAGCGAGACGTGCGCGTGGACTTCGTGCCGCACTCCGGCCCGTTCGCACGTGGCATCCACGCGACGATCGCGCTGCGGGCGAAGGGCTCCCCGTCCCAGGCGGAGCTGCGCTCCGCGATGGAGAGCTTCTACGCGGACAGCGCCTTCATCGATGTGATCGAGGGCACACCGCGCCTCAAGGACGTCGTCGGCAGCAACCGCTGCCGGTTGGGCGTGCAGGCCCGCGGCGATCGCATCGTGGTCTTCTCGGTGATCGACAACTTGATCAAGGGCGCGGCCGGTGGCGCCGTGCAATGGATGAACCGCCTGTGCGATCTCGAAGAGACCACCGGCTTGACCCAGCCCGCCCTGGGCTGGCTGTGAGGGCGTAAGAGGACTCCGATGACGACACCTGCGGCTGCCGAGAACACCTACCTCCTCCCCGTCTACCCGCGCATGGGCTTCGAGCCGGTGCGCGGCGAGGGCGTCTGGCTGGAGACGCGTGACGGCCGGCGCTTGCTGGATCTGTACGGCGGGCATGCGGTCGCGCTCCTGGGCTACCGGCACCCCAAGCTCATCGAGGCGCTCGATCAGCAGGCCGATACCTTGTTCTTCCAGAGCAACGCCGTCGAGCTCGCCGTGCGCGCCGAGGCCGGACGTCGCCTCGTCGAGCTCGCGCCCGCGCCGCTCACCCACGCCTTCTTCGTGAACTCCGGCGCCGAGGCGAACGAGAACGCCCTGCGCCTCGCCTTCCGCTCGACCGGGCGCTCCCACGTCGTCGCGCTCGAGGGCGGCTTCCACGGTCGCACCGCTGCCGCCGGCGCGGCGACCTGGGGTGCAGACAAATGGTACGCCTTCCCGAGGAAGCCGTTCGACGTGACCTTTGTTCCGCGCGACGACGAGAGTGCACTGACTGCGGCGATCACCGACGAGACAGCCGCCGTCATCGCTGAGCCGGTGCAAGGCCTCGCCGGCGCGTTCCCGCTCGGCAAGCAGTTCCTGCAAACCGCGCGAGAGCGCTGCAACCAGACCGGCGCCCGCCTGATCTTCGACGAGGTGCAATGCGGCATGGGCCGCACCGGCGAAGCATTCGGCGCGACCTTGTACGACGTGCGTCCCGACATCCTCACCACGGCCAAAGGCCTCGCCGGCGGCTTTCCCGCCGGAGCCGTCCTCGTCACCAGCGCCCTCGCCGAAGGTCTCCCCTTCGGCGCGCTCGGCACGACCTTCGGCGGCGGCCCGCTCGCCTGCGCTTTGATGATCGCCGTCATCGAGGCACTCACCGCAGAGGACGTGCTCGCCAATGTCCGCGAGCGATCCCGCGAGATCCGCGAGCGCTGCCAGATCGGACCGATCACCTCCATTCACGGCGAAGGGCTGCTCTTGGGGCTGGTCGCCAAGGACGGCGCGAAGCCCGTGCGGGCGGCCCTGCTCGAGCGCGGCATCGTGACCGGCGGCGCTGACGATCCGAGCGTGGTGCGCCTCTTGCCTCCTCTGACCTTGGAGAGCAGCCACGTCGATCTCTTGGTCCAGGCGCTCGAGGAGATCGGCTCGTGAGACACTTCATCGACCTGGCGGATTGGTCGGACCAAGAGCTCGAAGGGCTCTTGGAGACGGCTCGCTCACTCGAGTCCCGCCCCGATCGTGAGGCACTGCGCGGCAAGGTCCTCGCCTTGCTCTTCATGAACCCATCGCTTCGAACGCTAGCCTCGTTCCAGTCGGGGATGTCGCGGCTGGGTGGCGACTCGTTCGTCATCTCGCCGGGTCGGGGGAGCTGGGAGCTCGAGACGCGCATCGGTGCCGTGATGGATGGCGCGGCGGCCGAGCACGTGCGTGAGGCCGTGCCGGTCCTGGCCTCCTACGCCGACGTGCTCGGCATTCGCGCGTTCGCGTCCGGTACCGATCTCCAAGCCGATGTCGAGGACCGCATGTTCCATCAGCTCGCCGCGCTCTCGCCGGTGCCGGTCATCAACATGGAGTCGGCGATCGATCATCCGTGTCAGGCACTCGCCGACTGGAAGACGCTCGACGATCTCGAGGTGCCGCGGAGCGGCGGGCGATTCGTCTTGAGCTGGGCCTATCATCCCAAAGCGCTGCCTCTGGCGGTGCCGTCGGCGGCGGTGTACTTCGCCGCGCGGCGAGGCATGGACGTGACGGTGCTGCGGCCCGATGGATTCGGGTTGCCGGAGAACGTGATGCAGCGCGCTGAAGCCGCGGCCAAGCAATCGGGCGGCTCTTTGCGCGAGACGGACGAGCGTGTTGAGGCGCTCGAGAACGCGCATGTGCTGTACGCGAAGTCGTGGACTGCGCCCGCGGATTACGGCGACGCGGAGGCCGAGGCGTTTCGCCGGTCGTCGCTTCGCGACTGGTGCGTCTCGGAGAGCTGGTTCGAGCCGGCGGCGGAAGGCTGCCGCTTCATGCACTGCTTGCCGGTGCGTCGCAATGTGGTCGTGCGCGACGAGGTCCTCGACGGACCGCGGAGCGTCGTGGTGAGACAAGCCCGCAATCGAATGTTCGCCCAGATGGCCGTCCTGAAGCGGCTGTTCGAGCAGAAGGAGACAGAGAGTTGAACGATCCTGGCGATCGCACCGTCGCGGTGACCGCCCTCAAGCGCGCGGTGCCTTACATTCGGTTGTTCAAGCACAAGACCTTCGTGATCAAGGCCGGCGGCGCCGTGTTCGCCGAGGCCGAGACGATGCGGGCCCTCGTCGAGCAGGTCGGTATCCTGCATCAGGTCGGCATCCGCACGGTCCTCGTCCACGGCGGTGGTCCGCAGTCGACCGAGCTGGCGCGCGCTCTCGGGCTCGAGACGCAGATCGTCGAAGGACGAAGGGTGACGGATGATCGCGCGCTCGATGTCTCGGCGATGGTCCTCAACGGCATGATCAACACCCGCCTCTTGGCGGCCTGCCGCGACCTCGAGATTCCGGCAGTCGGCTTGAGCGGCATCGATGCCGGACTCATCCGCGCAAGGCGCCGCCCGCCGGTGACAAAAGGCGAGAAGACGATCGATTATGGGCACGTCGGCGACATCCTGTCGGTCGATCCGACCGTGCTCCAAAAGCACCTCGACTCGGGCCTCATGCCGATCGTCAGCCCGCTCTCCTGCGACGAGCGTGGCAACCTCTTGAACATCAATGCCGATACGGTAGCGGCGGCGCTCGCGGCCAGGCTGAATGCGGAGAAACTGGTGCTGGTCACAGGTGCGCCCGGGATCCTCGAGGATGAGAACGATCCTTCGAGCTTGGTTTCGTACACCGACCTGTCCGGCTTGCAGCAGCTCCGGCAGAACGGAAGCTTGTCTGCGGGGATGCTGCCCAAGGCCGACGCGATCGCCGAAGCGCTGACCGGCGGCGTCCAACGCGTGCACCTCATCTCGTACAACGTACCCGACAGCTTGCTGCTCGAGGTCTTCACCAATGAGGGCGCGGGGACGCTCGTCGTGCGCGACATCGAGGCGCTCTCGCCCGCCGAGCAGGCCGGAGCCGAGTGATGCTTCAGGACGCCGAGATCCTCGCGCTCCACCGTGAGATCGTTGCCTACCCGTCGATCTCGGGACAGGAAGACGGTCTGTGCACGTTGCTCTGCGATTGGCTCTCGGGGCGCGGCTGGAACGTGCATCGCACCGGCGACAGCCTGTGGGTCGTGAACGGGACCGGTCCTTTGCTGATGCTCGACACGCACATCGACACGGTGCCGCCGTCTCCGAAGTGGACTCGCGAGCCGCACACGGTGACCGTCGAGGATGGGCGCGTCTACGGGCTCGGCTCCAACGACGCCAAGGCCTCGGTCGTCGCGATGATCGCTGCTCTGGAGAACGTCGGCCGTGAGGATCTCGGGCTGACGCTCTGCCTCGGGTTGGCTGCCGAGGAGGAGACGAAGAGTCGCGGCACCGAGATGATCCTCGAGGCGATGAAGGTTGAAGGATATGAAGTCGCCGCCGCGGTCATCGGTGAGCCGACGGGCCTCGACATCGCCACGTCACAGAAAGGCCTCTTGATGATCGACATCGCCGCCGAAGGCGATGCCTGTCACGCGGCCAACGCGACGGCGCTCGGCGCGCGCAATGCCGCTTTTCGCCTGGCTCGCGATATCGTCGCGCTCGAAGAGCTCGATCGCGGCGAAGATCATCCGCGGCTGGGTCCGGCCACACTGCAGGCGACGGTGCTTCAGGCCGGCACGGCGCGCAACATGATCCCGGCCGAGGCGACGGCGCTGCTGGACATTCGCACCACACCGACGCGCAGCCACGCCGAGTGGATCAAGAAGATCCGGGGTGTCGTGGACGGCGAAGTGCACGTGCGTAGCCAACGGCTGGAGCCGCGTGAGACGGCCGAAGATCATCCGATCGTGCAAGCCGCGCGGCGAGCTCGGCCGGAGGCAAAGCTCTACGGATCGGCCGGCATGTCGGACCTCGTGCTCTTCCAGGGCATCCCCGCCATCAAGGTCGGCCCCGGCCGCACCGAGCGCTCTCACACGCCCGACGAGTTCGTGCTCGAAGAAGAGATCCTCGCCGGCGCCCGCTTCTACGAAGCCGTCGTTCGCCAGTTCGCCGCATCACTCACCCGAAGCTGAGCAGTCATGGGAAGACTCTGGGACAAGGGCGACCCGCTCGATCAAAGGGTCCTCAAGTACACCGCCGACGAAGACCATCGCTTGGACGAAAGGCTGGTCGCCTACGACGTGCGTGGCTCGATCGCCCACGCGACGATGCTGCAAGAGCAGGGGCTCTTGGCGCAGCAGGACTGCGAAGCGATCGTGCGCGGCTTGACAGAGCTGGGTGACGAGCACGCGCGCGGGGAATGGACGATCCGGCTCGAGGACGAGGACTGCCATACCGCCCTCGAGGCACGCCTGACCGAGCGCATCGGTGAGGCGGGCGGCCGCGTCCATCTGGCGCGCTCGCGCAACGATCAAGTGCTGACGGCGCTGCGCTTGTACTTGAAAGACGAGGTCGCGTCCTTGGTGACGGAGACCGGCGAGGCGATTCACGGGCTCGAAGCGCTGGCCAAGGCGCAAGGCAACATCGAGCTGCCCGGGTATACGCACATGCAGCGCGCGATGCCGAGCTCGGTCGCGCTCTGGGCCCACGGTTTCGCCACCGAGTTGCAAGATGATCTCGAGGGATTGCAGGGCACGCTCCGTCGCATCGACAAGAACCCTCTCGGCTCGGCCGCCGGATACGGCGTACCGGTGCTCCCGATCGATCGCGAGCGGACGGCCGAGCTGCTCGGATTCGGCGCGGTGCACGAGCCGGTGACCGCGGTGCAGCTCTCGCGTGGCAAGGCCGAAGCGCACGTGCTCTTCGAGGTCGCGATGCTGATGCAAGACCTCGGCCGCCTCGCCGCTGACCTGGTGCTCTTCGCAACGCAGGAGTTCGCGTTCGTCCAGCTACCCGAGGCGCTGACGACCGGCTCCTCGATCATGCCCCAGAAGCGCAACCCCGACCTCTTCGAGCTCGTCCGCGGCCGCAGCGGCCAAGCCCAAGCCTGGCTGCTCGAGGTGATGGCCGTCACCAGCAAGCTGACGTCGGGCTACCACCGAGACCTCCAGCTCTTGAAGGCCCCCCTCTTCCGAGGCCTCGACGCCGCCCACGATACCTTGCTCCTGATGACCCACGCGCTGGAAGGCATCACCTTCCGCCGTGAGAACATCCGGCTAGACGAGAGCCTCTTCGCCGCCGAGCAGGCCTACCGCCTGGTCGTCGAAGAAGGCATCCCCTTCCGAGAAGCGTATCGACGCGTGGCGGAGGAGCTGAAGGGCGGGTGAGGACGGTGCGTCGATGAAACAGGTCGCATTCGGACCGCCGGCTTCAGCCGGTCTCCGTGTCCTCCATCCGAGCGCCTCGGAGTGGACCCACACCTGAGATCCGAAACTCCGTGGCCCGATGCTACCGGGGGCGAGCGGCGTTCGGTCCGCCAGCGGGGGCTCCCATGACTTGAAGTCAGAGCCCGCACGGGTCCCTGACACGGAGCCCCTGTTGTTGAGGAGGCGAGGTTCACGGTGATGACCTCGTTCGTCCAGTCATGAGTAAGGGACGAGCCGACATGCCCGTCGGGCAGGTCAATGGACGTTCCATCGCCATTGCCTGTGGGATCCGGTCCCGTCGTCCCTCACGAGGCCCCTCTGAACCGGTGGCGAGCTTGTGAGGGCAAGCTTGTTCCCAACCCTGTGCCAGGGACCTGTTCGGGCTCCGATCGATCGTGAATGGCCTGGCGAACTAGACGAGCCAAGCGAGCAAGACGCCCGCGTTCCCAGTGGTTCTTCGTATCCCCGGCTTCAGTCAGGACGCTCTTCGTATCCCCTGGCTTCAGCCAGGTTGTCTCCCCGGCTTCAGCCGGGCCGGCCAACGGCCGGTTCTTCGAGCGGGCAGCGGAAAGAACCGCGGAAGCTCTCGTCCACTCCGACGTCCAAGCGTGCCGTCATTCGGAACACTGATTCAAGTTCGCCACGAGACACTGAATCTTGAGGATGCAGCAGACCGTCGAATCCGTCCGAAACCCCAGGTCGACCGGGCACCTGCTACTAAAGCTTGTGGGCTTGGTGATCGGTGCCGGTGCCCTCGGCATGGCCATTTGGGTCGCCTTCTTTCCGACGATGACGTGCAGGCGTGGATCGGCTGAAGAGAGAGCTTTGGACTGCCTTCGATCCTTGGATCAGGCCGTGCAGATGTACGCCCTGGACCACGGCGGCGAGAAGCCGAACAAGCTCGAGGAGCTCGTCGAACCAACCGCGGAATCCGAGACGGGCTACCTGCAGTCGAACACCGTTCCGCTCGACCCTTGGGGCAATCCGTTCATCTACCGGCCGCCCACGGAACCGACCGGGGACGACTACGAGATCATCAGCCTCGGTAACGACGGCGCCGTTGGAGGATCCGGGCACGCGGCGGACATCAAGCTGTCCGAGCTCCGGGATCGCTAGTCGCGCTCAGCGCGTGAACGCGCGTGTCACGGGACGCTCTTCGTATCCCCTGGCTTCAGCCAGGTTGTCTCCCCGGCTTCAGCCGGTTCTTCGAGCGGGCTGGACGCGCGCGCTCCATTCTCCTCGTATCCCCTGACTTCAGCCAGGTTGTCTCCCCGGCTTCAGCCGGGATGGCCAACGGCCGGTTCTCCGAGCGGGCTGGAAGCCCGCGTTCCCAGTG
>JAVJTD010000446.1:0-54517 GCA_040219065.1 Planctomycetota bacterium
CAGTCACCCAGTCACCCAGTCACCCAGTCACCCAGTCACCCAGTCACCCAGTCACCCAGTCACCCAGTCACCCAGTCACCCAGTCACCCAGTCACCCAAGCACCCAAGCACCCTCTCAGCGAGGGAAGACCTCGAGAGTCCGTACGACATCGGCGATGTGTGTGGCCATCCGGTCGTATCCCTCGGCATTGGGATGGATGTCTTCTTGGGGAAGCATCCAGCTCTTGTAGGGGCAGTTGTTGAAGGGGACCGGGGAGGCCTTCCAGGCTCGGCCTTCGGCCACTTCGGGGATCTCGAGGCGGTGGAAGTAGACGGAGTTGTAGAAGGACGCGAGGCTGCGGAACTGCGTGCCCATTCCGGCGGCCAATCGGAAGGCGATCTCTCCTCGGGAAGGGGCAGGGACCGTAACGGTGGCGGTCCAGATGCCGTCGCGGGCGGCGAGGTCCGGGAAGTCGCCGTTGTCGCGCATTCGGGTGCTGACGTGATTGGGGCGTTTGGCGGGATCGGCCAGGACGATGGCCTCAACGAGATACTTCTCCTCCTCGTCGGGAGGGAGCGCTCGTATGCCCGGCACCTTCATCTGAAGCAAGACCGTCGTCTCGCCGGCTCCCGCGGCGGGCAGCTCGCCGAGGTCGATGGCCTCACCGCCCAGCGCGTATCCGACATCGCTCTCGAAGTGGCGGGGGAGGTCGACGTAAGGCACCTTCAGCTCGCCAGCCAGGTCAGCCAGAGTCTGGCGCGGGTAGGCGTTGGGAAAGTCGGTGTTGATCAGGACGACGGCGATGCCGTTCGCCCGCGCGCGCTCGACGATACTCCGCAAGTGATCCCGGTACTCCTCGACCGGGACGCGCGGATGAAGCGAGCTGTCGAGCTGAAAGCCTCGGGACTCGGCACCCGGGGCGAGGCTGGCCGCGATCAGGCGATAGAGCGCGCTGTCCGAGAGCGCGTCGACTCCGTCGGCGAGGAGCTTGCCGAACCCTCGGCGGGTGGCCAGGAGCTGGCGGTGGTACTCGGCCTCGGATTGCCTCTTGAGGAAGGAGTCGTTGAATCCGAAGCCGACGATGAGCAGGTCCGGGGAGAGGGGCTCGACCTCGAGCTCCATCATGCGGATGCCTTGGTAGGTCGAGTAGCCGGGGACGCCGAGGTTGATGACCTCGAGGGGGCGGTCGCTCTCGGCGCGGAGCTTCTCGGCGAGCCGGGCGGGATAACATTCGAGATCGCCGGCGCCGTAGCCGAAGGTCACCGAGTCGCCGAGGCAGACGATCCGAAAGGTCTCAGCCTGCTTCTGACTCTGGAATCCGGGGATGCGGTAGCCGCGATCGCTCAGGTGGATGGGGCCGGAGACGTTCTCGAGGTACTCGGAGAAATCGCTCTCGAGCCCGGGAGGCATGCGGAAGACGAGCTGCTCGTCGAGCTGGTAGAAGGTGTCGTGGAAGCCCTGGAGACGCGTGCGTCCTTCGTTCGGGCCGGGCTTGGGCGCGAGATCGAGCGCTCGCACGAGGAGCTCGAGCCCCCCGAGGACGACGAGCGTTCCGACCAGGGCCAGGCCGAGCTTGATCAGGATTCGGCGCATCGATCTCAGCTCAACTGGTAGAGCGACCCGTACTTCTGCCGCAGGTAGTCGCAGAAGAACTGGGCGGTGAGTGGCTGGCTGGTGATCTCTTGGATCAGCTTGCCAGGCAGATGGAGCCGTCCGTTGCGATGCACCTTCTCGCGGAGCCAATCCCGCAGCGGCCCGAAGCGACCGGCGGCGATGTCCTTCTCCAAAGTCGGGATCTCGAGCTTCGCTTGGGCGAAGAGCTGGGCGGCGTAGAGGTTGCCGAGCGTGTAGGTCGGGAAGTAGCCGAAGGCGCCCATGGCCCAGTGCACATCTTGTAGAACGCCGAGGGAGTCGTCCGGCGGTACGATGCCGAGCAGCTCCTTCATTCGCTCATTCCAAGCTCCGGGCAGATCCTTCACGGCGAGCTCCTTGGTGAGCAGCGCCTTCTCCAGCTCGTAGCGCAGGATGATATGGAGGTTGTAGGTGACCTCGTCGGCCTCGACCCGGATGAAGGAAGGCTCGACCGCATTGATCGCGCGATAGAAGTCGTCGAGATTCCGGCCGAACAACCTCGAGAACAAGGACTCGAGGCTCGGGAAGAACTTCTGCCAGAACGGGCGGCTGCGTCCGACGACGTTCTCCCAAAGGCGCGACTGCGACTCGTGGATGCCCATCGAGACGGATTGCCCGGTGGGGAGGCCACGCTCGTCGGCGTTGAGCCCTTGCTCGTAGATGCCGTGGCCGGCCTCGTGGAGCAGGCCGAACACCGCCGGCCGCAGGTCCTTGGGCGAGTAGCGCGTGGTCAGTCGCACATCACTGGGCGAGAAGCCGCTGCAGAAGGGATGGGCCGAGACATCGACCCGGCCGGCCTGGAGATCGAAGCCGATGGCCGCGATCGTGTCCAAGCCGAACTTCTTCTGCCGATCCTCGGGAAAGTCGCCTTTCAGGATCGAGGTGTCGATGCCGTGGGAGGAATCCTGAATCGCGCGCACGAGCGGCACCAGGAACTCGCGGAGCTCCTGGAAGAGCGGGTCGAGATCAGCGACCCGAGCGCCCGGCTCGAAGCCCTCGACGAGGGCGTCGTAGAGGTGGCCCTTGTATCCGTAGGCCTCGGCGAGCTCCCTTTGCAGGTCGACGATCTTCTCGAGGTCGGGTGCGAAGAAGGCGAAGCGCTTCGTCGACCGCGCGTGCTTCCACACCTCGAGTCCTTTCGAGGCCGCCTTGGACAGGCGCTCGACCAGATCGCGGGGCACCTTGGTCGCGCGCTCGCGATCCCTCTTGACCTCCCGAACGTTCGCGGCCTGGCGCGCGTCGAGGTCCTTGGCCTCGGACAGCTCGTCGATCAAGCGCCCCAGCTCGCGAGAGGTCAACATCTCGTGGGCCTGACCGGCCAAAGTCGCCAGAACGCGTCCTCGCCCTTCGGCTCCATGAGGAGGCATGTAGGTCTCTTGATCCCACTGGAGGACCGAGGACGCGGTCTTGATGTCGCCGATCTGGCGGACGGTCTGGGCGAAACGCTCAAAGGTCTCGCGGGTGCTCATGGCTGGATCTCTCCGGGCGGTGGGGCGTACGGTGCATCGAGATGATGACCGCGATCGCAGCGCCTGGCAAGGCCGAGGCCGTCCGTAGGCGCCGATGGAAGATCCAGCCGGCGAGCTCAGCGAGGGGACTCGAAGCGGCTCGACGTCGAGGGCTCCTTCTTCAGGCGCCGCCAGATCCCCTCGGCGACGAGGAGGTTGCCCTCGGGCGTGAAGTGGTCGTCCTCATCCCGGAAGAGTCCGCCAACCCGCTCCGGCTCCACGCGGCGAAAGTCCTCGCCGAGATCGAAGAGCGGAATCCCGAGCTCGATGGACTGCTGCACGACGATGCGCTTCCAGTAGCGATCCTCGGACAAAGCCAGCTCGTCGCGAGTCGGCAGCCAGACCAGCACGAGCGCCCGGCCCCGCTCGTCGTCCAGCGCCTTCATCTTCTCGAGGATCGCTCGGGTGATGTCCGTGGCGGCTTCCTGGCTCATCTCGGGGCCACTCGGCGCGACCTCTTGGGCGGCCTTGCCGAAGAGCTGCGCCAGCCGGAGATATTGCAGGCTGCGTGCGGCCCGGTCGGTCCAGCGAGACAGCTCCGAGTGCAAGGCGACCGGCTCGTTCGTCACGCGCAAGGTGCCTTCATCGAGGGCGAGGAGCGGCTTGCCGTAGCCGAAGAAGCGGCTCTCGCGCATGCGCTCGAAGTCGTGCCAGATGAAGGCGAAGAGATGGATCGAGAAGTCGAGGGGATGCCCGTCGCGCTCGAACCAGAGGAAGGACTGATCGACTCCGTAGCCGCCCTGCCCGGCGTTCACCGTCTCGAGGCGCGGATCGAGGGTCCCTAAGAGGGCGGGCCAGGTGTCCTCGTCGGTGACACCGTAACCGATCGTGAAGGAGTCCCCCGAGCAGAAGATGCGAAGGCCGGGGTCTTCCCTCAGCTCGGGACCGCGGAAGCCGAGCGAGTTGATGGTGATCTTCGTGCCGGGGCCGTAGATGTCCTGGACTTCACATGAAGGGATGTTCACCCAGCCCAGAAGCGGGTCGTGCTGCGTGTGCGATCGCTCGGCAAGGTCCTCGTTCCCACCGATGGAGAAGAACTTCCAGGCGAAGTAGAACGTGCTGCAGGCCCCTTCGAGGAACACGAACACGAGCCCGGCCGCCACAAAGGCGAACAGCAGCTTCTTCAGCCAGCCCATCCGCTCGCGGCTAGTCTCCATCGTCGTCTCCGGCGCTCCTGCGTCATCCTCGGGCTCCATGCGGCTCAAGGTAATGATGCGGCTGGCGCCCTTCAAGGTCGATCGCCGATGGCTGGCCGTCGCCGACGATCTGCTCACCCGCATCACTGCGTCGTGGATCCGGCGGGTGGCGAGATGGACTGGAACTTGCCGAGGCCCGAGTTGACGGTGAACGTCGCGGCGAAGACGGACCAGCCGGCCGGGGTCTGCGGGGGCAGCGACACGGTGGACGTGGTCGCGGTGCCCGTTTGCATCGAGGACGCCGCTGAGTCCGAGGGCCCTCGGCCCGTTCCGCGGCAGTGCTCTGACGACTACCGTGTCGAGAATTCGCCGATCGGGCAATCCTTTTGAACCCGCTCGGCTCGCTGCGTTGAATGGGCGAGCTCGCTGGTGGCTTGCCGGCTTTTCGATCTCCGTCCATCATGAGGTCCATGGCTACGTCGACTTTCAGGAAGGTCCGAGACCGCTCGGCCGCGCGCTCGCAGCGCCGCGAGATCGAAGGGCGGCGCCGGCGCCGATTGCTCTTCTTCATCCTGCCGATCGTCGCGATCGTGATCGTGGTGGGCTGGCTGACCATCCAGCACTTCGTCGTGAGAGGAGAGCGCTACCGCCAGCTCGTCCACAACCTGCACGAGCGGGATCTCGAGAAGAGGCTTTCGGCCCGTGATGGGCTGATCGCTTGGGGGTCCGAGCTCGAGGACGACCTCGTCGAGCTGATGAAGACCGACGGCGGTGAGTTCGGCTACCCGACCGTGGGTGTGCTCGACGCGCTCGGTGCCTCGGACCGGGTCAGTGAGACCGCCCGCATCGGATACTTCCTCGACGTGATCCAGACCGATCCCGGCGGCTGGTTCTACGACGCGAAGGGAGCGCTGGCGGGGCTGGTCGAGATCGGGGCGCCTTCGGTGCGGGCCTCCGTCCAGTCGATCCGCGAGTGGGGCGTTTGGGACCTGAGCTCTCCCTCACTCAGCGCGATGGCGAACCTCGCGATCGCCCTGGACGATCCCGAGGCCGGCGCCGCCTGGGCCGAGCTCTTGAGCGACGACCGGCCCGCTCGCCTCTACCGAGTCTGCGATGTGGCCGCGTTCGTCCTCCTCGAGCTCTGGGACCATCCCCAGCTCCTCTGGAAGATGGGCATGCCCGAGCTGCACGGCGACGAAGAGTTCGATCTGCACTTCCTCGCGCCGATCTACTCCAAGGACCGTGGCTTGAGCTGGGAGATGCGGAGCCGGATCGTCGATCACGTCCGCTCGCTGGTGGAATCGGATCTCGGCCCTGAAGAGCGCCGGAATGCGACCATCACTCAAATGATGGAATGGGTCGAAGACGGTCCCATCGGCGACGCGGTCGACTTCGAGTTCCTGAAGGCCGCTTGGTTGCGGCGTCTCGAGGATCAGGCCGGGCGGAGCTTCCAAGACTGGAACGAGGTCGCCGCTTGGTGGGAGACGGCCCAAAGCCAGACCCAGATCGAGCGCTGGCAAGCCGCGTTCGAGCAGCTCACCGGACGGACGCGCCCCGGGCGCGACGATCTCGAGGACCCGCTCTCCGAGCCCCTCCGCGCTCGCCTGGCGAACCATCTCCTCGAAGCCGAGACCGGAGAGAGCGTGTGGGGCGTCGCCGAGTACTTCGCCCATCAAAGGCAGCATCCCGAGCACACGGCGTCCCGGCTGGCCATCGCGCTGGCCCGGGTCTGGGAGTCGCTCCCGGCGCGCTGGATCGTGCGCTGGCCACTCGATCAGGCCGAGGGCTCCGAGGTGCAATCCGGCGTCGACATCGAGACCGAGTGGACGGCCGAAGACGCTTCAGCGCGTCTCGAGCAGCTCTCCGAAGCAGAGCGCGAGCGGTTGGAGAGCATCCGGGTCCGCGTGAGCGCCGCCCTCGAAGTGTTTCAGCGATCCAACTACGAAAGGCGGGACCTGAGCGGCGACGCGGTTCCATGGACTCATCTGATCTGGCCCGACGAGGGGCAGATCCTGCCGATGGACATTGCGTCGCGTTGGGCGTCTCATCTGGATGGATGAGACCTCGATTCGAGCCGCGGAACCGGCTGAGGTCGCGCGGCCACGAATCCGTTCGCGAGCCGGCTGGATCCCAGCTCGCGCATCAGGACGCGGTCACTGACGGTAGACGATGCGACCCTTGGTCAGGTCGTAGGGGGAGACCTCGACGGTCACCTTGTCACCCGGCAAGATGCGGATGAAGTGCTTGCGAAGCCGACCGGCGAGGTGGGCGTGGATCATGTGCCCCTGCTCGGGGAGCTCCACACGAAAACGAGTGTTCGCGAGGGCCTCGCGAACGATACCTTCGAGTCGAATGCCTTCTTCCTTGGCCATGAATCTCCAATTCCTCGAACGAATTCTCTGATGTCTCGATGAGTCGGATCCGCACGAGACGGTCCGACACTAGGGTTATTCGATCTGCTCGGGCGCGGGCGCTCCGAGGCTTGTCAGCAAGTCTGCTCTTCGAGGCGACACCGCGCTTCGGTGAGGCACCTCGAGGAGTGGGGTCGGTTGAAGTCCCCAAGTCTAGACGCGGGTGAGGTTAACATGAGGCCACCCTCTTGTCGATAGCCGGTCTGCGACGGCTCGGGTCCCGATCTCACTCGGGTCGGGTCCGAAGGGCCTCCCCGCAACGGATCGGTGTCTGATACGGACTCGCCTGTTATCATGCCGATTCGACCAATCATCCGGCAAAACTGGAGGCCTCGATCGATGGGAATCACTCGCCGCGGGTTCATGGGAGGCGTTGGAGCGGCCGCCGGAGCCGGACTCGGAATGGGATGGGGAGGGAGCCTCGAAGCGGCCCTGGCTTCATTTGAGGGTGCTTCGCCCGAAGCGGTCGCCGCTGACGAGGACTTCTGGTCGGTGATCCAGGAGGCCTACACGGTCGATCGCGGCTTGATCAACCTCAACAATGGCGGCGTCAGCCCCTCCCCGCGCATCGTGCAAGAGGCCCATGTCCGCTATCAGGCTCAATCGAACGAGGCGCCTTCCTATACGATGTGGCGTCTCCTCGAGCCCAGGAAGGAGCTCGTCCGGCAGAAGCTGGGTCGGCTCGCCGGCACCGATCCCGAGCAGATCGCCATCACGCGCAACGCGACCGAGTCGCTCGATACCGTGATCTTCGGTCTCGACCTCGAGCCCGGCGACGAGATCGTCTCGACGACTCAGGACTATCCTCGGATGGTCAATGCCTGGAGGCAACGCGAGCAGCGCGACGGCGTCGTGTTCCGCCAGGTCACCTTGCCGATGCCTTGCGAAGACTCAGGGCCCATCGTCGACGCTTTCCGTGAAGCGATCACCGAGCGCACCAAGGTGCTGCATTTCTGTCACGTGATCAACCTGACGGGAGCGATCTTGCCGGTGCGCGAGATCGCCGCCTTGGCCGAGGGCCGTGACATCCAGGTCATCGTCGACGGCGCCCATTCGTTCGGGCACTTCGAGTTCGACATCCCGTCCCTGGGCGGTGACTACTTCGGGACCAGCCTGCACAAATGGCTGTGCGCGCCGTTCGGGACCGGGCTCCTGTGGATGAAGAAGGAGCGCATCGCGCCGCTCTGGCCGCTCCTGGCGCATACCGAGGCGCATAGCGAGGACATCCGGAAGTTCGAGCAGACAGGGACGTATCCCGTCCCGATCCCGCTGGCGATCGGCGAGGCTGTGGAGTTCCACGAGCGCATCGGCTCGGCGCGCAAGGAGGCCCGTCTTCGGTATCTGCGCGACTACTGGGTCGAACGACTCCGCGATCTGCCGGGCTTCCGACTGCACACCTCACTCGATCCCGAAAGGTCGTGTGGCATCGCGACGTTCGAGCTGGAAGGTATCGCCCCGAACGATCTCAATCGAAAGCTGCTCCAGGACCACAAGATCGTGCTCACGGGAATCGACCACGAGGACTTTCGCGGCACGCGCGTCTCGCCGCATGTCTACACCAGCCCGCGCGAGCTCGACATCTTCGTGGATGCCGTGCGGCGCGTGGCCGAGAACGGGATCTGACCGGGTCGACGATGGGAATCGAGAGTCTCGGGATCCGAGGGCGCCGTGGCCAGTCGCCGACTCGGGCCAGGAGCGCACGGACCGAGGAGAGCTCTGAGAGATGATGCAGCTCGGGGTCGGCGTGCTCGGTCTCCTCGTGGCCGCGGTGGTGCTGCTTCGACCCGTCTGGGCTCTTGGGCGAAGCGATCGATCGGTGCGGATCGTCCTCGGTGCCTGTGCGATCGCTGTCGTCGGCGCCGCGGTGGGGCGATGCGCGGTCAACGTCTGGCGACCGCGGCCGTGGGACTTTCCCATGTTCTACACGACGGCCAAGGCCGGCTTCGAAGGTCGCCGCTTCTACCGACCCGAGGTGCTCGAGTCGGTCTTCGCCGATGTTCAAGAGTCCCTGCCCACCGTTCCCGGCGACTGGCTGGGAGAAGCCGGCTACTTCTACCTGCCGCCCTCGGTCTTGCCGTGGCTCCCGCTCGGAGCACTCGGCTACCGGGCGGCCCTGGTCCTCGCCTCCACGTTCCAGATCGGGTGTCTGTTCGCCGCGGCGTGGTGGCTCCGCCGGCGCGTCGGCGATCCATGGGCCAGCTTCCTCGAGACGATCGCGCTCGTCTTCGCGTTCCGGCCGACGCAGACGGCGCTCGGGCTGGGCCAGATCGCTCCCGTGGCCGTGCTCGGTCTCGCCTTGGCCGCGACGTGGACGGTCCGCCGGCCCCTGCTCGCCGGAGCCTCCCTCGCCCTGGCCTTCCTCGCCAAGCACCTGGTCGCCCTGCTCGTGATCCCCTGGCTGCTGTCGCGTCGACTGCGTCCGGTCGCCGCCGCAGTGGTGGTGATCGCCGGGCTGTTCGCGGTGTCGTTCTGGATGCTTCCGGAAGGGACCTTCGACGACTGGGCGCGACATGGACCCTCGGCGGCGCCGCCCTTCTTCTACACCCAGGACGTGAATCAGTCCCTGCTGGCGATCTCGTACCGGGCCTTCGGGGAGTCCCCGTCGTCGGGCGGAATGCTCGAGGCTTGGACCTTCTGGCCCTTCTGCATCGGAGCGTTGGCTCTCACCTTGGCGACGCTCCTGGGCACCTGGCGCCGGACCTCGGAGACGGATCGGCTCCTGGCGATCTGGACCTGTTGGGCGCTGCTCTTGTATCCCTCGACCCTGTACAACACCCTGCCGATCCTGCTGGTCCCGATCCTTCTCTGGCGAAGTGCGCGCTCGGATTTCCCGTGGATCACGCTCCTCGGGTTGATCATCTATGGCAGCGCGGTGATTCGACCCGAAGGCGGCTTCGTCGCGGTTGCGGCCACGTGGGGCATCACGCTGGTCGCCTGGCCGAGGATCCCTGCTGCCGAGGCAGGAGCACGGGCTACGGCCTGAGATCGAGGAGAGACTCTAGCGAGGGGGCGCCCTTGGCGTGGAGGATGTGGAGAGAGGCCAGCCGAGCGGACCTTGGTCATCGAGGAGGAGAGAGAGAGCCGGGGGAGGGCTCTTGGGCGCGCTTGACCCGTCTCGAGTCGGGGGAGTATGCTGCGCCGCTCTTCTGGCGCGAGGGCGAGTCCGAACGCTCGCTGGCGATGTCGATTCCGAAGTGGGTCTCGATCGAGTCGAAATCGTGGTCCCAGACACGAATCCCGGGCCCGCCTGAGGAGGGCGATTTCTTGTTCGGTCGCGTTCAACGCTTCCGCCCCGACCTGTCGCGCTTGCAGAGAGCCTACGCCGCGATCTTGGGCAACCTGTCGCCTTCGGCGGAGGTCTTTCGGGTCCAGCTCGATCATTGTCTGGATCGGCTGACCGGGCGGCCGGCCCGCCTGCTGGACGCCGGGTGTGGCAAGGGGACTTTCAGCTTCTACCTGTCGGAGCGCTATCCCGAAGCTCGGATCCTGGGAGTCGATCTGTGCCCGGACCTACACGCGCTCGGCAGCAACTTGCAAGTCTGTGAGGCGATCCGGGAGCGGACGGGACGAGCGAACGTCTCCTTCCGTCAGCTCGATCTGCGGGAGCTCGATGCCAAGGGCGAGTACGACTTGATCGTGTCGATCCACGTGCTCGAGCACATCCCCGACAACGAGCAGGTCCTCGAGCGCTTCGTGCGCGCGCTTCGGCCGGGCGGCTACCTCCACATCCAGATGCCGAGCGAGGATCATCACGAGGATGAGCTCGAGTGCGGTGAGCTCGCCGAGTGGGCCGAGGAGGAGCACGTCGGCCGCGAGTACTCGGCGCGTGAGCTCTGCGATCTGCTCGAGAAGGCCGGTCTCGAGACGGTAGTCTGCAAGACGGATGGCGGCTGGCTCGCCAAATGGGCGTGGAAGCAAGGAGAGTTTCGGCGCTTCCGCGGACAGAAGATCCGCTTGGCGCTGCTGTGGCCTCTCTTGAAGCTCTTGATTCGCATCGGTGGGCGCGCGCAGGACGACGGTCAGGGCAATGCGGTGGTCCTGATGCGCCGACCAGAAGCGACCTGAGGCGACCGTGCGAGCGACCGACGAATCGATGACCCACGAGCCACCGAAGCAGCGGCTCCTGAGCGCGACGCTCACCAACGCGATCGTCCAGGTGTGGCAGTACGCCTCGGCGTTCGGCTCGGGGATCATCACTGCCCGCTGGCTGGGTCTCGACGAGAAGGGCGCCTACCGGCTGATCACGATGGTGCCGACGATCGTGTTCATGTTCAGCGAGCTCGGGCTGGGCGCTGCGACGGTGTACGTCCTCGGCAAGAAGCGCTTCGACATCGCCTCGACCTTCGGCCATCTGATCTGGGCCTGCCCGGCGGCGGGAGCTCTTGGCTTCGGGGGCTACTACCTGCTGTTGCCGACACTCGAGCGGACCGTCCTCTCGGGGGTGCCGCACGAATGCTTGATCGCCGTCGGTCTGTCGGTGCCGCTCACTCTCCTGGCCTTCCTCATCGGACACCTGCTGCTCGCGACCGACCAGTATCGGCATTACAACCTCGGCTTGTCGGTGGCCGCGACGATCAAGCTGATCGCACTCTTCTTCCTGATCGTCGTCTCGTCGGGCGGCCTTCTGGCGGCGACCTTCGCGTGGATCATCGGCGAGGCCTGCCACGTGGCGTACGTGCTCTGGCGCGCGGCGCGTGTGGTGCGGCCATCGTTTCGCATCGACTTCAGTTGGCTCAAGGCGTTCCTGCGTTACGGCATCCAGGTCCAGATCGTGGGTCTGTTCCTGCTCGCGAACCTGCAAAGCGACACGCTGCTGCTCTCGCACTTCTCCGGCGAGGACAAGAGCCTGGTGGGCCTGTATGCCGTGAGCATGTCGGTCAGTACGCTGCTGCTGTTCATTCCGATGGCGGCCTCGGTCATCCTGACTCCGAAGCTGAGCGCTTCGAGCCAAGAGGACGCGGCGAAGCTGACCTGCCTATCTCTGCGTTGCACCCTCTGGGTGGGTATCCTGTGTGGACTCGGCCTGGCGGTGGTGTCGTGGTGGATCGTGCCGTTCGCCTTCGGTGAGCCCTTTCGCCAAAGCTTGCCGGCCTTGTGGATCTTGATCCCGGGCGCCGTGCTCTATGGGGAGAGCCGCATCCTGGGCAGCTACCTCAACATGCAGGGAAAGCCGTTCATCAACGCGATGGGCGGAGCGGCGGCCTTGCTCGTGAACGTCAGCCTGACCATCTGGTTGGTGCCCAGCCTGTGGGGCGTGGGCTCGGCCTTTGGCTCGCTCTTCTCCTACGTCGCCTACTTCACGGTCCTCACGCTGAGCTTCCGCGCGCTCACCGGATGCGGCTTGCGAGAGATACTCATTCCTTCCAAGGAGGACTGGGACGACTTCTGTGCTCGAATCCAGAGCTTGCGCGGACGTCAGCCGTCCACCCGCAGCCAGAAAGGTGAGAAGGTGTGACGCCGGACGCCCGTCCCTCGAGTATCGCCGTCTGGATCCTCTTGGCGCTCGCCCTGCTTTGTCGCCTGATCGCACTCGATCACCAAAGCCTGTGGTGGGACGAGGCCTGGCAGCGCCTCATGGCGAGCGAGCCGTCGTTCCCGGCGGTCGCCGAGCGGCTCTGGCGTGAGCCGCTCGCGGCTCATCCGCCACTGTCTCACTGGATCCACCATGCCTTCTTGAGCATCGACGACTCCGACTTCATGCTGCGTCTCCCCGGCGTGATCTTCGGCACGCTCTCGGTCATCTTCGTCCTGGGCCTCGGGCGACGGCTATTCTCGGAAGCGACCGCGCGCTGGGCGGCCTTGCTCTGGGCGGTCTCGCCGCTCCAGATCTGGTTCAGTCAGGACGCGCGGATGTACTCCGCCTTGATGTTCTTCTCGGCAGCGTCGACCTGGCTCTGGCTGCGGGCCTTGGACCGAGGACGTGTTCGGGACTGGGCTTGGCTGGGCATCGTCAGCACACTCGGGATGTACACGCACCTGTTCTTCGTGCTCATCGCCGCAGTGCAAGGCGTTTGGACGTGGGCGTTTCACCGGAAGAGTCTGAAGGCAGCCTGTGTCACCTGGGCGTTGGTCGGACTGGCCTTCACGCCGATGCTGCCGTTCTTTTGGTCGCGGCGAGCCTTGATCGCCGGCAGTGAGCTCAACCTGCTGGCGCCGATCTACGGCTTCTTCACCTATGCCGCTGGCTTCTCGCTCGGTCCGAGCGTGCTCGAGCTGAAAGCGAACCCCGGCTTCGCGACGCTCCGCCCCGAGCTCATTTGGATCGGTCTCACCGGGCTGACCTTCGGCACTGCCATGCTCGCCGGGCTCTTCGCCTGCGTTCGTGGAGATCGTGCGCGATGGCTCGTTCCGATCGCCCTGGTGTCTCCCTTCGTCATGGTGACGCTGGCGTCCCTGTCCTCGAGCTTCGTCTTCAACGTGCGATACACGGTCGTGGCGTTTCCCTTCTTCTGCTTGCTCGTGGGAGCCGGGCTGAGCGCGCTCGCACGTTGGAAGCCGCTTCAAAGCATCTGGGTCTTGCTCGTATTCGGCATCTCGATCGTGTCGGTCGTCCAGCTCGCCACGAACCCACGCTACGCCAAAGAGGACGTGCGTGCGGCCGTCGCGGTCTGGCAGCGGCTCGAAGTGCGGGACCTGATCGCCTCTCACGCCGCCAACGTCACCGTCGATCGATACCTGAATAGCGCCGAGCGCGAAGACCACATCCCGCTCGGCGGCTCGGCCGAGCAGGAGTCGCAACAGCTCCTCGAGATCTGGCAGAGGCGTGGTGCGAGACGCACGCTGCATCTCGTCGTCGCCCGCGATCCGTGGCGCTCCGTCCCCGAAGCGATGCGCGAGGTGTTCGAGGTGAGTGAGGTGGAGCAGTTCCCCGGTGGAGTCACACTCTACGAGCTGAGACAGAGAGACGATCCCGATCGTTGAGCGGCGACCGAAAGCTCCCTCGGTGGCTTGCGGCGGCTCGAGCTCGCTCGATGGGAGGTCTTGGAGTCGATCGAGGTCTCTGGCTCGCTCGGCTCGAGCACTCCAAGGCGCTAACGCCGCCTCAAGGCTTCGAGCTCTGGATTGACCAGCTCCAGCTCGATCGGCAGCCACCAGCTCGGGGCGGGGTGGAAGCGAGCCGCGCGCTCATAGCCGAGGTCACCGTCCAGGAGGTCTCGGTAGAACGCTCGCCGCTCGGGGTAGTCGTCGTAGTCGAAGTAGCGGCGGTAGTCGTCGCGGGCGAGGAGGAGATACTCGGGTCCGTCGTCTCGGAGCCGCGCCCGCAAGGAGTCGATGGACGCCGATTTGTCTTCGATCTCGGGCAAGAACGTAACGGTGTACTGGCGATCCGGGTATCGAAGGTCGATCTCGAGGGGGAGTAGCCAGGCGTCGGGAAACGTCTCGCCCGTGCTCTCGTCGTGGTAGCCGGCGAAGAAGCCGACCGTCGCTCCCGGCTCGACATGCTCCCGGATCCAGGTGCCGGCTTCATAGCGACTCTCACGAGCGAAGATCCACAGGCCCGCGCAGCAGTTCACGGCCGAGAAAGCCAAGACGAAGAAGATCCCGGCCTTCACTGCGGTGCGGATCCTCTGCCCTCGATCGAGTAGGGCGACCGTGCCGGCCGACATCAGGGCGAGCATCGCCGGGGCGACGGGAAAGGCGTATCGCATCGCGCTGAGGTGCGCGCGCCCCAAGAGCACGTAGGTCAGCACGATGTACCCGATCACCAGCCACAGGCGTCTTTCAGAGCAGCGCACGGCATTCACGATTCCGAACAGCAACCCGCCGAGGCAAGCGATCCAGAGCGGCCAGCCGAAGAGATCGGCGAAGTGTCCGAGGGTGGGGAGCCACTGGGCTTCTTCGAACGTGAAGCCGCGGTAGGTCGTCTGCGCTGCCAGAGCGAATTGGAAGTGCTTCCAAAACGTCCCGAAGTCGAGCAGCGCATACGGAGTCGTGACGAGGAAGGCGACGAGTGCGACGCTGAGCGAGATCGCCGCGCACTTCCAAGGCATCGTGGATCGGGCCCCGTGGCGAAGGAACGGAGCGAGGCCGACGAAGGGCACGAGGACGAGGGCGGTGTACTTGGTGGACAGCGCCAAGCCCAGGAAGAGCCCGGCGAGCCAGAAGTCGCGCCGGCGGCCCTCCACGATGACGTCGAGCACTTTGACGAGCGTCATCGTCATCAGGAACGTCAACGTCGTCTCAGGCGTCGCGAAATGGGCGAGGTTCATCGCCCCGAGAGTGACGGCGTATCCCCAAGCGGCGAGAAGGCCGGCGCGCTCATCGGCGAGGCGGCGTCCCAAGAGGTAGGTGGCCCAGGCGGTCAAAACCGACATCAGCACCGACAGGGCGCGCCCGATCAGGAACACGCCGGTGAGAAACCACTCCGGCGCGGCGTGGAGGGTCTGAGGGCGCGGCAGCTCCCCTCGCACCATCAACAGCCCGGCATAGGGGGCGAGGCAGGCGCCGGTGAGGTAGAGATGAAATGATGGATTGATGAAGTAGTCCGGGTCGAGGCTCTTGTTGGCCGCCATGCGCAGGACGAGCGGGACCTTCGTGTCCGGGTGCCAAGCGCCGGGCAGGCCCCAGTCCAAGTGGAGCGCACCGAAGAGGGCGGTCACGAGCAGAGCCGCGGCCAACAGTCCACGCGTGCGGGTCATGACGTCGGCCGTCCCCGGAAGCGGCTCCAGAGGACCGCGGCCGCGCTGGCCGCGAGGATGAAGGCGTGCGGGAGCACGGGGAACGCCATGCGCGTCGTCGAGAGGTACAAGGCGTGAACCCCCCAAAGATACAGCACCGGAAGGGCGAGCCAGGCGAGTGCCGACCGCGAGACCGCGTCAGTGGTGCGGGTCAGGGCGAACCAGGTACCGAGCAGGAAGCCGAGCAGGATCGGTAGATTGATCAGGCTCTTGAGGGTCGGCCGGCGCGTGCCCGCCGGGACATTGACCCAGAACCGGGCGGCCTTGACGGCTAAGAGCTCAGCTTGTGTGGCCCAGCCGTTCTCGCGCATCTGCTCGAGGGCGGCCCGTTGGAGGATTCGATTCTTCTCGACTTCGTCTCGCCCCGCCAGGCGCACCAGCAGCTCGGGCTCGAGCTGGTCATAGTCGCGGTACATGCCGTCGGTGCCGGGATGATTGCCGACGTACAGCGTGAAGCCCGACAGCGTCGACACGGCGAGAGTGTCCAACGCGGAGCGGTTTCGAAGGAACCAAGGAGTGATCAGGATGAGGAAGATGGCGGTGAATGCGGCCAGGCGTGGCACACGCTCCTTGCGACCTGGCCAGAGCAGTCCTAGCTGCACGATTGCGTAGGGCAGCCACGTGGGGCGGCACAGTCCGGCGATGGCCGTCACGGCGCCGAGCGCGATGGCCCGACGCCACGAGGGAGCGCCGGGAGGCTTGGCGATCGCGAATAGGAGCGAGAGCTGCAAGAGGCAGGTGAACAGCGGCTCGGTCGTGAGCCGCTCGACCATGCGCAGCTCGGGAACATACAACGCAAAGGCGCAGCCGGCCAGCACCGAGGGGATCGAAGGAATGCCGGCGGCCGTGGCCACCAGCACGATCATTGCGCACGTGAGGCCCTCGAAGACGCACTGCAGCCAAAGAATGGCCGAGTCCTCGAAGCCGATCGCGTAGAGCGCGGCCAGGAAGAGCGGATAGGCCGGAGTCCGCTTGGCTGTCGGGTAGAGGCGCGGCTCTGAAGGGGTCTCGTCGGCGATGTCCTCATGGGAGGAGATCGCGTAGCCTTCGCCCGCGATCAAATGCTGGGCGATGTGCGCGTACTGATCGACGCGAATCGGGATCGTCTCGTAGTCGACGGGCCCGAAGGCGAGGTGCAGCACTCGGACGAGAAAGCCGAGGAGGCCGACCATGGCGGCTAGCCGGGTTCTCGACATCGGCAACGCATCTCGGGGGAAGGGACGAGCGGGAGGGCGACCCTTCGAGAGTGGACCGCCGGGCCAGGCGGCGAGTATACCGTCGCCATCGATCGTTACAAGGCGAGCACGAGGGACGCTCGTCACGCGGACGCGTCTCGAATGCAAGCGGGCCGCTCGCCAGAGGCGAACGGCCCGCTCAGAGAATCGTCTCGATGGAGAGTGAGGATCAGCGGCGCTTGCCGAGGTACTCGAACTTGACCGCGTCCGAGATGACCGGAGCGTCGGCGCCGTCGGTGGACAGCGTCAGCTCGGCCTGCTCGCCCTTGGGCAGCCAGTAGGTGCCGAGATAGTTCCAGCGTCCCTTGCCCTCGTTCTGGTTGATGAAGCCGCTCGAGCGGGTCTCGCCGGCGACCTTCAGGGTCCAGGGAACGCGCGTCGCCTCGACGGTGTCGGTGTCGAGCGTGCCACGGAAGCCGTGCCACTCGTAGACGTGGTAGTAGCCGGCCGTCCGGATCTTCGGCTGATAGGTCGCCGTCGCACCCGAGTTGGGGGAGGCTTCCTTGTGACCGAAGGCGTGGACGGCGCCGATGTTGTCGAGGTAGCCGTTCCAGACGAGCGTGGCCCAATAAGGGTTGTCGAGGGCGGGGTCGGAGGTCTCCGGTGCCGCGAAGTCGGACCAGTTACCCTGGTACTTGGCTTCCTTCACACCCGGCCACGTGTCCTGATAGGCGTAGTTGCCGATGATGATCGGCTCGACGGAGTGGGCCTTGGGCTGCTTGGCGAGCACGATGCCGTCGCCAGCGATGTCGACGTAGGCCGGATGCTGATCGAGGTTGTCGAGGCTCGACGGACCACCGTAGAGCGTCACCTGATCGAACTGGCTGCCGTCATTGAAGGCGGCATCGACCGAGCACAGCCAGATGCCGTCGGCGTAGAGGACGCCATTGGCATCGTCCTTGAGCTCGACGCTGTAATCCTGGCCCGCCTGGAACTCATACTCACCGAGGAGGATCCCGCGGTAGCCGTTCTGGTCGCCGCGCACGTCGGTCGTACCACCGGCATGGGACACGATGTAGTGTGCATTGGTGGCGACCTGGCGCGAGCTCAGCCCGCTGTAGGTCAAGGTGCCCGACAGAGGGGTCGTGCCGGCGTGAGCCATCGTGGCGTAGACGCGGTAGCGATCGGTGCGCGGCACGCGCAGCGACCACTTGATCGAGCCGGAGCCGTTGCCGGGATCCTTGAGGCGAGCGCTGCGACCCCAGAGGCTTATGCCCGCGTTGTTCCAGTCGCTGCGAGCGGTGACCTTCCAGTTGCCGCTCACCGTCGTGGTGGGACTCGAGTCGTCCTTGAGGACCGTGATCGGCGCCTGATTTCCGAGGATGCGATAGACGTGACCATCGCCCGTGTACTGGCTCCAGTTGACGCCGGCCTCGAGGGCGGCCGCCTCGAGGTGATCCTCGGTGACGGTGACCTCGCAGAAGGCGTCGTTGGTCGGAGCGTAGTGGACGCTGATCCCGTTCTCGAAGAAGCGGATGAAGGCGCAGCCTGTGTCCTCGGTCCACTGCGAGTCGTGTTGCGGCTGCGGGCCGAGGTGGATCTGGACGGCGTCGGAGATCGGCTGCCCGAGCGTGTGGAGGTACTCGTCGTAGTACCAGGCCATGTTGTGCTCGTGGAAGTCGTAGGAGAAGTAGGATCCGGTCGTGAGGGCGAGCGTCAGTCCGAAGCGCATCCGGCGGAAGTTGTTCTGCACGTTCTTGTAGAAGTTCATCGCCGTGTGGCTCGAGCGAGTCGCGTCGACCTCGTAGGGGACGAAGTTGCGCTCGCCTTCGCGGAAGGCCTCACCCATCAGCGTGAACAGCATGCCGAAGGCGTTGGCCATCGGGCGCTCGCTGGACCAGCTCGGTGCCTTGCTGAAGAGATGGTACCAGTGGCCACCCCACATGAGGCCTTCGGCGAGGCCACCCGATATGAGGTCGGTGGCGAAGTCCTCGATGGCGCCGTTGTTGTAGTAGGTGACGGGGGCCCGACCGGTGCGATCGCGGTAGCCCTGGTCGAGCGCCTCGAGGAAGGCCCTTTGGCTCTCGCGGTGCAGGGTGCGCTTGTCGAGGCCTTCATGCGCGTCGTTGATACCGTTGCGATTGAAGTCGGTATCGGACTCGTACATCTCGAGCCACAGCCAATCGTGACCGATGCCGTCCCAAGGGCTGTTGGGGACGTTCATGTGATCGAGGAAGCTGCGAGCCGCGTTCTGAGCCGCCGTCTCACCGCCGACCATCGCGCCGTAGCGGGACGAGTTGAAGAAGAACTGCTCGTTGCTCCCGATCGTCATCGCCTTGCCCTGCGAGTTGCGAAGGTAGAACTCGGGCGGGCTCTGGTTCTGGCCACTGTCGGGATTGCCCGTGAGCAGGTTGCCGGCGGTCGCGACGAAGTAGGTTCCGGGGTAGCGCTCCTTGGCGAGGCTCACCATCCGGTTGCCGTACAGATGGGACCAGATGACCAGGCTGTTGTGCTCGGCCTCGATCTGGGGCTTGGCACCTTGAGACCAGAAATGGCCCTGGAAGCCGAGCGTGAAGAGGCGCGGGTACGGCGCGCTCTTGGCGTTGCGGCCGGCGCGGACGCGGCGGAGCCGCGGCTCGGTCGGGACCCAGCTACCTTCGCCTTGGCGCAGGAAGCCCTGCACGTGCCAGAGTCGGCCCAGGTGCAGGTAGGAGTCGGGGACGGTGATCTTCACCCGAGCGATGCCGTCGGGTCCCGAGACGGATTCGGGAAACACCAGGAGGTCGGCGCTGAATCCGACGTAGGCGCGCTTACCGTGCGGGAGATCGGTCGGGCCAGGGGAGGTGTCGGCCAGCAACAGTACGCGGACGTTCGGCTGGCCACAATCGATCGTCGCTTCGGCCTCGAGGCCGGCGATCAGCTCACTCACCGTGAGCGAGGGGGCTTCCGAAGCCGCCCGGGCGACGCCCGCGGCCAAGAAGCCCCCGGCTAGGCCGAGGGCCAGAATGGCAGATCGCACCATAGAGTCTCTCATCGCTCGCTCCAGCGTGATTGAGTCGGAATGTTTCTGATCGTGTGTTTTTTGGGTGTTTAGGCAGACGTCGTATCGGCCTGGCTTGCATTCCGGCTAAAGCAAGACTCTGTCGAAGCTGAAGATGGACGAGGTCGGGGTCTCGAAACCGGTCGATCCGCGGAGGATTCCGGGGAGGGCGTTCTTCGAAATCGAATTCATGAGTGTCGGGGACTTCCGGGAAAGCGTCGATTCTCGAACGGTGCAGGCGCACCTGGACATTCGGCGCGTCCGCTCGAGAGGAGTGGAACCGAGCATTCTCGAGAAGCCATCGCATTCCACTTCGAGGCGGGCGAGCCTCGGTGAATGGCGGAGTCGGAGCATGGGGGCTCAGGAACCGGAGGATGTGTCGGATTCACGTGCGTCCCGATCCATTGACGGCTTTCAAGACGTCCTACCGGATCAGGGAACGGAGGCCGGCTCGGTACGAAGGGACCACTCGATGGAGTCGGTACTCGAATGAGAGGGGACCGACCTCGATCGAGGGGCTCGGACCGATGATTCATCAACCGGAGTGTGTTCGCCAGAACGGTAGGTTCTCCTGCTACGGTCGTATCTCGAGGCCTCAGCGTTCTCGAAAAAACACCGGAGTGGAAGCTCCTGTGAACGAGGAAGTCGGGATCCCGCGACGATTGGGCATTTTGCCTCGGCGGCCAAACGGAAGCCCACGAAATTTCAGTGAGTCAGTACCTCGGCGATTCGCGTGAACACCTCCCCGACGCCCTCGGCCATCGCCGCGAACGGCACCGGATCCGAATGAGGTATCGTCTCCAATCCGAAGGCCGCGATGAGGAGGAGATTCCAAAGGATCAGCACTCCAAGGCTGCCCCATGTCGTCCAGCGCCAGACGGGCCTCGGTGTGCCTTCGCCGAGGACGCTCGTCAGGAGTGTCGCGAGACCGAGCGCGAAGAACGGCGTCAGCTCGATCAAGTACCGCATGCCGAACGACGAGCCACCCCACCATTGCTCGGTCGTGCCGATCAAGTACACGTTGATGGCGAGGAGCAGAAGCGCGAGGCGAGCCCATCCGTGCCGAAGGGCGGCGATCAGTACTCCGAGGGTTCCCAGGAGCAGGACAGGCGTCCACGTGAAGGCGCCATGATTCGACGACCAGAGGGCGTCCCAGGCGTGGGGCGCAGTCAGGTCGATCGCTCGGAATCGCGTCGCGACCACGCCGCCCTCCGACGAGACCGAGGCGGGCCCTTCGAGGCTGTTGACCTCGACGTGCCAGAGCTGCAGCAGGAGCGGCAGGGCGCAGCCGAGCATGCCGATGCTCGCGAACCGCAGGGCGGGACGCCAACCCGACCGCGCCAGCTCGCGAATCGCGACCGCGATCAAGAGCAATCCGAAGAGGCCGTTCTGGTAGCGGATGATCCCCATCAACCCGAGCGTGAGTCCCATCAGGAAGGCATGGCGCGGCGCCTCATGCCAGGCGTCCCAGAACTGAAGGACCAGCCAAGCCGCCAAGCCGAAGGAAGCAGCGTGAGACATCGAGGGATGGAAGAAGATGTAGAAGACCGCCGGACCGGCGAAGAAGATCGCGGCAGTGGAGGCGATGGCCCGTGAGGCCGGGAAGGCCCGCGCGACCAGGCGCAGCGTCAGACAGAATCCTAGCCAGCCGAACACCAAGGACCCGAGACAGAAGAAGACCTGGGGGATCCAGCCGTAGGTGTCGATCGGCGAGCCGGTGATCACCGCGCGCAGAGCTTCGCCCAAGAGGCCGGCGGCATAGAACGGCGCGTGGACGAGGCCCGCACCGATCGGCCAAGGGAGCTCGGCCTCGCGGGTGTCGGTGTCGATCTCGGCGAGGTCGTTCACCGACCAGATGACCGAGGAGTCGGCGGGCACTCGCTCGTTCATGTCGAGGATCTCGTCGTGGAGATTCGTGTCGAGGTCGACGACGAGTGAGCGCGCGTAGAGGAAGTAGGCGAGGCCGTCCCCGCCGACCAAGGCATGCTGACGGACTTGCGCCGAGAGCCAGAAGGTCAACAGGCCGGTGACCAAGGTGATCCAGAGCGAGCGCTTCATCCAGCGGGCGCTGTCGCGCGTGATCGTCGAGGGATAGGGAAGGGCGGAGATCGCCATGGATCGGCAACGCCTGGGCTGGGGGAACGGGACGGGCGACCGGGTCTTCGGCAACACGGCCGGCATTCAGTCGACGTGTCCACCTGGTCGATGGACGAGCAGCCTAAAACACGAAAACCGACTCGCTCAGCCGGCTCCGGACGGATTGAGGTGGTAGGGGAATCCCAGATAGCTCGGGAGGAAAGCCCCAACTTCTCGCTTGCGCCAGGGACTGTCAACAGGATACTTGGCTCCGATGGAGTGATCCCCTCCCAAGGCCCATGACGCGGGCAAAATCGGGCGGCGTTCCCTTCAAGCCTAAAGGTAGAACTCGAAAGGCCCTGCGGCCAACTAAGGCGGCTCCGGGTGACGAAGCCCGGCCGGCCGTCGCTCCAAGCCCGTGCAAGAGCTCGGGTTGGTGGCGATGGCCTAGTTGCATTACGGAGGATTCCGACGACATGGCGGGTCTCACGGCGACGACGCTATTGGCGCTGTTCTGTTTCGCTGGTGATGATACGGGGACGGGGGGGTTCCAAGATCAAGTGCTCGAGCCGCTGGGGAGCTACCGGCCGGGCCGAAACGAGGTGCGCTTGGACCAAGCAGCGCGCCGAGTCGAGTTTCTCTTCCAGGATCAGGTGCTCTTCTCCGTCGACATCGACTCGTGGGAGACGACCCACGGGATCCTCGACATCGATGAAGAGCGGTTCGGCTGCGAGATCGTTACAGGCGCGGGTATGCGATATCGTGATTCGCGCGGCCAACTGCTCTCGCCGTACAGCATCTCGAGCTCGAATGACGGAGGCGCGCCCGCCTTCGATTGGCGACTCGCTCCCAGGACTCTCGAGCTCGACTACGTCGATCGCATCGACGGCGTGGCGACGCGACGACGGACCACCATCGAGGTGCGCGGGATCTCCTTGATCGTCACCTTCGAGTCCCTCAGCGACCGCGTCCAGGCGCGCAACAACTACGCGGGCACCTTCGTCGGTCCTGCGAAGGGGCTCCAGTCGCCGAGCTTCATCGCGATCCCGTTCCTGCAGAACTTCCCGACGCTGCACGCGCGGATGCCGGGCTCGAGCGAGCGGTTCTTCTTCACGCGCTACGTCGACCCGACGCAGTGCACCGGATCCAAGCTCTTCCATATGGAGCCGGAGGTCTCGGGCGGCGAGATCCAGGCCTACATCAGCTCGGAGATCGAGCCGCTCGACAACGGAACGATCAGCGATCAGTCCCGAGACGTGATGTACGTCATCGCCTCGCGCCACATCCACTCGACGTACCCGATCTACCGCATCCCGCTCTCGCCGTACACGAGCGAGCTCAAGTCGCGGTTGAACGCCGACACCTGGACCCTCTTCAACTACCTGCACAACGCCTTTCGGACCGAGCTCGGCTCGGGGGACGCCTACGATGCGGGGCGCGTCTTCATGGCGCGGCTCGCCGAGCTCGGCGTGCTCGGGTTGACGGTGCTCTACGAGGCGTCTTGGAACGAGAACACGAGCTTTCATTATCCCAAGCTTTGCTCGGACGGACCGGATCCGTTCACTTGTTACCCGCGGTCGGACCCCAGCTCGGTCGGCTCGTTGCGTGCTTTCATCGACAGCGTGACCTCGCGCGGCGAGCGCATGGGCTTGGGCGGCAACTTGATCCACATGGCCTCGACGAGCCCCTACTTCGAGACCGGTCCCATCGCCCGGGAGAGCGACGGCTCGCTCAAGCGGGAACAGACGGCCAAGGGCGAGATCTTCTATCTCATCCGGCCCGATGCGCAGAAGCAGTTCCTCCGGGACGACGGCGCGCTCGATCGCAGCGAGCTGTGGAAGATCAAGCGCACGTTCCCTAGCCTGAACGCGTTCTACTACGACGCCTGGGGGAAGCAGATCCCCTGGCGAGAGACGACGCGTGAGGCGGCCGCTCCCGACTCGAAGACGCTCCGTGACTCGATTCGCGGGACGAAGGAGACGCTCGATCGCGTCCGCGAGATAGTCCAGGGACCGGTGTTCACCGAAGGCATCTCGCTGAGCGACGTCTTCGACTTCTCCGGGTTCGTCGACGGTTACGAGCGGGAGTTCCCGCAGGGGGAGAGCTCGCTCGTCGTCCCCGACTTCGAGCAGATCATCGTCTCGAACTATGCCGCTCACCACGGAGTCGGTTACCTGAACCGGTTCTACGGAGGCGCTCCTTGGGAGCCGATGCCGAAGAGCCGCTTCGACTTCCACCAGGTGCGCGCCTTCACGATCGCCTTCGGTCACGTCGGACAGCTCTTGGCGTCCGGGGTCAAGTTCGACCCCAACGACACCACGCTGAATTGGTGGTACTACCACGTCGTCAACGAGTACTACGCGCTCCAACAGCTCCAGCAGCTCTACACCCAGCCGATCCCGGTGATCCGTTACCGCGACCCGGGCAGTGGGGAGCTGGTGCCGCTCGAGACCGCGATCGCCCGTGGCTTCGACCTGCGACGGAGCCAGCTCGCGATCACCTACGACAACGGCCTGAACCTCCGCCTCAACTTCGCCGACTCTCCGTGGACCATCGACACCGGGACGGGCTACGGACCGGACCAAGGCCGCTTCACCCTCCCCAAGCACGGCTACGTCGGCTGGGTCGACGGGCCCGGCGCGCCGCCGCTCCTCGCCTATTCGGCGACCGTCTCAGGGCAGAGAGTCGACTATGTCCGCTCGCCCAAGTACACGATGATGAACGGCTACGGCCGCTACATCCATCTGGGTGACATCGACGGAACCTGGCTGAAGGTGCTCTGGAACGGCAAGACCATCGAAGGGGATCCATTCAACGGTTGCACCATTCGATGATCGAACGACCTCGGAGCCCGGGCCGGAGGGAACCTCTGCGGCTCGGGCTCCGTCTTTTTCATTTGAAGGAACGCTCGACCCTCTGGTACGCTCCCCCAACGGTGAAAGGAGGAGAGTCCTGAGGAGCGTTCTGCCCACCTCGTGATCTCCTCTCCCGCACCGTCCCGGCGATCTTTCCCTTGGATCGTCCGAGACCGAATCGACCGTAGAGCCCTCCCCAGAGACTCCCGTTCCAACGAAGAGCGATCGAAGACAGCCGGTGAACGGTCAGATCGCTTTCCGCATCGAACGACTCGGGCGGCTCGAGGTCGCTCCGGAGCTCTGCGGACACTTCAACCTGACCCACCTTGGCACTCCCCACCCAGCATGTCCTTCGAGACCCCCAACTCATCTCGATCCGACTTTTCGCGTTCGGAAGGGACCCACGAACCGCTCTCAGGCTCGATGCCGAAGCGTGAGGAGTCCCGGAGCCCGGCCCCGAGCCGTCCCGGCCCGGAGATTCGCGATGAGCCCCGAAACGACCTCGAGAAGACTGGGACCTCCAAAGGAGCGATGAGAAGAACACTCAGCTTCCCGGGAGAGCGGACACGCGGATGGGAGTCGACCGATGAGTTCCGACGCCGCGGTTTGCTTTGGGCGGACTCCAAGCCGTATCGTCGCGCCGCATTGATGTCCGGACTCGGCGGTGGCCTGACATTGGGTAGCGTCTGGCTCTCGAGCCGCCTTGGCGGCAGCCTGCTCTGGACGACTCTGGCGATCGTGGGCGGCCTGTTGCTCCTCGCTTCGGTCCTCTTCGTCGGCTGGACGGGAGCCCGTCGCCGCGAAGGGCGCCGCCGCCGCGTCCTGGTGCTCGGCAACAATCGCCGGACTCACCACATGCTGCGACGCTGGCTCGATGCGGGGCACGCCCTCGTCGCGCCGATCGGGTTCTTGGACGACGGCTTCGAGGACAGCCCGGTGCCGCCCCGGAATCCGGACCTCACCCAAGTCCCGCGACTGGGCGGGCTGGACGCTTTGCCTTCGGTGCTCTCGGAGTACCAGATCAGCGAGGTCTTGATCGCCCTGCCCCTGGCGAGCCAACGCGAGACCGTGATCCGAGCCTTGAGGTTGTGTTGGGAGCGGGACGTTCCGGTTCGCCTGCCCGGCGAGTTCTTCGCTCGGGAGGCCGAAGAGATCTACGATCGAAAGAGCACGCGCGGCGAGAGCAGCCGATTCTGCGTTTCGCTCGATCGGGTGCCGGCGAGGTTCGCCGGTCGGGCGTTCAAGCGGGTGCTCGACTTCGCGGTCTCCGGCACCGCGCTGCTCTTCCTGTCCCCCCTGATGTGCCTCATCGCGCTCTCGATCAAGCTGACCAGCCCCGGACCGATCTTCTTCCGCCAGGTCCGATCCGGTCTGCACAACCGTCCCTTCATCACGTTCAAGTTCCGCTCCATGCGACCCGACGCCGAGGCACAGCTCGCCGAGCTGATGAGCCTCAACGAGGTCAAGCCGCCGGTCTTCAAGATGAAGAACGACCCGCGCCTGACCCACGTCGGTCGTTGGCTGCGCCGCACCAGCCTCGACGAGCTTCCCCAGCTCTTCAACATCTTCCGCGGCGAGATGAGCCTGGTCGGGCCCAGGCCGCCCGTGCCGTCCGAGGTCTCGCAATACACCTTTTCTCAGCGCCGGCGCTTGACCATGAAGCCCGGCCTCACGTGCATCTGGCAGGTGAGCGGGCGGAGCGAGGTGCCCTTCGAGCAGTGGATGGAGATGGACCTGACCTACATCGACACCTGGTCGTGGTGGCTCGATATCAAGCTGCTCGTCCTGACCGTTCCCGCCGTCCTCTCGGGCCGAGGGGCGATGTGATTTCGAACCGATCTCGCGTTTGATACACTCCCTCCGAGCCTTCTTCTGACTTGCCCCCGAACTCCTCCCTCCCCTGGTGAGCCATGTCCGCACAAAGCGTCAACCCGCCTAATCGTGACGCCGGTGATGGGTGGCAGCCGCCACGGCTGCGTGAAACTGTCTTCTGGGTGCCCTTCACCCTGATCGGTCGCCATCCGATCGTCTTCTTCCTCGTGATGCTCGCCGTGATCGCCGTCGGCACCGCCTACGTCGCGGCCTTGCCACGGGCTTATGAGTCTCGGGCCGCGTTGCTGGTCCGAATCGGAAGCTCCGACCCGACCGACGACTTGGGGGTCTTTCCTTCGGATCGCCTCTATCAGATCACGGTCAACAACGAGATCGAGGCGATCCGCACGGACGACGTCATCAATGGCATCGTCGCGCAGCTCGAGCCCGAGATGCAGGAGGAGCTCTTCGGCAAACCGGTCGGCCCCGGGGCCGGCGAGGGCCTGGGTGGCAAGCTCGACCAGCTCGGCGAAACGGTGAGGGGGTGGGAGCTACCCGGATTCCCCAGTGACGAGCCCGCGACAGTGATCTCGAAGGCGGATATCGCCGAGGAGGTCCGTCGTAATCTGTGGATCGAGCTCCGCCGCAGCAGCAGCGTGATCGGGTTGACCTACAACGCCCCGAGCCCCGAGCTCGCCCAGCACATGCTCCAGCTCGTCCTGAACAAGTATCAGGAGATCCGCTCCGAGTTCTCGACCAGCGCGTCGGGTCTGGAGTGGCTCGCTCCGATGCGCGCCGAGCGGGCGACCGCGCTCACCGCAGCCGAGAAGGCCCTGACGGCATTCATCGAGGAGCACGCGCTCATCGGCGAGCCTGCCAAGGGAATCATCCGCCTGACCGAGCAGCTCGTCGAGCTCGAGGCCGAGCGTGACGATCTCCAGCGCCAGAAGGCCGGCCTCACCCGGCAGAAGGAAGTCCTCGAGCAAAGGCTCCAGACCTGGCCACGCTACCTCGAGGAAGAGACGAGCGAGCCTTCCGAGGAGTATCGTCGGCTCAGCGGAGAGCGGAATCGCTTGAAGATCGCGGTGTCGACGGGCTTCGACGAGGAAGACCAGCCGCTCTCGAAGAAGAGGCTGCAGGAGCTCCAGAACGCGATCGACAAGCTCGACGAGCAGATCGCCGCTTTGCCCGAGGACGGAACGCGTACGTTGCGCGAGCGCGATCCGGTCTTCGCCCAGCTCCAAGGTAAGTCGGTCGATGTCGCCACCGAGCTCGGTGGCGTCACCTCGAAGCTCGAGCTTCTCGAGACGCAGCTCGAGGCGACGAACACCGAGATCCAAAGGCTCCAAGCGCTCCAGGCTCCTTACGCCGAGCTGGACCGAACGCGCGACGAGCGCCAGGAGGCGTACGACCAGCTCTTCAAGCCGCTACAGCGAGCCAACTTGGCCGGCCGCGTCAGCGACACGCGGGAGGCCGGGATCACGGTCATCGAGAAGCCGACCCGTCCGCGGCTGCCGTCCAAGCCCAAGCGCAAGCTGCTGCTGGCAGGCATCGGTGTCCTCGGCTTGTTCCTCGGGCTGCTCGCCTCCTTTCTGATCGAAGCGATTCGCGGTCGTCCCGCGCGCCCTTCGGGTCGACTGATCCCTCAGTCCATCACCGAGGTCGCTCCACGAACCGGCGGCGCCACGTCCGGAGTCCGGCGACTCTGAGATCGAAGGAGGTGTGCTCATGGTACGAGCCGCGATCTTCCTGACGATCCTCAGCTTCGGCTTCAACCAGGGCTGGTATCACAACGGTCTCCAGACCGACGTGATTCGACTCTCCGACTTCTTCTGTGGGTATCTCCTCTTGGAGTCGCTCGGTCGGAGTCGGCCCGGTCGACCAGTCGGACGCTGGATCGCCGTGCTCGGCACGTTGTTCCTCTTGTGGGGCTTCGCCGGGTACCTCGGGAGCGTGTACAACTCGAAGTTCTGGCGGCAGTGGCTCGACGTCCTTCGCAGTCTGCTGACCTTCACCGCGTTGGCGCGCTCGTTCGACACGGAGCGGCGCCTGATGACGGGTGTCTGGGCGCTTGCGACCCTCGCCGGCCTCGAAGCGGTGATCGGTCTGCTGCAGTGGAAGTTCGGCGCACTCGGGCTGGGCAGCTTCGGGTTCGAGACCTACGGCGGCGGCCGCGTTTCCGGCACCTTCGTACATCCGAACATGATGGGCACCTTCATGGCGGGCGTCCTGCCGCTGCTCTCGCCGTTCGTGCTTGACAAAAACCGACATTTCGGCGGCTTCGCGATCTCCGTGATGCTGGTCGTCGCCGGGTTGGTCCTCACCTTCAGCCGAACGGGCTGGGCGGCTGGCTTCGCCGGTGTCTGCGTGGTGATGTTCTTCGCGGTCCTCAGCCGGCGCGCCGCGCCAGCGGCCTTGATGATGGCTGTTCTGGCGATGGGGGCTTCGGCGGGCTTCTTGGTCCTGAAGTATCCCGACATGATCCTGGCGCGCATCGAGACCGCGGCCAGCGAGGTGGACACCGATCACCCGGCGTCGCGTCTGAGCCTCGCGCTCGAGGCGATCGAGATGATCGAAGAAAGGCCGATCACTGGCATCGGGATGGGCAACTATGAGGACGAGGTCTGGAACCAGTTCAACTTGCGGACTCACACGACCTACCTGTACGTCGCGGCCGAGACCGGCCTCATCGGCTTCCTCCTCTACATCATGATCCCGTTGGGAATCTTCTTCTGCGCGCTCCGCGATCGGTGGAGCCGCAATGACAACGCGGCTCGCCTCGCCATCGGCGTCTTGGGCGCCTTGACCGCTATCGGAATCGCCAGCCTGACCGACCTCTCGCCTTGGGCCGACGCCACGATCCTCCAGTTCTTCTGGACGCTCCTCGCCTTGGGAGTCGCCTCGCATCGCCTGGCACTCGAACACGACGAAACGACGCACGAAAGCATGGCCGCTGCATGAAGATCGCCATCCTGGGAACCAGAGGCATTCCGGCCCGCTACGGCGGGTACGAGACCTTCGCCGAAGAGCTGGCCAAGCGGCTGGTGCGACGCGGCCACGACGTCACCGTCTACTGCCGGCCGCACGCGACACCCGATGTCGGCCCGCGCTATCACGGCGTGAAGCTCGTGAAGCTGCCGACGATTCGTCAGAAGTACCTCGACACCGTCGTCCACACCGGACTCTCGGCGCTGCACGCGATGTGGCAGCGCTTCGACGTGGTGCTCTTCTGCAACGCGGCGAATGCCGTGTTCACCTTCCTGCCGCGACTCACCGGCAGCCGGGTCCTGCTCAACGTCGACGGGATCGAGAAGAAAAGGCAGAAGTGGGGACCGATGGGGCGCCTCTGGTACGGCTGGGGCGAGCGCCTCGCGACCTGGTTCCCGCACCGAATCGTCGCCGACGCGCAGGTCATCCAGGACTACTACCAAGAGCGCTACGGAGCAGGCTCCGAGCTGATCACCTACGGGGTCACGGCGGACGCCGTGCCGCCCGGCGAGACTTTGAAGAAGTACGGCCTCGAGCCCGATCGCTACTTCCTCTACGTCAGTCGCCTCGAGCCCGAGAACAACTGCCACCGAGTGCTCCAGGCCTACCGGCAGGTCGAGACCGACTGCCCGCTGGTGGTGGTGGGGGACGCTCCCTATAGCCAACGCTACATCGCCTCTTTGCACGAGATGGCGGACGAGCGCGTGATCTTCACGGGCTACGTCTTCGGTGACGGCTACCGGGAGCTGCAGAGCAACACGCGCCTGTACATCCATGCGACCGAGGTCGGAGGCACGCACCCGGCGCTCCTCGAAGGGATGGGCTACGGACACGCCGTCGTCGCCAACGGAACGCCCGAGAACGTCGAGGTCGTCGGTGACGCCGGGCTGCTCTACGCCGTCAACGACGTCGACGACCTCGCCGCGAAGCTGCGCACCCTGGAGAGCGATCCCGAGCTGCGGGCGCAGCTGGGCGAGGCGGGGCGCCGGCGAGTGGCCGAGACGTATAGCTGGAACAGCATCTGTGCTGGTTACGAGCGGCTGTTCTTGGAGCAGCTCGGCCGCGAGGCCGAGGTCGAGCTCGAGCCTGAGCTCGCCGAGGAGGAGCACCCGCTCGTCGGAACCTCTGAGGACCGGCGATGAAGGTGCTCGCGATGAACAAGTTCTACCACGTGGTCGGAGGCTCCGAGCGCTACCTGTTCGTCACGCGATCGATGCTCGAAGCCCACGGGCACGAGTTCATCCCCTTCGCGATGGAGTCGCCCGAGAACGAGCCCACGCCGTGGTCGAAGCACTTCGTCAGCGCGATCGACTTTCGCCCGAAAGGACTGGGCGGCCTCGTGACGACCGCGGTCCGCGCTCCCGGTCGCATGATCTACTCGCTGCAAGCTCGCCGGTGCCTGCGCGCGCTACTCGACGAGGCGCGCCCGGACATCGCGCACCTGCACATGATCGAGCATCAGATCTCGCCGTCGGTGCTGCCGCTGCTCAAGGAGCGCGGGGTGCCGGTCGTGCTCACGGCGCATCAGTACAAGCTCGTTTGCCCGAACTACACGCTCTACAACGAGCGGACCGGTCTCATCTGCGAGCGCTGTGTGCGAGGGAGCGCGCTCGGTCCCTTGATCGAGCGTTGCCATCGCGGCTCGGTCGGCCTGTCGGTGCTGCTGTCGATCGAAGCGGTGGTACACCGCGCGCTCGACTCGTATCGCAACGGCGTCCAGCTCTTCCACGCTCCCAGTCGCTTCCTCGCGGGAAAGCTCATCGAGGGCGGCTTCCCCGAGGAGCGCGTCGTGTCGTTCCCGTACGGCATCGAGATCGGGGCAGAGCCGACGCCGACGCCGGAGAGGGGGCCGATCGTGTACCTAGGTCGGCTCTCGCACGAGAAGGGAATCGGCACGCTGCTCCGGGCGATGCAATCGATCCCGAAACGTGAGCTTTGGATCGTCGGCGACGGTCCTTCCAGGGAGAGCCTGGTGCTCTTGGCGCGCGAGCTGGGATTGGATCGCGTGAAGTTCCTGGGCCGCAAGACGAAAGGCGAGATCGAAGGGATCTTGGCGGCCGCTCGGCTGGTCGTCGTTCCTTCGGAGTGGTTCGAGAACTCTCCATTGGTCATCTACGAGGCGTTCGCCGCGGGACGCCCGGTGGTGGGAGCGAGGCGGGGTGGTATTCCCGAGCTCATCGAGGAAGGCGAGACCGGTCGGCTGTTCGAGGCCGGCGATGCTCGAGACCTTCGTCGAGCGCTCGAGGAGGCTCTCCAGGACGATGGCGTGCGCATGGGGCAGCGCGCGCGTGACGTCGCCGAGTCCGAGCTCTCGACGCGGGTGCACTACCCGCGTCTCACCGCACTGTACGAGCGCGCTCGCGACGAGGTCGCGGCACGAGCGAGCGCCGAGGACGGTATCGAAAGAATGGGTACTTCCGAACGTGGATCTCGGCTCGGGACACGCCGGCGATCTGCGAATCGGGAAGACGAAAGGGGTCGGGCATGAGTCTCCGTCCGAGCATCGTCGCCTTGGCAATGGCAGTGTTCTTCTTCGGATCGGGTCCCGCCGTCATCGGACAGGACACGTGGCGCATCGACGTCGGCGGCGAGGGTGTCGCGGCAGACGATGTGCATGAAGCTTGGCATCGGGACGCGTTCTACTTCGGCGGACGCTCGTTCTCGCAACTTGGCGAGAGTGGCCAGACCGTCAGCTCGAGCGAGCGAGTGGGTGACTTCGTCTACCGGCTCCCGGTCGCGCGCGGTGCCTACCATGTGACGCTGCTCTTCGCGAGCGCGGCCCCGTGGGATGGTATGAAGGAGACGGGTGAGCTCGCCTTCGACGTGCGCGTTCAAGGGCAGTCGGTCAGGGCCCGGGTCGATCATCGCTTGCTGACTCGCGGGGAAGAGGGCCATCCGCTCATCGTGCCCGCCGAGGTCGACGCGCAGGGCGAGCTCGTCGTGGCGCTCCGATCCGGACGCCGTGAGGCGCGACTGGCTGGCCTGCGTGTCACACCGATGCGGCAGCTCCCGCGGCTACCGGAGCTGGACGGCTTCGGTCCAAAGACGCAGGAGAGCGCTCCGATTCGCATCAATGCCGGCGGCGGAGAGTACCGCGGAAAGAAGGGCTATCTCTGGGCGGCCGACAAGGGCTTCTTGGGCGGCGAGGTGTACAGCGCTCCGGACGCGATTGCCGACACGGGGGACGACGTCCTCTATCGCAGCGAGCGCTTTGGCAATTTCACCTACGGAATCGAGGTCGAGAACGGGACCTACGAGGTGCGACTGCACTTCGCCGAGATCTTCTTCGGTGTGCCGAGCGGTGCGCCGGGCGGGGAGGGCTCCCGGGTCTTCGACGTGATCTTGGAAGGGAAGACCGTCTTCGACGACTTGGATCTCATCGCCACTGCTGGACCGGCAACGGCGTTGGCGCAGTCCTTCGAGGTGGACGTAGACGACGGTCAGCTCGATCTCGAGCTCCTCTCGGTCGTCAACTCGGCCAAGCTCTCGGCGCTCGAGATCCTGCCGATCGACTCCAAGCACCTGCGGCGCGAGCTGACGGTGCTTCGGCCGCTCGAGGCATTCCCGCCCACCGAGGTGGGAACGGTGAGTGGCGCGATGGACTTCGAGGTCCGGAACACCGGTCTGACACCGATCAAGCTGCAGCTCGGACTCGTCGGTCCGCACACGGGGGACTTCGAGCTCGATCCCGAGATCGCGGTCCGTTGGCTCGTGCCGGGCGAGAGCCTCGAGCAGAGCGTTCGCTTCGCACCGTCAACCGAAGGGCGGCGCTTCGCCAAGCTCCTCTTGAATGGAGTGAGCACCGTCGTCCTCGCCTTGGAAGGGGAAGGACGCGGCAGCTTCGATCGGCCGCTGCGCATCAATGTCGGTGGGGGAAGCTTCATCGACGACCAAGGGCAGACTTGGGTCGAGGACGCAGGCTTTCTCGGCGGCGAGACGAATTCCTATCCAGGAGCGATCGCTGAGACCGAGAACGACGCTCTGTATCAAGACGAGCGGTTCGGGGACTTCCTCTACCACTTCGACGCGCCCAACGGACGCTACCGCGTGCGCCTGCACTTCGCGGAGATCTATTGGGGCGTGCCGGGCGGCGGACCGGGCGGTGCGGGGCAGCGCCTGTTCAACGTCTGGGCGGAAGAGGAGCTGGAGATCTCCTCGCTCGATCTGTGGGCCACTTACGGCCCGGCCACCGCGGGCATCCAGGAATTCGAGGTCGTCGTCTCGGACGGCGGAATCGACCTGCGATTCGAGTCTCTCGCGGACTTCGCCACACTTTCTGCGATCGAGCTCGAACGAATCTTGTCTTTTCGTTGACTAAAGGAGCGAAGGTCCTTAATTCTGCAAGCCATTCCCCGGCCTTGAATCTCATCCTGCATGAGCGGCGGTCTCGGGCTCGTCCTTCTCTCACCGGCGAACCGACGAGGCCCTGCCGCCGCCGACGCACGCGAGGCTCCTCGCGTACGTTTCCGACCTGACCGCCCTCTCACGTTCTCCCGTTTCCACCTGACCACCGTAGCGACCCTGCTTCGACCCACTTCGTGACACACCTCAGCGCCATCGGTGAGCGATTCCTTCCCCCCTTCTCGGAGGATGCCCCGAAAATGCTCTCGATCTGTCGGTCTCTCGAACGCATCGTCCCGGCCGGACTGATTCTCTTCTGGCTCGGGTGCGTGTCGGGGTCCGCTTTCGCTCAGGACGTGATTCGCATCAATGCCGGTGGTCCACGATCGAGCGACGCGGAGGGTCGCACGTGGGCGAAGGATCATTCCTTCAAAGGAGGGCAAGCCGAGTCGGTCTCCGGAAGGACCGGTGTCTTCGCCCACGAGCGGACCGGGACGTTCCGATATGACCTCGCCCTTCCCGACGGCGAGTACCAGGTGACGTTCTTCTTCGGAGAGCACAAGCCTTGGACGGGCCTGTCGAAGGGACGCGGTCCTGGCTTCACCATCCGCATCGGTGACGACACCGTACTGGACGAGACAGACCTTCGTCCGCTCGATCCTGAAGGGCTCGCTTGGCCGCTCGTCGTCCCGGCGAGCGTCAAGGGCGGTCAGCTTCGGATTCAGCTCCAATCGCGCAACGACGATGCCGGGATCGCGGCGTTGCAGGTCGCGCCTTCGCGTCCGGTCGAAGACGGCACCTGGACCAGCGGAGGACCCTCGGGCAATCCGAACGGGAGCCTCGGTCAAGGGCAGCTTCCCAAGAGGTGGCTCGACGGCCGGGTACGGCTGAACATCAACGCCGGCGGCGGCGCCTTCGTCGACAGCTCGGGTGAGCGCTGGCGCGCCGACGTCGGCTTTACCGGCGGACAGTCGTACCTCGCGGCCGTCCCGATCGAGCTCACCGAGGACGACGCGCTGTATCAGAGCGAGCGCTTCGGCGACTTCGAGTATCAGGTCGATGTGCCGAATGGCGCCTACGCCGTCCGAGTGCACTTCGCCGAGATCTTCTGGGGCGCTCCCGGCGGGGACCCGAGAGACTTTGCCGGTCAGCGCGTCTTCGACGTCACCGCCGAGGGCGAGACGATCCTTGCCGGAGTCGACCTCACCGGGCAAGTGGGCTCGATGAAGGCGTTCGCCCAGTCGTTCCGGGTCGACGTCACGGACGGTCGCCTCGATCTGGGCTTCGTGACCGTCGTCGATCTCGCCAAGGTATCCGCCATCCAGATCGAGAGCCTGGCCATCGCGGATCCGGCACCCGAGATGTCGGTGCTGCGCCGACCGATCGACTTCAAAGAGCAGCTCATCGGCAACGAGAGCCCGGTCTTCACCTCCGAGCTGCGGAACACGGGGCTTCAGGACTTGAGCCTGACTGCTTTTGATCTCGAAGGCGCGAATGCGGCCGAGTTCGAGATCTCGGGTCTCGAGCTGCCTCGGACGCTCGCCGCAGGAGAGGCCCTCTTCTTCGACGGTGTCTTCAAGGCGGCGGGTGCCGGGGCGAGGACCGCGGTGCTGCACGTCGAGACCAATGAGCCGAGTGGATTCACCGACGTCGCGTTGCAGGGCATCGGTCTCGAGGAGCCGCCGGCTCCCCAGCCCGTCCGCATCAACACCGGTGGCTCCAGCTTCGTCGATTCGCAGGGCCGCACTTGGCTGGAAGACACCGGCTTCGTCGATGGGTGGACGTATTTCTATGACGCGGAGATCGCCGGCACCGAAGACGATGCGCTCTACCAAGACGAGCGCTACGGCAACTTCCAATACGCCTTGCCGCTGACCGATGGGTCCTACCTCGTCCGCCTCCACGTCTGCGAGATCTACTGGGGCGTGCCGGGTGGCGGTGAAGGCGCGCCAGGTCAACGCCTGTACACGGTCTCGGCCAACGGCACCGAGGTGCTGACCGACATCGACCTCTTCGCCTCGTTCGGTCCGCTGAACGCCGCGACGCTGGAGTTCCCGGTCGAGATCCAGGACGGTCAGCTCACGCTCGACTTCCAGGCGACCGCAGACTTCGCGACCGTGGCGGCGCTCGAGATCTTGCCCCAGAGCGGAGACCCGGTGCTGGGCGTCGACCCGGATCCCGTCCTCTTCGGCCCGGTGGTCGAGGGTCAAGAATCCGAAGTGCTCGTCGAGCTGCGAAACGACGGCATCGATGCTCTCGACATCAGCGACATCGTCATCGGAGGCTTCGACGCGGACTCGTTCCGGGTGGAGGCGCTTCCGCCGTACCTGCTCACCTCCGGTCAGAGTGTCACGATCTCGGTGTTCTGTGCACCGCAGACGACGGGACAGCTCGACGGTCAGCTCCTCATCACCAGCAATGACGCGAGCGGCGTTCGCCAGGTGGCGCTCGAGGCGAGCGGAGATCCGGGCCTGCCGGTCCTGACCGTGCAGCCCACTCCGATCGTCTTCGACCCCGTGCTCGAAGGGCAGTCCGGGCAGCCGCTCGACATCACGCTGACCAACACCGGCTCCGGCCTCCTCGACCTCTCGTCGATCGACGTCGAGGGTGACGATGCTGCTGACTTCGCCTTCGACCTGGTCGTGCCCCAATCGCTCGCACCCGGGCAACAGGCGACGTTCCAAGGAGTGATGACGCCGAGCCACGCTGGCCCGCTCTCGGCGCTCTTGGTCCTGATCAGTGACGATGCCAACGACGCGCCGAGTGGACGTCGCGAAGTCGCGATCTCCGGCGAAGGTATCGTGGCGGCGCCGGAGCTCACGGTGACGCCGTCGCCGATCGGATTCCCGGCGACGCACACCGGAGAGTCGAGCAACTTGACGGTGACGCTCCGCAACACCGGCACCGTCGCGCTGACGATCTCTTCGATCCTCGATCAAGGCGATGCGGCTGCCGACTTCGATTTCCCACTCGATCAGCCGCTGCCTTGGGTCCTGCCGCCGACGACGGAGCGTTCCATCGAGGCGATCTTCACGCCGTCCCAGGACGGCGATCGCTTGGCGACGCTCCAGATCACCAGTGACGATCCGGACGATGCCGGCGGCGTGCGCCAGGTGGCGGTCAGCGGTGTCGGCTTCTCGACGGAGCCCGACCTCATGATCTCCCCGGCTCCGGTGGACTTCGGCTCGATCGCGCTCGGTGAGTCTTCGCCCCTCGGCGTGACGCTGTCCAACGGCGGTGACGCGACCTTGACGATCACCTCGATCGGCAAGAGCGGTCCCGCCGGCGCCGATTTCAGCTTCCCGCCCGGTCGCAGCTTGCCGTTCGACCTCGCCCCGAGCGAGTCGATGCAGATCGCCGCGACGTTCACTCCGGCCCAGCCGGGAGAGCGCATTGCGAGCTTCGATGTCGTCTCCAATGACCCCGATGACGCCGGAGGCCTTCGCCAAACGGTCGCGCGCGGCGTCGCGTTGGCTCCCGAGCTCACCGTCACGCCGGCTCGCGTCGACTTCGGGAATGTCTCTCACGGCGACTCGAGCTCGGTGCTGCCGGTGACGCTCACCAACAGCGGAGCCTCTCCTCTCGAGGTCACCGGAGCGAACATTCAGGGCACCGACGCCAGCGCGTTCGTCATCGCCGACGCGCCGGCTTGGCCGATCGTGCTCGCTCCTCAGGAGAGCCGGAAGCTCGACCTCCAATTCACGCCGACCGCGGGTCGGAGCTTCCAGGCGACGCTCCGGATTCTCAGTGACGATCCTCGGGACGCAGGCGGCGAGCGCCTCGTTCCGGTCGTGGGCATCGGCTTGGCGGGCCGCCTCGAGGTGACGCCGACCTCGTTCGACTTCGGACTCGTCCAGGTTGGTGAGGCGAGCGCCCCGCGAGCGTTGGTACTGGCGAATACGGGCACTGCGCCTTTGTCGGTGGACTCGCAGTCGATCTTTGGGGACGCGGCATCGGATTACTTCGTCGACGTGGATCTGCCGGTCGTGATCCAGCCCTCGGGGAGCGTGACGGCGTCGGTGACGTTGACGCCGAGTGAGTCGGGCAGCCGGGACGCCGAGATCCGGATCGTGAGCGACGACCCGGCGGATGCCGGTGGTCACCGGGCGATCCCGGTCACTGGCGAAGGCTTCGAGGACATCCCGATCCAGTTCGACCGGAGGCCTCTGGTCAATCGCTACGACACCCCGGGTGCCGGCGAGTTCCTCAACCCGACGTCCTTGATGTTCGGTCCGGATGGAAGGCTCTACGTCACCCAGCAGAACGGGCTGATCCACGTCTTCACGCTGGACGCGAATCGGGACGTGATCGAGATCGAGGTGATCCGGACCATCTACGAGTCCCAGACCTTCAACGAGAACGGCACGCCGGCGACGAATGCCATCGGCCGTCAGGTCACCGGGATCTTCGTCGATCCGGAGAGCTCACCGTCGGCACCTGTGATCTACGTGGCGCACTCCGATCCGCGCATCGGTGAGAACAACGACGACAAGGCGCTCTCGATCGATACCGACGGTGGCGTACTGACGCGGCTCACCGGTCCTCTGTTCGACGACCCGACCAGCCGGGTGGACATGATCGAAGGGCTACCGCGCTCTCGCGAGAACCATGCGACGAACGCGATCGTTCGCGGACCGGACGGCTGGCTGTACCTCAGCCAGGGTGGAAACACGAACTATGGTGCGCCGAGCCAGTTCTTCAGCGACTTGCCCGAGGTGCCCCTGTCGGCGGGTGTCTTGCGCTTCAACGTCGACGCCTGGAGCGCGCCGATCGACGTGAGCGCCGGCTCGCAGCCCGGGGCGGTTCTGGGCGATGGCGAGATCCCGGGTCTGTTCGAGGTGTACGCTGCGGGCTTCCGCAACGGTTACGACATTCTCTGGCACAGCAACGGCTCTCTCTACCTGAACGAGAATGGCGGCAATGCCGGTCTCGGCAATACGCCGGGTCCAGGGGACGGCTGCTCGAGCGCGGTGGCGATCAACGCCGGCACCGAGCCCGACGAACTGTTCCGGGTACTGCCGAATGGCTACGGCGGACATCCCAATCCGTCTCGAGGTCTCTGCGTCTATCGCGACGGCTTGGACTACACGCCGCCGCTCGCGCCCGAGCCCGGGACGCTCACGCCATTGTGGGACTACGGGCTCTTCACGTCGACCAACGGTCTCGCCGAGTACGAGTCCCTCGCCTTTGGAGGGCAGATGCTGGGTGACCTCTTGTCGGTGAACACCTTCGCCCAGTCGAACATCGTGCGCCTGCAGCTCTCGCCGGACGGCAACTCGGTCGTCGGTAGCGAGGTCCTCGCCGGAAGCCTGTCGGGTCCGATCGATCTGGTCGTGGCTCCCGACGGGTCGATCTTCGTGCTCGAGTTCTTCTTTGGCCAGCTCACGCTGCTCACGCCTCTGACGCCGACCGACCCGAACGACAACGACGGCGACGGCATCCCGAACGAGACCGACCCGGACGACGACAACGACGGCTACACCGACCTCGACGAGATCGCCAACGGTACGAACCCACTCTCACCGGCCGACTTCCCGCCGGATCACGACGGGGACTTCGTGAGCGATCTCCTCGATGACGATGACGACAATGACGGCGTCCTCGACGTCGACGATCCGTTCCTCTTCGACGCGACCAACGGAGCGGGAACGCTCTTGCCGGTCGAGTTCGAGTGGAATCCGGGTGATCCGCACCTCGGTGGCTTCCGCAACAGCGGCTTCACCGGCGTTCAGCTCACGACCAACGGCCAGGGCTTGATCCCGGGCAACGTGAGCGCCGGTGCTGCTGCCGGCTTCCTCTCGATCGTCTCGACCGAAGGCGATTGCCTCGGGAGCAACGACGATCTGGACAACGGTCTGCAGATCGGCCTCGATGCGACCCCGGGCACTGGAGTCGGTCCGTTCACGGTGATGACGCGATTGACGGCGCCGTTCACCAGCCCGCCGGTGCCGCCGATGGGGGGTGAGGCTGCCGGGTTGATGATCGGCATCGGCGAGAACGACTACCTTCGTCTGGTCGCGGCCGCGGATGCCGGCGACCAGACCGGGCTGATCTTCGCCGCCGAGCTCGATGGCGTCTATGACGAGCTGCTACCGGGCTCGCCCGTGCCGCTCAACCTGCCTGGCCCGTCCCGCCTCGACCTGTTCTTGACGGTCGATCCGGCCCAGGGGACCGTCACGGCCCGCTACCGCGTCGACTCGGACGACCCGACCGCTACGGTTCTGATCGGCACGATCGACCTCACCAGCCACCCCGAGCTGGATCGCCTTCTGACGAGTGGCTTGGGCGTGGGTGTCATGGCCACGCGCCGGGGAGCGCCAGACCAGCAGTTCATCGCGGTCTACGACTTCTTCCGGGTGCTGCCCGGAGGCGGCGAGGATCTCGATACCGGCTCGGCTGCCGAGATGACGATCGATCCGGTCGGGGACTCTCTGGCTGATGACACCGATGACAGCGGAGCCTTCACGCTCCGCAACGTCTCGACGAGTGGCCAGACGATCGAGAGCGTGCGCATCGACCTGCGCTGGTCGGTGCTGCGGGATCTCGTCTTCGACCCGGACGGGCTCGCGGGTGACGACTCGGGCAAGCCGTTTACGATCGATTTCGACGACGGCGTCGGCCTGACGGAGTCACGACTGCTGAGCCCGCATGATGGCGGGTTCGATGTCCTCGAGCTGGACTTCGACGAGTTCGAGGTCGGAGAGACGCTGCGGTTCTCGATCGACGTCGACCCGACCAGCATCCGCGGTACGGCCGCCCCGGGACCCGGACAGGCGGGTGAGGTGTCGGGAGTGGAGCTCGCCGGAGCCCGGGTCCGCGTGACCTTCTCCGACGGCAGCTTTCACGATGCCCAGCTCGCCCCTTCGGTCGGGGGCACGCCCGGAGCGGCCGGCCGAGTCATCTCGGCACCGCCTTCGCGACCGTGCATCGAGGTGCTCGGTGTCGAATGCCCGAGCGAAGTCGCTTCGCCGCAGCAGACGGTTCGAGTGGCCGCACCCGTCGGTGCGAGCGTCGATCTGTACCTGCTCGAGGGGGGCTTCTTCGAGTCGGCGCCCGGTGAGGGATTCGATGTCGAGCCATTCGAGGCGAATACGTTGATCGGATCCGCGCGGTACTCCGCTACGATCGGAGGGTCGGGATTCGTGGACATTCCCGTCGACTTGTTGGCCAGCGCCCCGGAGGGTGGCATCAACCACCTGGTGGCGATTGTTCGTAAGCTGGATGGATCGGCCTCCGCGTCGCCCATCTTGATTCTGAAACGGGTCCCGTGATGAGAGGACCCTTCCGTTCCAAGGAAGCTTCGATGATCTTGTTCGTCCTGCCCGCCTACAACGAAGGTGAGGGTATCGCCCGCTTGCTCGGCCTGCTCGCCGATCGCATGAAGGACCAGCGCCTCGATTACCGAGTGCTGCTGGTCGACGACGGTAGCTCCGACGACACGCTGGCCGAGGCGCGGGCGTTCTTGGAGCGGATGCCGCTCACGATCATCCACCACGAGCGGAACCGCGGGCTGGGCGTCGCGATCTGGACCGGCTTGTCCTCCGCCGTGGCGGAGGCGAGCGACGACGACGTGATCATCACGATGGACGCTGACTGCAGTCATGACCCCATCCTCGCCGGACCCCTTGCCGACGCCGTGCGGACCGGGAGCTGCGAGGTGGCGATCGCGTCGCGCTTCGTCGAAGGCGGCGCCGAGGTCGGCGTGCCCTTCCATCGCAAGATCCTCAGCCGCGGCGCGGGCTTGATCTTCAGGACGCTCTTCCCCACCTCCCACGTGCGTGATTACTCCTGTGGGTATCGGGCCTATCGCGCTTCGACGCTGCGGCGTGGTCTCGAAGCGTACGGGCGGGGCTTCATCGTCGAGTCGGGCTTCGGCTGCATGGTCGAGATCCTCGTCAAGCTGAGAGCCTTGGGAGCGAAGTTCGGCGAGGTGCCGCTCGTGCTGCGTTACGACCAGAAGCTCGGGGCGAGCAAGATGCGCATCGTTCGGACGGTCGTTCGCTACGGGATGTTCATCCTTCGGGCGATGACCCTGCCCAAGCTCCCCGAGCGCCAGTCGGTGATCCGTCTGACGGCTGATGCTCCCGAGCCCGATGCGTTGGCAGTTCCGGGTCCGGAGGATACGATGGTGGAGTCTTCACTGTCGCGAGAGAGTAGCCATACTTGACAGAGCCTCGGGAATCGGACCTTCGGGTGCGGGACCCTCGGGAATCGGGACGGAGCGAGGCGGTCACTGGACCGTCTCGTCGGGGATGGAGAGTCCAGATGCAGAGTCGATCCGAAGGTCATATCGTCCGCCAGCGAGTTGCCGTGCTCGGTGGCGGAATCACCGGACTCACGACGGCCTGGCGGCTCGGGCAGCAGGGCTTCGAGGTCGAGCTCTTCGAGTCCTCCTCCCAGCTCGGTGGGCTGGGACAGTCCTTCGAGGCGCCCTTCGGACGGATCGATCGCTTCTACCACTGCATCTTGCCCAGCGACCGGCACCTCCTGGCTCTCATCGAAGAGCTCGGGTTGAAGGACGACATCCAATGGAAGTCGTCCGGCATGGGGTTCATCCATCGCGGGCAGCGCTACCCGCTCAACACGCCGTGGGACCTCCTGCGCTTTGGTGCGTTGCCGATCCGGGATCGGCTTCGCATGGGCTGGGGAACGCTGGGTCTGAAAAAGCACGACCCGGGTAAGCTCGATGACATCCCTGCCGAAGAATGGCTGCGGTCCGTCTTCGGCGACCGCTGCTTCGAGGTGGTCTGGAAGGCGCTGCTCCAGGCGAAGTTCGGAGACGCTTATCACGAGATTCCCGCCTTGTGGATCTGGAGCCGCCTCCATCGCGAGAAGGACGGCATCCGCCCCGAAGTGAAGGGCATGCTTCCCGGTGGCCTGAAGACCTTGGTCGACCGTCTCGAAGAGAGCCTTCGGGATGCGGGCGTGCACCTTCGGAAGCGCGCTCGGGTCGAATCGATTCGCACCGACGCAGGCGGGGCTCACCTCGTTGCGGACGGCGAGATGCGCAACTTCGACTCGGTCGTGCTCGCCATGGCGACGCGTCCTGCGATCGAGCTCCTCGAAGAAGGATCGCGTGCCGCTCGGCAGCTCGCGGCCCACGAGGTGCCCTATCAGGGCGTCGTGAACGTCGTGTTCGCGACCCGGGAGCCCATGGATCACTTCTATTGGCTTCCGGTGGTCGATTCCGGCGTCGGCTTCCAAGGTATCGTCGAGACGACTCAGGTGGCGGATCCCGCCGAGTTCGACGGGCATCATCTCGTCTACGTCATGAACTACCTGCGCGCCGATCACGCGATGTTTCGAGAGGACGAGGACGCTTTGGCCGATCGCTATCTCGCGCAGCTTCAGAAGCTGTACCCGAGCTACGGCCGGAGCGGCATCGCCTGTCAGCAGGTCTTCCGGGCGCCGTTCGTCGAGCCGATCTACTCGCTGGGGTACTCGAATCGGCGTCCGCCCGAGGTCCTCGAGCCCGATCGCATTTATCTGTGCAACACGAGCCAGATCTACCCGGACATCACGTCCTGGAATAGCTGCATCGGACGGGCGGGCGATCTCGCGGAGCGCCTCGGCCGAGAGCGACGAGACATCAGCTCTCTCGAGCCGGCGACTTTGAGCCCGAGAAAGTGCTCATGAAGCCTCGGCCTCGCGCCACGCTGAGCTTCGATCTCGATACGGCTGCCGACCACCTCCAAGGATACGGACACGGCGTCGCCGAGCCAGAGGAGGAGGATCCCGTCTATCGCCTCGCCTTGCCGCGCATCCTCGATTCCCTGGACGGCGCGGGGCTGAAGGCGACGTTCTTCGTCATCGCCCGAGATGCCGAGACGCAGGCCGAGCGTCTGCAGGAAGTCGCTCGGCGCGGTCATGAGATCGCGAGCCACTCCTGGTCCCATTCTCAGCCGTTCGTGTCCGGCCCGGAAGAGCGGCTCGAGGCCGAGCTCACGGAATCCCGAACGGCGCTCGAGTCAGCGTCTGGCAGCGAAGTGGTCGGGTTTCGCGCTCCGGGCTGGGACTTGCGTCCGCCGGTGCTCGAGCGTCTCGGCCAAGCGGGTTACGAGTACGACGCCTCGGTCTTTCCAGGTCCGTTCTTGCCGCTACTCAGGCTCGCCACCTGGTGGCTCGGCACGAGGAGCCCGGCCATCTTTCGGATGGCGACGTTCCGACACGTGTTCGCTCGCCGGCACTTTCATCTTCGCAAGCTTTCCACTGGGCGGACCCTCGTCGAGTTCCCGCTCACCCTCACACCCATTCTGGGATGGCCACTCTACCGCACTATGGAGAGCTACCTGGGCGCGAGCCGCCTCGAGCGTTGCGTCTGCTTTGCGGCGAGGCTCGGCCGGGATCTCAGCTTTCCGGGTCACGGGATGGACTTCTTGGGTATCGACGAAGACGGTGTGGACGAAAGGCTGCGCAGGCATCCGGGCATGGGATCACCTCTCGCCGAGCGGCTGGAGCACTGGAAGCAGTGGATGGACACCATGGCACCGCGCTTCCGGTTCGCCACGTTTCGGGAGCATGCGCGAGAGCTGGCGTCTCCACGCCCCTCGCCCGAGCTGTCCCATGGGATGGCCTGAGGGGCTGGAATCTGGGGCCCGAGGCTCGGCGCACTCGCCGCGGCCGGGTATCCTGTCCGCGTCATCGCCGGTCCGGCTCGCATCGACGTCGGGACTTGGTCTTCGAGGCGACGACTTCGGTTTCGATCGTGTGAACAGGAGTATCGAATGAGCGAGCCGGGCGCGGTTGGGGGAGTGATGGTCGTGGCCGGCACGCGCCCGGAGGCGATCAAGGTCGCACCTGTCGTCTTGGAGCTCGCTCGGCGCCGCTTGCCGCACACCTTCCTCGTCACTGCGCAGCACCGGGAGCTCCTCGACACGGTGGTCGAGCTCTTTGGTCTCCGGCCCGATGTCGATCTCGACATCATGAAGCCCGGGCAGCATCCGGGCCGAGTGCTGTCCGAAGCCATCGCCGGCATCGATCGCGCGATCCAGGAGGCGAGTCCACGCGCCGTTCTCGTCCAGGGAGACACGGTCACGGCCCTGTCCGGAGCCCTGGCGGCGTTTCATCGCCAGATCCCCGTCGGACATATCGAGGCGGGCCTGAGGAGCGGTGATCTCGAGGCGCCGTTCCCCGAAGAGGGCTCGCGCCGGATGATCGGGCAGGTGGCGAGGTACCACTACGTGCCGACGGCGAACGCTCGCCGCAATCTCCTGGCGGAGGGCATCCCGGAAGAGTGGATCCACGATACCGGGAACACGATCGTCGACAGCCTGCTTTGGGTGAAGGCTCGTGTGCGTCTCGACCCCGTCTCGTTGTTCGGTGAGGAAGGGGACACGGGTCGGCGCCTGGTGCTCGTGACTCTCCATCGCCGGGAGAGCTTGGGCAATGCTCTCTCGGAGCTGGCCGGTGCGCTCGCGCGGGTTGCCGATGCGATGCCCGAGGTCGTGTTCGTCGTTCCGTTGCATCCGAATCCGGCCGTGGGAGAAGCCGTGCGCCCGATCCTCGGCGGCCGAGACAACGTGAGGTTGAGGCCGGCGATGGCCTACGACGAGTTCGTCGCGGCGATGGCGCGCGCGTGCCTGATCGTCACCGACTCGGGAGGCATCCAGGAAGAAGCGCCGTCGCTCGGAGTTCAAGCGCTGGTCGTTCGAGACAAGACCGAGCGCGTCGAAGCGATCGAAGCCGGCTGGGCGACCCTGATCGGTCGAAGCGGGGCGCGATTGGAGGCCGAGCTTCGCGCACGCCTGACCGCTGACGGTGCGCGCGCGATGCCGGCCGGAAACCCCTTTGGGGACGGCCGGGCAGCCACGCGAATCGTCGATCAGCTCGAAGGGGCGCTCGACATCGAAGCCGATCCACAGCGCACGCAGTGACGATGCGCATCGCCTACTGGAATTACCTCTACGACGCCGACGGCGTGTCGCTCGGATCGGCTGTGAAGATTCGAAGGCTCGCCCAAGGGCTCGAGGTGCTGGGTCACCAGGTCGAGACCGCTTGGCTCAATCCCTGGGCCCGGATCGAGCCAGGCACGACGGCGCCGCATCGTCGACCCTTGCGTCAACGGTTCCATCGATGGCTCGCGACTCCGAAAGCCCTCCTCCGGAACGTCGTCGCCTTGCCCGGTGAGCAGCGCCTTCTCTCTTCCGCCCAGCCCGATGTCCTGGTGATCCGCTTGGACTTCTGCCGCTTGTCGGCGAGCTGGTTGGCGCGTCGCTTCGGTATACCGGTGGTGATCGATGCCGATGCTCCGATCATCGAGGAGCAGAGGCGCTTTCACCCTGAGCATCGGATCGGAAAGTGGATCGCACCCACGGCCGAGCAGTGGGTCTTGCGTCGAGCCGACGGCGTGTTCTGCCCGTCGAGCGTCTGCCGAGAGATTCTGGCTCGGGGCGGTATTCCGGCGGAGCGCATCGATGTCGTTCCGAATGGCGCGGATCTCGTCGAGCCTTCCCGAGAGGAGCGCGAGCGCATCCGGAGTGAGCTCGGCTTCGAGCCGGAGCACCGTGTCATCGGCTTCGTCGGCGCATTCAATCGCTTCCACGGCATCGAGAATCTGGTGTCGGTGATCCCCGAGCTGCTCGCACACGAGCCCAAGCTCCGCTTCCTCTTGGTGGGGGGCGGCGGTGACCGGGAGCCGGCGGTCCAGACCGCTGCGAACCGCCACCCCGAAGTCTTGGCCACGGGACGAGTGCAGCCGGCCCGGGTTCGCGAGCTGCTCCTCGCGATGGACGTCGGAGTCGCACCCTACTCTCAGCAAGCCGACTTCTACTTTTCGCCGGTCAAGGTCTTCGAGTACCTCGCCGCGGGGATCCCGGTCGTCGGACCCGCGCTGGGACAGATCGCCGAGCTGGTCGATCACGGTCGAAGCGGGCTGTTGTACGGCGAGCCCGGCACGAAGCCCTTGCTGGAGTCCTTGCTCCAGGCGGCGCGGCTGAGTGAAGAGGAGGTCCAGGCCTTCGGCGATGCGGCTCGCGAGACGATCCGCTCGAGCTACACGTGGCGGCACGCGGCCCAGAGAGTCGAGGCAGTGCTTCAGCGGGCGGTCCAGGAATCGTAGAGCGACTCGAAGCGCTCGATTTGTACCTCGAGGGAGAACTCGGCCTCGACGCGAGCACGACCGGCGATGCCCATCTCGGTGCGCGTGTCAGGCTCCTGGAGCAATCTCACGATCGGATCGACGAGAGCATCCGGATCTCCGGGGGGCACCAGCAAGCCGGTCTCGCCGTCGACGACCGCTTCCTGAGTGCCGTCGACCGCCGTCGCGACGACCGGACGCGCAGCAGCCATCGCCTCGAGCACCGCGTTGGGCAGGCCCTCGTAGAGGGACGGGAGGACGAAGATGTCGGCCGACGTCAGCAGGGCGGACACGTCTCGCCGGAACCCCAGCAGGTGAATGTGATCGTCGATGCCGAGTGACTTCGCCCGGGTCGCGATGTCTTCGGCCAGAGGACCGTCACCGAGGAAGGCGAAGTGGGCTTCGGGGCACGTCTCGAGAATCGATCGAGCCGCCTCGATCAAGAAGCGGTGTCCCTTCTCGTCCACCAGGCGAGCGACGGTCACGAGGATTCGCGCGCCGGGATCTAGATCGAGCTCGGCGCGCAGACCGGCGCTCTTGCCGGGCGTGAACCGCGTCAGGTCGACGCCGTACGGGATGACCTGTACTCGATCGGAGTCGATGCCTCGCTCGTCGACCAAGTATTGCGCCGTGCGCTGGGAGACGGCGATGACCTGACGTCGCCACTTCTGCGTGAAGCGGTAGGCCAGCTTTCGATCCCACCGGAGCCACTTGGGAGAAGAGACGGTCTCCCAGGCGAGCACGTTGTCGATGCCCGCACGCGCCGCCGCCCAAGCTCCAGCGACGTCCGCGTAGAAGAGGGTCGTCTGGACGATGTCGACCCTTTCACGCCGCATGAGCGCCGTGAGCTGCCGCACCAGTGCCCAGTCGATCCAGCGCGCGCGCTTGGGAATCGTGTGGATGTCGACGCCCAGCGCCTCGAAGTCCTTCCGGCGAGCGTCCCCGAGTCCGAGTGAGCACACGATCGGTCGAAAGCGGCTACGGTCGAGCCGTGAGACGAGCTCGCAGAGCTTCCCTTCGGCGCCACCGTCGGCGAAGCCTTCTACGACGAACAACACGGTCGTTCGCGTCGAGCTGGAGTCTGGCGCTGTGCTCATGAGGGCGAGCTGCTGAAGAGCCTTTCAGTCGATGATGACGCCGGCACCGACACGGCTGAACGGCATGAGCTGATAGATGTGCTGGTCGACCCAGACGTCGATCTTGTCGATCGTGGTGTTCGGGACGAAGACGACGTCATTGGGTGCCAAGGTCAGGAGTGGCACCGGTCCGGGGGAGTACAGCATCTCCTCGACGTTGACGGTGTAGGCCATCGTCTCGCCCGAAGGATAGGTGCGTACGAGGACGACACTCTCGAGGTCGGCGTTGTCCTTGGTCGGACCACCGTTCTCGAAGATGGCCTGGAGGATCGAGATCTGCGTCGAGCGCAGATCGATGGGGCCGGGATCCTCGACTTCACCGCCGACGTAGGCCACTTGGTTGTTGAGCTTGCGAATGATGACCGAGAGGTTCTGATCGGTGGTCGCCTCGTCGCTGTTGAACCGCTCGGTGAGCTGCTCATCGAGCTGGGCCGGAGTCAGGCCGGCCGCTCGGATCTCGTCGATGGGGGGCAGGGTGATCTTGCCGTCGGGGCGAATCACCTGGGTCGTATCGAGATCGCCTTTGTCGAAGAATCGCACCTCGATCTCATCGCCAGGTGCCAGGATCACCTCGGATGGCAACGGAGGGATGCGCTCGAGAGGGATGGCGCGCTTCCTCGCCTCCTCGTCGGCCGTCGAGGAGCATCCGATCGAGAAAGCCCAAATGGAGGCGGCCAACCAGGCGCTCCATCTCGCGGACTCACTCTTCTGCGCGTACGGCATCGATCCACACCCTCCCTTGGCTGACCTGCTTGGATCCCGAGCGGATCCCTTTGCGAGCGCGGATTGTACCCGCGAGAATTCGCGAGTCCCAGTCACTGCGGAAGCTGGACCGACCAAAAACAAGAGCAGCCCACTCGACGGAGTCGAGTGGGCTGCGCCCGAGAGAGGGAGGAACAGGAGTGTGAGGGGGAGTCAGCGTCTGCGGATGGGGGCCGGGACCCAGACGCGCCGTTCGACGTTCTCCCAGTATCCCGGGACCCAGACGCGACGCTGGCAGGCCGGAGAGATCAGGACGCGATAGGCATTCCCGCAAGAGTCGTAGCGAGTCTCGTAGCGGGCGGGCACGTGCTCGATGCGGAAGCAGCCCGGTCTCCAAACTTGCTCGCAGACGGTCTTCCAGTAACCGTGCTGACGAGTGGGGACGTGTCGGCTCCGATACTGGTGGTCATGATCGTACTGGCGCTGCGGTCCGCGGTATCGATCCGCTCGATGCGCATGCGAGACGACAGGAGCAGCCGTGATGATCTGGGGTTTCGCCGGAGCCCGGCGAGACTGTGCCGAAGCGATTCCGCCCGAGAAGAAGGCGAGGGCGACGACCGATGCCAGTGCGAGGCTCTTGAGGATTCGGGTCAACATGTGAATGCCCTCCAGGGTGTCCGCGAAAGGCCCCGAGCACATGCTCGAAGCGAGCGAGACGGCGTATCGCAGTCGCGATGCCAATGTCTCGATGCGCCTGAGATTTTCTCGGGCAGGCGCCTCTCGGCCCTGTCAACACTGGCGATTCGAGCGATGCCCTACCTGGAGCCCACGGCGTCGTTGCCCGCATCTCGCGCGTGAGGCGCTTTCGAATGACGGCGACCGTCCTCGGAAGAGGCCAGGAAATAGCCCAATGGGCTCAAGTCGTCGCCCATCGGTCCGAGAATCCTTGTGAGGGAGTGTGCGCGCCGCTCGAGAGAGCGTCGACGCACCGAGTCGCCTGCCGTTGCGTTCCGAAGAACGAGCCTTCAACACCATGGATGCCCACCAGACAACCCGTCGTCGGGCCGGGCTCCGCCTCGTCTTCCTGGCCGTATTCTGGATCGTTTGGATCCTGGGTGCCGAGGTGGCGCTGAGCCAGACGAGCGGCAGCACCATCGAGGTCGAGCCTCTCCGTCCACTCGGCATGTACGTGCCCGGAGCGAACGGGGTGCAGTTCGACTCGAAGTCCTCGAAGTTCCGCTTCCTCTACCAGGGACGCGCGATCGCCACGATCGACCTCCTCTCGACGGAGATCCGCAAGGGCGTGCTCGAGATCGAGGACGCCATTCACGGCGGACCGGCCGTGCAGGGTGCCGGGCTGTCCTACCGCTTGGCCGATGGCACGATCATCGGACCTTCGGCGCTGGGTGATCGGAACCCGCCGGGTTGGCCCTTGATGACCTGGTCGATCCGGGGAACGACCCTCGTCCTCGAATACAGCGACCGCATCGACGGCGTCCTGACGACGCGCGCCTACGAGGTCACTGGGTCGGGACCCGGGCTCGTGATCGAGATGATGGCGCGCTCACTCAAGCTCGATGCCCGTGGCAACTACGCCGGCGTCTGGGTGCCCGCACTCGAGCTGACGCCGGATTCGGCGAAGACGCTCACGATCCCCTACCTGCAGCACGTCCCGATCGTCGTCTCCGAATCGGCCAGCCGCCCAGGCCGCGTCGGCTACTCGGTGCGCTACGTCGATCCGTCCGCCTCGAGCGCCAGCCGCTTCGAGGTGGGGGCGCCGACGCTGGCGGGCGGCGCGCCCATCACCACCGTCATCGAGCCTTTGGACGATGGGACGATCCCCGAGCCGGCACGAGACACCCTCTACTGGATGGCCGACCGTGTGCCCTGGACCCTGTTCCCGGTCTACCTGCGCTCGCCGTCCCCCTTCTTGTCCGAGCTGAAGTCCAAAGCGTGCGCCGACACCTTCACGCTGTTCAACTTCCTGGCGAACTACTTCGGGGACGAGCTCGGCAACGCTGATAATCCATTCGATGCGGGACGGGTGTTCCTTTGGGGCCTGCGTCAATTCGGCGTCGATGACCTCACCGTCCTCTACCAGACCGGCTGGCGAGAGCATCTCGACCCGAGCCTGCCCCGTCATTGCAGTGACGGGCCGGATTCTCGCGTCTGCTACCCGTCGGCTCGCGAGGAAGACGTCGCCGCTCTGCGGGAGTTCGTACGCGACGTGACCTCCACTGGTAGCCGACTGGCTTTGGGGATCAATCTGCTGCACGTGGCTCCGTCCAGCCCAATCGTCCCTTGGAATGCCCTGAGCCTCCGCTCCGACGGGAGCCCTCGCATCCAAGTGTTCGAATCCGGACAGTCCTATTATCTGATCCGACCGGATCGCCAGCGCGACCAGATCTGGAGACCCGGCGAGCCCGATCCCGGGACCCTCTGGAAGCTCCTCTACTCGTACCCGGATCTGAATGCCGCGTACTGCGATGCCTGGGGCAAGCACGTGCCCTCGCTCGCCACGACCCGGCAATCGGACGCGCCGGCAGCCCGAACGCTTCGAAGCGCGATCGCCGAGACCAAGCGCACGATGCTCTTCGTCCGGGACAAGGTCGGTGGACCGCTGTTCGGTGAAGGCGTCGCGACGCGCGATGTCTACGACTACTCGGGATACCTCGACGGCTACGAGCGGGAGATCTACCTCGACCGCGATGCCCCGATCATCCCCGATTTCGAGCAGCTCGTGGTGAACCGGTACGCCGCGCACCACGGCGTGGGCTTCCTGAACCGCTTCTATGGAAACGAGCCTTGGCGTCCCATCGACGTCGATCACGTCGACTTCCATGAGGTGCGCGCCTTCACGCTCGCCTTTGGTCACGTGACGCAGCTCTTCGCGACCGGGATCGTGCACGACCCCGTCAAGACGCCGCTGGCGTGGTGGACCCACCGGGTGGTGGACGAGTACTACGCGACCCGCGCGCTCCAGAAGCTGGCGACCGGCGTCGTCCAGTTGATTCGGTATCGCGACTCAGAGACGGATGAGCTGCTGCTCCTTCACCGGGCAGTCCGCCGCGATCTGGACTTCCAGAGAGCGCAGCTCGCCCTCGACTTCCACAATGGCTTGCGGCTCCGCATCAACTTCTCGGAGCAGCCTTGGGTGGTGGACACCGGAACGGGTTGGGGGCCGAATGAAGGCACCTTCACGCTGCCTCGCTTCGGCTACGTCGCTTGGAGAGAGAGCTCGAGCGATCCTTCGAAGGAGCACTTGAGCTTCTCCGCGCTCGTCGAGGGGCATCGCGTCGACTACGTCCGCTGCCCCGAGTACCGCATGCTCAATGGCCACGGTCAGGGAGTCTCGGTGGAAGGCTTCTCGTCGATCTGGCTGCGGGTCGAGCGAGACTCGATGACGCTGCTGGGTGACCCGGTCTCGGGAGTGCATCGGTTCTGACTCGAGCGCCTGGACGGTCGACGATCACGGCTCGCCTCGGCACAATGAGGCGCCCAAGATCCAGGAGAGCTGCTCGTGCCACCCTGCCTCGGCCTCATCTCGGACACCCATGGCCTGCTGCGACCCGAAGCGATCGCGGCTCTGAAAGGCTGTGAGCAGATCCTCCACGCGGGCGATGTGGGAGGGCCCGAGATCCTCGAGGCCCTCGAAGCGATCGCGCCCGTCACTGCCATCCGCGGCAACAATGACCGGGCAGCCTGGGCCGAGGACCTGCCTCTCCGGGCCGACGTGATCTGGCAGGGCGTGCGAATCCTCGTGGTCCACGACGTGAAGGATCTGGCCGGCGAGGACATCGAAGCCGATGTCGTCGTCAGCGGTCACTCCCACCGTCCTGCAATCGAGGCACGCTCGGGAATCTTGTACGTGAATCCGGGCAGTGCCGGGCCACGCCGGTTTCGACTCCCGATCTCCATCGCTCGACTCTCGATGACGGCCCGCGGCCCCCGTGCCCGCCTGAAGACGCTCGAGCTCGGCGAGGCCGCCCGCTCTTGAGCGACGCTTGGCGTCAAGGCCTCGTGCGCTCGACGGTTTCCCGATGATCCACGATGCCGTTCATGCGGACGAACTCGAAGGTGAGGGTCTCTTCGGTGACGGTCACGACGACAGCGCCTCCGAGCGTCGCGGCGTAGATCGACTCGTCGGTCCACTCGACCGCGTAGGCTTTCTCGGGTCCGGCGCCGGCACCCGAGATCACATGGGTGATGCCGTGGATCGGGCGAAGCATTTGGAGCACGTGGTCGTGCCCGGCGAAGTAGACGTCGACCTGGTGCTCTATCAGGATCGGCTCGAGCCACTCGATGAGCACCGGATTGCGCCGGGTCTTGCTGCCCGAGTAGAGCGGATGGTGCCCGTACACGAATCGCCAGTCCACGTCTTCTGCCTCACGCAGCGCGGCGTCTAGCCAGGCGAGCTGCTCTTGGGCCGCTTCGTCACACGAGCCCAAGGCGGTGGTGTCGATGGCGAAGAAGGCGACCCGAAGACCGTTCTCGAGCTCGCGGTTGAAGGTGTAGTAGGGGGCCGGCATCCTCCAACGCTCACCGTGACCCGAGTACTCGACTTGCGCGGCGGCGTTTCCCTTGTGATCGTGATTACCGAGCGAAGGATAGAAAGGAGCTCGCAGGGCGGGGAGGTCGTAGACCTCTTCGAACTTGGTCTGCCATTGCGGATCGTCGACCGATGTGACACCCGCCGGATAGAAGTTGTCTCCGACGGTGAGGATCAGGTCGAGTGGCTCCCAGCTCGCCCGGCGAGCGAGCGCGCGGGCGACCTCGTGCTGACCGGCGTTGCCGGTGCCCATGTCGCCCAGGACCGCGAAGCGGAGGCAGGGGCGGTCGGCCTCAGGCAGTCGACCCAGCGCGGCCAGCCCGCGCTCCTGCGCCGGATCTCGGACAGGTGATTGGCAAGCCGCGGTGCCCATCAGGATCACGAGCAGCCAAGCGCCTCGAACTGCTTTTCTCCGAGTGTTTTGTGACATTCAATCCTCTCGTCGATCGACGAGGTCTTCGGCGCGACGGTCCGGGGCCCGTTCACTCGATCGGATCCTGCACTTCCGAAGCTGCAGGGAGGATGGAATTATTCGAAAGACATGCACCATTCCAACACTAGAATCGGAGGCCCCGAAGCGCGTAGCCCGCCCCTCGGTCGACGGAGATGCCTCCATGTCGACCTCGAACCAGCATCGGGCGGGCCGCGCACCAGACGCAAAAAAGGGCGTGGCCAGCTAGCGAGCTCGGCCCGGAGACGGGACCCAGCCGCTTTCCGAGATACTCAATTGTGGCAAGGAGTAAGAGACCCCATGTTGATGAGACGCCTCTTGAGAACACTTCTGATCTTTGGGCTCGCCACCACGGTGACGCTCGGTGGGCTGAAGGCCCAAGACGACCTGGCGAGCATGATTCCGGCGGACAGCCTTCTCTACGTCTCGATGCCGGACATCACGGCTTCTCGCGGCGAGGCGCAGAAGACCGCGTTCTGGAAGATCTTCCATGACGAGGAAGTTCAGGCCTTCCTCGAACCGCTCGAGGACATGGCCAAGGAGCAGCAAGGCGGCGAGCTCGAGACGCTGATCAAGGAGCTCGAGCCCATCCTCAAGGACCTCGATCTCAAGCGGTTCGCCCTGGCGATCACCCACGTCGATATGGCGCAGATCCAGCAGGGCCCTGAAGGCCTCGGGCTCGTGATCGATGTCGAGATCGCCGGTGATGCTGATCGAAACGAGGTCTTCTCCAAGCTCGAGAGCCTCCTGATGAAGTTTGCGGCTGATGAGGGGCAGGAGCTCGAGAAGGGCGAGGTCAAGATCGGCGAGAAGTCGATCGGGACCCTCGGCAACGACCAAGGTCGCATCTACCGCCTCGACCAGTCCGACAAGCGCACCTTCCTCAGCCTCTCTCGCCAGAGCATCGAGGGGCTCCTCTCGGCGGACGCCTCCAAGTCCCTCGCCAAGTCCGCGGTCTACACCAAGGCCAGC
>JAVJTD010000452.1:0-11850 GCA_040219065.1 Planctomycetota bacterium
GTCCGATGACGCCCCCGGCCCAAGCTCGCTTGGGAAAGCCCTCGTCGACAGACTCGGTCACCGGCTCGCTCGACTTGGGCACTCCATTCTTCAGGACCCGTCACATCGGAAACTCCGTGGTCAGGCCGCCCTCCGGCCCAAGCTCGCTTGGGAAAGCCTCGCAGACAGACCCGGTCACCGGCTCGCCGGCTTGGGCACTCCATCGCCCTCGGGCTCAGTTTCACGACCGGCATGCTCCGCAGGTCCGGCGGCGGGGGCTCGGCTCACTCGGCTCAGGCACTCCCTCGGGCAAGCCTCCGCCCTTCATTCTCCGAAAGCGGCCGCGATGCGTGACAGCGCTTCCGTCCGGGTCAGGTCGCCCTGGAGGTACGATGCCCAATGCGGCGAGGCTTTGGTGTACAGCTCGGCCCAGATGCCTCGGCCGTAAAGTCCGTTCCGCTCGCCGTACTCGACGTAATCTTCGTCGCCCGCCTCGGCAGCGGTCCGCTTCACGGTGTGACCGGCCGTCATGAAGAGCAGAACGTGCCACAGGTCCCGCGGCGCCTGCTCAGGAAACGGCGCGTCGATCTCGCTTTGCATCGCACCGAACACCGATCGCGTGTGCGAGGCCTCGTGGAACAGCGTCTCCAATTTGGCCCAGTTTCCGGTGTCGTCGCTCGTCGTCGACTGCACGATGTGGTCCGGATCCCCGGTGGTGTAGGCGCCCGCCCAGTTCGCGTAGTAGACGAGGTCCACGCGGATCGGCTCGTTCGGCCAGGTGCCGCCATACGCTTTGGTCAACCGGTCGGCGATAGTCGCGCCATACCGCTCCAGCTCGACGACCGCTGCCTTCGCCCAGGCGACATTGACACGATGATGTTGCGGCCAGAAGTGTCGTCGATAGACCGGCAACACGGCGCGCAGCGCCCGAGCGTAGTCGCCATCCACCTCGCCAGGCCACTCACCGTCAGCATCCTCGATGTCGGAGAGCTGACCCTTCAGGCGATACATGTCGCCGTTGAACAGAAGGTCCTTCTCGATGGCGTCTCGCCGATACCAATCGATCGCCGATCGCCACGCCGCGAGCTCGGTGGCATCCAGCTCCGAAGGCCCGTCGATCTCTTCGACGGCGACCGAGCGGCGCCGCTCGGCCGTGCCGTCTCGAAGCGCTTCGATCGTCGCCCATTGGTAGAGAAAGTGGTGCAGGTTGAGCAGGACGTTGTCGCGAAACACGAAGTGCTCGGTTCGCGCCACCTCCACTCCCTCGGGCAACGCCGTGGCCACTCGACCACTCGCCGCATCATCCGGCGCCTCGCACCCTGATCCGAGAATCGGCAGAAGGATTAAGGCAGTCCAGCGTGACAACCTCATGACGGCAATCTCCGAATGAATGAAGGAAGGAAGGAAGGCCGGCAGGCCGCCCGCGAGACTAGCAGAACCGGTCGAGAATCGGAGCCCGAATGGGTCCCGCGGTGTGACGCAGAACAGTCTACGGCACAGGCCAGAGTGACAAGGCGGCATGTGCATTCGGCGTCAAGCCGTCGGCACTTGATGGTGAATGAGGGATGAGGACGTTCGCTCGGAGGAAGGCGCTGGGGAAGGCACTCCGGCTGGCACGCGGTCCGAATGCTCTGGTATCCCCGCGTCCACTCACATCCCCTCGTCCCTTATTCAGCTCTCTTCGCACTTTGCCATCGCTTTGTGGCATGGTCGCCCTTCACACGACACCCTCGTGACAGGAACCCGTCCGGGCTCCGGCCTACAGCCCGCAGGCCTTGGCGGCTCGGGCTCCGGTCTCGTTGGCTTGGGGGTCGCGTCCGTTGCTCAGGGCTTGGGCGAGTCGGGCGTGGTGATAGGCATCGAGGCGCTCCTCGATCGTCGCGGTCACGAGGGAGAGGAGGAAGTCGGCGTACCTCTCGTGAGCGGCGACTCCGGCGTCGAGGCGGTCGATGTCGGCCCTCATGAGCGTGCGAGCTTCGGGCTCCTTGCCCTGACCGATCAACAGATAGGCGAGCTGGCTTCGCAAATGGCTGTCGGCCGGGTGCGTCTGCAAGGCGTCCTCGAGCTCCAAGATGGCCTCGGCCACATCGCCGTGCTCAGTCAGACACTCGGCATGCAAGCGATGTCCGGTGACCGAGTCCGTCTCGATGGCCAGAGCCAGGAGCGCCTCGAGACCCGTTTCGCCCTCTGGCAGGGACTCCAGCCACTGCCGCCAGCTCGGCCGGTCCTCCCTACGAATCCTCGCCACTTGCTGGAGCGCCGCGCGACGATCGTCCGGCCGCTGTGCCTCTTCGTAGCGAGCCGCCAGGCGATCCCAGACCTCGGCGTTGCTGGGCCAGATGCGGCTCCAGCGCTCGAGGATCGCGACCTCCTTCCCAGCACCTCCCTCGAGCAATCGGTCGAGCGTGTGCAGAAGCCCTGGAGAGCTGCCCCCACTTTGTACGGCCTGCTCGAACCGTTCGAACGCTTCGTCTCGATCGCCACGCTCGATCGAGATCAGAGCGAGCTGCTCGAAGATCGTCGCGGGCCGCTGCGCCTCGGCCGCGAGCTCCTGCAGCTCTCGCTCGGCGCGTTCGACCCGACCGAGATCGCGCTCGACCTCGACCAACATGCGCAGCGCTCGGTCCGACTCGGGATCGATGCGGAGCGCCGACAGCAGATCGTCTCGCGCGGCTTCCCGGTCACCGCTGTCGAAGCGGAACGTCGCCCGGTGCAAGTGCGCGAGAGCCGACTCCGGATCCGACTGGATCGCTCGGTCGTACTCGCGAGCCGCGGCGTCCGCGTCGTTCTTCGAGAGCGCTAACGCGGCAAGACCCAGGTAGGGTGCGACGGATCCGCCGCCGAGCTCGGTCGCGCGCTCGAGCGCCTCTTCGAATCGCGCGGGATCCTTCGGAAACGCATACACAGCGACCGTCTCCCACGTCAGCCCCGACTCCGGCCAGTGATGCAAGAGCGCCTCCTCGCCGCGCCGAAAGCTCCGCGTGTCCCCGGCGCGATCGGCGGCCATCATGAGCGCGCTGTAGTAGTGGAAGCGCGGACGCGGCGAGCGGAGGATCGCCTGCTCGAAGGATCGAATGGCCGCGCGATAGTCATCGGTCGACGCTGCGCGCGTGAAGTTCCGCGCGTGACGCACGCCCTCGAGGAACGCGCGCGTATCCGTCTCGGACGGACCGGCCCGCCCGTAGAGCTCCCGGGCTTCGAGATACAAGCCGTGCTGATCGAGCAGGAGCGCCTCGAGCCAGATGACGTCGGGATCGTCTCGCAATGGCTTCGCCCAGCGATCGAGCGCAGCGCGTGCCGCATCGAAGCGCTCGAGGTCCAGCCAGACGCGAGCCACGACGGCGTCCTCATTCCGAGGATCGATCGCGAGCGCCTCTTCGAAGAGACGCCGGGCCTTTCCATAATCCGCGCTGACCAGGAGCTGAAAGCCTCGCTCGGTCAAGCTGACGACCTGCTTGGCCCGCCGGCTCGCGCGCCCTTCGATCACGTCCTGGAGCTGGCGAGCGAGCTGCCGATTGTTGCGTCGCTCCTGCTCGAGGAACGAGATCGTGCCCAGCAGCGCCACGATGAGGAGGGCGAAGGTCGCCACGACGCTGACGGCGAGCGCCGGATTTCTCTGAGCCCACCGGCGCAGCCTCAAGCCGGCGCCGAGGGGACGGGCCCGTATCGGCTCGAGCTGACGAACGCGCCGCAGATCCTCGGCGAAGTCGAGCGCCGTCGCGTAACGCTGCGCGGGGTCCTTGTCCAAGCAGGTCTGCAGGACGATCGAGAGCTCGGACGGTATCGCGGGATTCAAAGAGCGTGGGTCCGGCATCGGCTCACGAAGGATCGCCTGGAACAGCCCCTCCCGGGTCAGCGCCGCGAACGGCGGCGTCAAGGTCAGCCACTCGTAGAGCGTCGCCGCCAGCGAGTAGATGTCCGAGCGGCGATCCGCCCGATGACCGCGGAGCTGCTCGGGTGCCATGTAGGCCGGGGTGCCGAAGACGTCTCCGGTCCGTGTCAGCGAGTGCGCGCTGTCCTCGGCGCCCGCCAGGCCGAAGTCGAGCAGCACCGGCTCCCCTTCCTTGGTGAGCATCAGATTGCCCGGCTTGAGGTCGCGATGCGTGATGCCGGCCTCGTGGGCAGTGTGGAGCGCCCGCGCCGTCTTCTCGATCGTTCGCACGATGCGCTCGATCTCTCGGCGGCTCGACGGCGGCGTCCGATCGGAGCACCCGGGGCCCTGCTCGCGAAGGCGACTGATCAGCTCCGCCAACGGCTCGCCCTCGACATACCGCATGGCGATGTAGGCATGATCGCCGTCGATCCCACTGTCGAGGATCGTGCAGATTCCAGGATGGTTGAGCCGCGAGGTCGCTTCCGCCTCGCGCCGGAATCGGGCCAGCACACTATCGAAGTCCGGCCCCCGAGGCTCGAGTAGCTTCAGGGCGACCAGGCGATCGAGCCGCGTGTCCAGGGCGAGATAGACCGTCGCTTGGCCTCCTCGACCGATGACGCCCTCGATGCGATATTGTGCGACTTGGCGAGGCTCCATTCGCCGCTGCTCCGGGTTCGGGCTCTTTCTTTGGCAGCCATCCTAACCGGCGCGGCCACCAGGCGGCAGGCCTCATCGGCCGAAGGCAGCCGCTCCTCTGAGAGATCGACTGGGAGGTCCCCCTTGAACAAAGCCTTCGTGAGCGAGCCCGAGCCGGCTGAGCCGCGCTGCCCCGAGCCGAAAGGATGCGACGGGTACGGCATCGCCGTCACCCCCCAGACCCTCCGAGCGCAGGTCGATGCGAAGCTCCTCGAGCAGCTCTCGGACAAGGTCTACTACTGCCCGACCCCGCGCTGCCCGGTCGGGTACTTCGACAACTGGGGCACGACGATCTCGGCCGAAGCCGTCCGCGTCCAGGCCTACCCGAAAGAGCCCGACGCTCCGATCTGCACGTGCTTCGGCGTCTCCGCCGAGGACATTCGCAGCGACGCCGAGAAAGGCTCCCGCGAGCGGATCAAAGCGCTCTTGAAGAAGGCGGAGAGTAAAGAGGCGCGCTGCAAGACGAGCTCGCCGACCGGCGAGTCGTGCGTGACCGAGGTCCGCAAGCTGTTCCTGCAGCACTTTCGAGGATGAGCCGCAGGCCCTGGTCTCCGGCTGAATGAAAGAGGCAGGGCCCTCGGAGCGTTACTTCTTCTTCGTGTAGTCGATGTGCATCGACTGCATCTCTTCGCCGCCGGGAGGCGTGATGAACATGTCGAAAGTCCGGTGTTCGGCGTCCTTCATCGTGATGACCTGGCGGACTTTCATCCGTTCGCCCATCATCATCATCTCGCCTTTGAAGGTCATCGTCTTGGTCTTCTCGTCATGGGTGCCTTCCAGGATGCCCGGCGTCGGCTCGGTGGAGTCGACCCAGATGGTGATGAACTTCTTCTTGGTCGGATCCCAGCTCGAGATGCCGTGGCCGTCGAAGTCCATGCCCATCATGTCGGCCTTGAAGTCGGAGACGACGTGGAACGGGCCGACGGCCCGGTTGACCTCGGTGCCCTGAGCCGACATCGGCTCGCCAGGTCCCATCCACATCTTCATCGCGGCATCCCAAGTGCCGACCGACTCCATGAGGAGCTCATGCTCCGACGACGCCGACGGCATCGCGTCTTGATCCTGGCTGGTCAGCGCCAGCGCACCGGCGGAGACGATCAATGCACTGAAGAGAATCGTGAGTCCGAATCGTTTGATGTTCATTCGGTTTGCCTTTCATCGATCGGTTGTCGGGGGAATCCGTCGAGCCGCGACAGGATAGCGATGGCCGGGGCGGTCGCAACTCCAATCTGCTCGACCGAGGCAGGTACGGTGCGGGCGCGCATGCCCATTGATTTTCTCTTGTTCGCTCTTCGAACTGATGGCGCTCAGCAGGGTGACGCCGATGAGGCCAGGCCGCGAAGCGGCGACCGCCTCCCGCCCGCACGGGGCCTGGCCCACTCGGCGATGCCTGATATAAAAGCATCTCACTCCTCCAGCACTTCGAGCCGGCTCACCACGGGAAGCCGGCTCGCGGTGTTTCAGGAGAGCTCGGTCGAATCGAACCTCAATGCCGTGCGAAGTCAGTGTCCCTCGCACTCGGTCCCGGGACGTAGCAAACGCTTGCGGCGAGGAGGTGCGGGGCGAGGGCCGGATGCATGAGGCCACGCTCCTCGTCGACCGCGGCGATGTACTTGTGATAGTGATGCTCGTCGCCCTTCCGGCGGACACGGCTCGAAAGCGCGCTCATGAGCGAGCGAGCGCCCCGCGGATGCTTCGCCACATGTAGCGCCTGCGGTATGGTTTTTAGTCGCGACTTCGTCTCGAGCAGCCTCTCGGCTCCGATCGCGTCACCCGGCTCGAGCGCATCGATGGCGAGCCCGGCGGGCTTGCCGTCGGTGAAGCTTCGCCGATAAGCCACCTGCCACTCGGCAGTCTGCAAGAGGAGGAACCGCCGCTTGACCGGATCGAGCGCGCGCTCCGCTGCGAAGCGGCTCGCGTTGATCGTCGTCAAAGGGTGCACGGCCAGCAAGCCGGGCGCATGCAGGTGCTGCTCGGCCGCGAAGAGTCGATATCCGTCCCAGACCGCAGCCGGTGACGCGCCATCCTCGAGCAGCTCTGCGATCGCCGCCCCGCCTTCACCCTGCTTCACCGAGCGCAAGATGCGAAGTACCTCGATCGCATGCTCGGGATCACTCGCTGCGTCACCACGCCATGCCTTCTTCGGTTCGCGGGCGAGGGCGTGGCTTTGCGGAGATCCGATTCGCGCCTCCTCTCCCCCGCCGATCAGGAGCGCCTTGCAGAGCGAGCGAAGCGCGGGCTCCGCCAGCGCCGGCCGTGGCAATCGCCGCAACATGCGATAGGTCTGCGCGACGAAGATGATCTTGTGGCCGAGATTATGGAAGTCCCTCATCCCGTGGACCCACAGTCCGTCGAAGAGCCGATCGAGCACCGTGGCTTCGGTCACGTGGCGCGCCGCGCCGGTCGCCGCGCGATCGCAAGCATCGGCGCTCCAGTCTTCGAGCCCCAATCGCAACGCGTCGACCAGCTCGTCCAGGGTGCCTGCCTGCGGCTCCGGCGCGGCTACGAGTCGGAAATCGCCCTCCCGCCGATCCCGCTCCTGAGAGTGCTTGAAGTCCGAGGCATTGAAGAGCACCGGGAGAAGTGCCTCGGCCGCGGGTGCCGTATCGGCCAGCAGCGCTGCCGAGTGGGAGACCATCACGCAGTGGAACTTGAAGCCGCAAGGGTCGGGGTTCACCTCGCGCAGTCCGGCGAGGAAGATCGCCCCGAGCAGCTCGTCGCGGGTCCAGCCTTGCCCGGCGAAAGCCGCGATGCGGGCGAGGACCGCGTCCCGATCGTTCTCGATCAGGAAGTCCGAGAGCGAGAGCAGATCGCGCTCGGACACTCGGCCAGGAACTTTCCAACCGCGCCAGGGAAACAACCCGGCCAGTGAGACGGCACCGCTTCGACTCAGGAACTGGCGTCGCGTCCAAGGATTCATGGCGGTCCTCCACTCGGGATTGGTTGCGATCTCCAGATGGCTGGTACGCGTCGCAGCGACGAGGCGCGAGATTCGTCGGCTCAGCCCAGCGTGACGTCGAGGAACATCATCAAGACGAAGCCGAAGAGCAATGAGAACGTCGCTTGCGTCTCGAAGCCGCGGCGATGCGTCTCGGGGATGATCTCATCCGAGATGATGAAGAGCATCGCGCCGGCCGCGAAGCCGAGCGAGAGCGGGAGGGCCGGCTCGGCGAGCCAAGCAGCCGCGCTGCCGAACAATCCGCCCAGCGGCTCGACCAAGCCGCTCGCCAGTGCGATCAGAAAGCTGCGCATTCGACCGTAGCCGACGGCGACGAGCGCGACGGCGACGGCGAGACCTTCGGGCACGTTCTGCAGCCCGATTCCGATCGCGAGGGACAGGCCCTTGGCGAATCCGCCGCCACCGAATCCGACACCGACCGCCATGCCCTCGGGCACATTGTGGAGCGTGATCGCGATCACGAAGAGCCAGATGCGCCGAACAGCCACCGCCTCCGGCCCCTCTCGCCCTTGGACGAAGTGCTCATGTGGCAAGGAGCGATGGAGCAGGTGCAGGACGCCGGCGCCGATCAACAGCCCCGCGGAGACGAGACTGACCGCCGGAAGCTCGCCGGCGAACTGCTCGGTCGCGATCTCGAGGGCCGGCAAGAGCAAGGAGAAGACGGTCGCGGCGAGCATGATCCCGGCCGCCAAGCTGAGGAGGATGTCCTCGAGCTTCTCGGACAGGCTTCGAATGACGAAGACGCCGGCAGCCCCGACGCCCGTCGCGAGACCCGCACACAGGCTCCCGAGGAATCCGGTCAAGACGACGCCGGAATCGGTCATCGGCTGCGCGTCGATCAAAGAAGTCGCTCCTCGTGGCCTTTTAGGTACCGTCAACTCACCAGGCACCATAACGAATGGGATCGCATCGCGCGCGACGACACCGTTGAACGAGATGCCCAATCGGACCGGCGTTCATACTAGAATCCGAGCTGCCGTCCTGTTCCGTGCCGAATGCTCTCGAGCTTTTCCCATGACCGATCGAGATCCCGCATCCTTCGAGGGTCCCTTTGCCGAGGCCTACGCCGAGCTGCGCCGACTGGCCTCGGCGCAGCTCGGACGGCGAGCGGGTCACACGCTGCAGCCGACCGCGATCGTCCATGAGGTGTTCTTGCGGCTGGCGAAGAGCGGCGAGGATCGAGCACTCGCCAGGACGGATTGCCTGCACCTCGCGGCGAGGGCGATGCGCTCGGTTCTGGTCGACCACGCACGGCGAAGGAATGCGCTGAAGCGCGGCGGCGATGCGCAGCGAGTTCCGCTCGATGAGGCGGTCGCGGCCTACGAGGAGCGGTCGACCGACCTGTGTGCCCTCGACGAGGCACTCGACCGGCTCGCGACCTTCGACTCCGGACTCGCCCGCCTCATCGACCTCCGCTTCTTCGGCGGCTTGAGCATCGAGGAGACCGCCCGCGAGCTCGGCGTCTCCGAACGCACCGTGTACCGCGAATGGCAGCTCGCCAAGAGCTGGCTCCAGCACGAGCTCGGCGAGGACGCCTCGTGACTCCCGAGCAGTGGCAGCGCGTGAGAGAGCTGTTCCACGCCGCGCTCGAGCAGCCGCCCGAGGCACGCCTCGCCTTCGTTGCGGGACAGGAAGAAGACGATGACCTGCGACGCCTCGTCCGTGAGCTGCTTCGCGAAGAGCCAGGCTCCGAGCGCTTCCTCGAGCCACCGACGCCGCCGGAGCTTCTCTCCGAGCCAATCCAATTCCGCTCCGGCTCGTGGCTGATCGGCCGTCGCCTGGGCGCCTATCGCGTCGAGGCGGAGGTCGCGACCGGCGGCATGGGCACCGTGTTCCGAGCCGTGAGGGCGGACGGTGCCTACGAGCAGGAGGTCGCGATCAAGCTCATCCGTCCCGAGCTCGCCAGTCCTCTGCTGCGGGACCGATTCCTCGCCGAGCGTCAGGCCCTCGCCCAGCTCCAGCATCCTTACATCACGCGGCTTCTCGACGGCGCCACGACCGCGGACGGCCTCCCGTACTTCGTCATGGAGCTCGTCGAGGGTCGACCGATCACTCGCTACTGCGAAGAGAAGGACCTCTCGCGCCGAGAGCGCATCGATCTCTTCCGCCGTGTCTGCGAGGCCGTGCAACACGCGCATCAGAGCTTGGTGCTTCATCGCGATCTCAAGCCGAGCAACATTCTCGTCACCGAAGACGGCACGCCGAAGCTCCTCGACTTCGGCATCTCCAAGCTGATCCAAGAGCCGATGGATGGCGAGCCGGACACGCAAGCACCGACCCTGATCGGCGCCATGACGCCCGAGTATGCGAGTCCCGAGCAGCGGCGCCGCGAGCGCGTCACGACCGCCAGCGACCTCTACTCCCTCGGCGTCGTGCTTCACGAGATCCTCACCGGTCGTCGTCCGGATCAACCGATCGTCGCCCCCGAGCACGAGCTTCGCGGTGACCTCGCCCTCGTCGTCTCGAAGGCTCTTCACGAAGAGCCCGAGCGCCGTTACGCCTCGGTCGAGCAGCTCCGACTCGACCTCGGCTCCGCCGTCGACGGCCTGCCCGTTCTCGCCAGCCCCGACAGCCTGCCTTATCGCGCAAAACGCTTTCTCGCCCGCCACCGCATCGGCGTCTCTGCGCTCGCACTGGTGATCCTCTCCCTCGCCGCCGGCATCGTCGGATTGGCCGTCGGCATCGCCGAAGCCGATCGCGAGCGCCTGCGTGCTGAGCGGCGAGCGCTGGAAGCGGAGGATGCTCGCCGTGACGCCAAGACGCAGGCGGAAGCGGCCGCAGCGGCGAGGGAGGAGGCACTCGACCGGGAACGCGTTGCGCAGCTCCAGGCCAAGCGCGCCGAGCGGATCTTGGGACTGCTCTCGGATCTCTTGCTCGCTGGCGATCCTCTGGGAGCTCCCGAGCCGGACCTGACCGTGCTCGAAGCGCTCGATCGCGCGTCGAGCCGTCTCGAGAATGGTGAGCTCGCTGAAGATCCCCCGAGCGAGGCCGTGCTGCGATCGACGCTCGGGCTGGCCTACTTCGGCTTGGGAGCTTACGAGCGCGCCGAGGGTCACTTGAGGGCAGCGCTCGAGACTCAGCGCGGCACGGCCCCGCCCGATGTGCTCGCGACCACCCTCAACAATTTGGCGGGCGCCCTGTATCAGCGAGGCGAGCTCGAAGAGAGCCGAGACTTGCTCGACGAGGGGATCACCGTCGCGGCCGATCTGCCGAGCAAGCTCGCGGATCTGAAGAACACTCAGGTGCAGATCTTGCGCGCGCTCAGTCGATTCGAGGAGGCGGAAGAGCTGCAACGCCAAGTGCTCGAGACTTTCGACACGAGCTCTTCCGACGACGCGACCGGTTGGCTCAGCTATCGCCAGAACCTCGCCCAGATCCTCCAAGAGCTCGGCCGACCGAAGGAGGCGCGCGAGATGTTCGAGTCGATACTCGCCGAGGCCCGAGAGCTCGAGCCGCGGCAGCCGCTGCTCGAGGCCAGTCTTCTGACCAATCTGTCGGGCACCCTCGTCGAGCCATCCGATGCCGAGGAGTCACTGCAGCAAGCACTCGATATCTATCGAGCCCATCTGCGGCCCGATCATCCCTACATCGCCCATGTGAGGAACAACCTGGCGAGCCAGGCACTGCGTCGCGGCGACTTCACGCTCGCACGTGAGGGCTTTGAAGAGGCGCGGGCGCTGTTCGAGAAGGCGTATGGCGAGGAGCATCCGAGCGTCGCTCTCGTCCTGAACAACCTCGGCCAGGTCGCTCGCCAGACCGGTGACCCAGAGACGGCGCGCGAGCTCTATCGGCGCGCGCTCGACATTCGACGAGCCACGTTGCCCGATGATCATCCGAGTATCGAGGAGAGCGAGCTCCAACTCGGCTTGGTGTGCGAGGCCGTTGGTGACGACGAGACCGCGGTCTCGCTGCTCGAGAGCTGGCTCCGTCGCGGAAGGCAGGCCAGCTCGCTTCCTTCTTCTTTGGGGATCGGCGTCCGCGCGACGCTGGCACGGGCCTACTCGAGGACGGGGCGTAAGCCGACTGCCGAGGGGATCTACAAGAGCGCCATTGCGGAAGCCGAGGAGAAGCTACCGCCCGGCCATCTCCTGCATCGCAGCTTGCTCGAAGAGCTGCTCCGCCTCTACGAGGATTGGCCCCGCCCCGAAGAAGCAGCCCTGATCCGAGAGCGACTCGAGCGGTAGCGCGATGAACAGAGTGCCAACCTTTGAAGAGTGGGACATCTGTGCCGGGAACAGAGTGCCAACCTTTGAAGAGTGGGACATCTGTGCCGGGAACAGAGTGCCAACCTTTGAAGAGTGGGACATCTGTGCCGGGAACAGAGTGCCAACCTTTGAAGAGT
>JAVJTD010000134.1:0-25397 GCA_040219065.1 Planctomycetota bacterium
GGCGAGGTGGCGACGACCGTGGCTCCCGGCTCGCAGGCGAAGCGCAAGAACAGGTCGAGGCCCTGAGACGAGCCGTTGGTGATCAGGACCTCGAAGCTCTCCGAGGCGACACCATCGCGCGCGGCCTCCTGACGCACCAACTCACGTAGCGGCTCGTAGCCGGCCGCCGGTCCGTAGCGGAACAGCAGCGTATCATCACCGCGCAGCAGCTCACGGCAGAGCTTTCGGACCTCGTCCGCCGGATAGAGGGCCGGATCGGGAACGCCACCTGCGAACGATATCGTGTCCGGGTGCTGCGGCGAGTCGTAGGCGCTCGCCATCTCTTCGCCAGGTGTCCGTCCCCGGCGCGGTTGGTAGCTCGCCCAATCGAAGCGGGGTCCCGTGCCCTGCTCGGGTACCGGCGCGACTCTCGGCAGCGACTCGGCGACGAAGGTACCGCGCCCCACCTGCGATTCGAGCCAGCCGTCTTCCCCCAAGCGGCGAAAGGCAGCGGTCACCGTGTTCCGGTGAATGCCGAGGGCGTCGGCCAATGTCCTGGACGACGGCAGCCGCTCGCCCGGTGCCAACCGGCCATCGGCGATGCGCGCAATCAGCCCCTCTGCGAGCTGATCGACGAGAGAGTCGCCGCCATTCGGGTCGATCGCCAGGCCGAACATCCGATTGTGCCAATCTGGACCAAAGAATCACGAACATTGGAACACGAGGTCCCAATCGACGGCGATTCTGGGTCCAGTTACGGCAGTTGTCAAGAGGTAAGCGTCACACTGGCGGTGACATCACCAGAGCATGAACTTCAAGAAGCCCCAGACCTCGGAGAAGAAGTCCCCGCTCCGTTCGACCTCCCCTTCGGCGATGCCCGCCAGGTCGGTCCCCAGCCGTGAGCTGCGGAACTGGACGTGATTCGCCAGGTCGCCCGGGATCCCGGTGAGCGTCTCCCCGGTCTCTCGAAAGTCTCGCACGGTGGGATCGATGAAGCTGATCTCGGCCGTGTCGACGAGTGGCCCGACATGCATCTCCGCGTCGCGATAGAGGTAACCCGGGGCACCGACGATGTTCTCACCCGTGCGCTCGAGCTCCTTCCCCGTCTGGTCGACCAACCTGACCGCGGCATCGCCCAGGTCTCGTCCGCCGGCCCGGAACTCGTACGAGATCCATTGCGGGATGGACTGGAGGTTGGTGGCGGTCCGCCCCCAAGAGCTCATGCTGCCGTAGGTGTGGTAGAGCTTCTGGGAATCGGGCTCGGGAGTCAGACAGCCCGAAAGCCCCAACATGGCCAGCATCAGGCCGGCGCGACTCGCCATAGCCATTCCAATCCTCCAGTCTCTGCCTCTCGATCCCCCAGAGTCCCCATCGACCCCGAGGCCCGAGCGAGATGAGGGGACATTGTACGCCCGGGGCCGTTGAACGACAGCTCGGGGATCATCTTCCCCGGAAAAGAGCGTTGGCGTCGACCGGCAGCCCGAGGGCGATGGAGTGCCCAAGCCGAGCGAGCCCGGTGACCGGGTCTGTCTGCGAGGGCTTTCCCAAGCGAGCTTGGGCCGGGGCACATCGTGCTGGCGAGACAGCGCACTCCGAATGGCCCCTTGCTCTGCGCCTCCCAATTCGATCGGTGGCACCGTCGAGAAAGCGGCTCATCGCTCCGCAGTCACTTCCCGTTTCGGTCGCGAGGGCTCTAGTTTCAAGTCAAGACGCTTGACGCTCCTGCGTGCGGATCTTTCCGTCGAAGAGCTCGACGACGCGATGCGCCCTCTCGGCGACGTGATCGTCGTGGGTGACGATGACCATCGTCTGCTGCCGGTCACGGTTGAGCCGCCACAAAAGGTCGAGGATACCGGTGGCCGTCTTGCGATCGAGGTTGCCCGTCGGCTCGTCGCAGAGAAGGATCTCTGGATCCCCGATCAACGCGCGAGCGATGGCCACGCGCTGACGCTCGCCGCCGGAGAGCTGCGGCGGACGATGCTTCAGCCGCTGACCCAGCCCGAGGTAGTTGAGCAGCTCCATCGCGCGCTCGTGATGCCGGGACCGAGAACCCAGGTAGGCGCCCACGCCTTGGCGGATCATCGGGTTCAGCAGCACGTTCTGCAGTGTCGTGAGCTCGGGGATCAAATGATAAAACTGGAAGACGAAGCCGATGTAGGCATTGCGCGCCCGCGCCTTCTCCGCCTTGCCCAGCCCCGTCAGGTCCTTTCCCATCCGGCTCACGGCGCCCTCGTCCGGCGGGTCGAGCAACCCGAGGATGTGCAGCAAGGTGCTCTTGCCTGCGCCGGACGATCCGACGATCGCCAGCACCTCGCCTTGGTGGATGTCGAGGCTGGCCTTCTCGAGCACCTGGATCTTCTGCCCGCCGAGCTCGAAGCTCTTGGAGAGTTCCCTGGCCGAGAGGACGACGCCGCCTTCGGAAGCCTGCACGTCACTCATATCGAAGTGCCCTCACCGGATCGAGTCTCGCGGCCCGGAAGGCCGGCACCAGGCCGGCGGCCGCACTGAGCAGGATCGTGCCCGTGATGATGTAAACGACCTCGTGGGTGCGCATGTCGACCGGGAGCCGGTCGAACGCGTAGACATCGGGCCGGAAGATGACCAGCCCGAAGGTATCCTCGAGCCATTGCTCGATCGCGTTGATGTTGTCGCAGATCAAGACGCCACCGAGCAGGCCGACCGCCGAGCCGATGAAGGCGATGATCATCGCGTTCAGGACGAAGATGATCAGGATCCCGCCGAAGGTCGCCCCCATCGAGTTCAAGATCCCGATGTCGCGCGTCTTCTCCCGCACCATCATGTTCAAGATGATGAAGATCGCGAAGCAGCCGAAGGCCAGGAAGAACGACAAGATGACGGCCAAGATGCTCTTCTCGTTATCGACGGCGTTCAGGAAGATGTGCTCCTTGTCCTCCCAGGTCTGCACCCAGGCGGTCTTCGAGCCCTCCTCGATCTGGAATCGCTCCTGCAGCTCAGCCTTGACGCTCTGCGAATAGCGATAGTCCTCCAGCGTCACCGCGAACTCGGAGACCTCGCCCTCGCCCGCCAAGGCGAAGTCTCGAAGCCGATCGATCGGCATGTAGACGAAGCTGAGGTCGAACTCGTAATCCCCGGAATGGAACACGCCTGCACAGATGAACTTGTCATGGCGCGGGGACAGGCGCTCTTGGAGCGAGATGTCCTTCTTGGGGTTGATCGAGTAGCTGACGAGATCGACGTAGGTCCCCTTGCGAATGCCGAGGCGCAGGGCGAGCTGGTAGCCGATGATGACGAGCTTGCCGTCGCGAATGTACCGTTGAGCGCGAAAGTCCTCGGAGTCGATGCTCAGATCGAACGGGCTCGAGACATCGTCCACCTCGTAGAGGAACCTCTCCTCCTCCTCGAAGTTCGTCAGGTAGCTCTCGATCGCACTCGCCTTCTTCTCCGACTCGTAGTCGACACCCAGGATCGTGACGAAGGTCAGGTCCTGTTGGTTCGTCGCGTCACCCAAGCCGGACAGCCGCGTCGAGATGATCCCCTGCCGGACCAAGTGTGACGAGACGGCCTTGACCTTGGGCGTGCCGTGGATCGTCTCGAGATAGTAGTCCTTCGCATTGAGGATGCGCGGCGAGACGGTGAGGTCGGCGAGCGTTCCTCGGGCGATCGCGCGCGTCTGGACGATGAAGCCGTTCATGACCGAGATCACGACGATCATCGACATCACGCCCAGCGCGACCGAGAACATCGCGAGAAACGGGATGACCCGGCTCGTGAGGTATTTGAAGCTCAGGAAGATCCGGTACACGAGCGCTCCCCTGCGCGGCGGATGAAGGTTCGAGTCGAAGTACGACGCCCTGCGCCGGACCTACTCTGCGGTGAGGCTCGCCAGTGAGCTCTCTTCTTCTTCGCTCAAGCGGCGAAGCAGAGGAAACAGTATGACGTCACGAATGGACGGAGAGTTCGTGACGAGCATCACGAGTCGATCGATCCCCACTCCGAGCCCACCGGCAGGTGGCATGCCGTGGGACAGCGCACGCACGTAGTCGAGGTCGACCTCGGCGGGAGCCTCCTCGTCCTTGGTGGCGACCTGAGCGCGGAATCGCTCCTCCTGGTCGATCGGGTCATTGAGCTCGCTGAACGCGTTCGCGATCTCGAGTCGGTTGATGAACAGCTCGAAGCGCTCGGCGATCTCGGGGCGCTCGGGATCGGCCTTCGCCAGGGGACAGATCGCCTTGGGGTAGTCGATCACGAAGGTCGGCTCGATGAGCGTCGGCTCCACCGTCGCTTCGAAGATCTCGTTGATCGCCTTCCAGGGATCGAGGCCGGCGATGTCCAGCTTCAGCTCCTTTGCCTTGGCTTGTACGGCGGCCGGATCTCCGAAGCCGATACCGGCGTGCTCCTTCAAGAGATCCTCGTAGCGCGCGCGCTTCCAAGGACGCGAGACGTCGATCGTCCGGTCACCGACCGCGATCGAAGAGCCGCCGGCGAACGTCTCGAACACGCCGCCCAGCATCGCCTCGGTGAGGTCGATGATGTCGTTGTAGTCGGCGTACGCCTGGTAGAGCTCGAGCATCGTGAACTCGGGATTGTGCCGGGTCGAGATGCCCTCGTTTCGGAAGTTGCGGCCGATCTCGTAGACTCGCTCGAGCCCGCCGACGATCAGTCGCTTGAGGAAGTGCTCGGGCGCGATGCGCAGGTAGAGCTCCATGTCGAGAGTGTTGTGGTGCGTGATGAACGGCCGGGCGGCCGCCCCACCCGCGATCGGATGCAGCATCGGCGTCTCGACCTCGAGGAACCCCCGCTCGTCGAGGAACGCGCGCAGATGACGCACGATCCCCGACCGCGTCCGGAAGGTCTCGAGCACCTCACGATTCGCATACAGGTCCACGTAGCGCCGCCGATAACGGAGCTCGTGGTCCTGCAACCCGTGCCACTTGGCCGGCGGCGGCGCGAGCGCCTTGGTCAAGAGCTCGACGCGATCCGCCCAGATCGTCACCTCACCGGTCTTGGTGCGGCCGATCTTCCCCTCGATGCCGACGATGTCACCGAGATCGAGCAGCTTGTAGACCTTGAAGTCTTCCTCGGAGAGGCGGTCCTTCTGGAAGCCGATCTGGATCTTGCCCGTGCGATCGTACAGATCGCCGAAGCCGGCCTTGCCAAAACGCCGCAGCGCCTGGAGGCGGCCCGCCACCCGAAAGGTCTCGCTCGACTCGCCCCCTTCTTCCTCGGGAGGCGCGGCCTGGACGGCTTTCTCGGTCGCCTGCGCGCCCTCGAAGCGACGAGGCCAGACCTCGCGCCCCAGCTCCGCCAGCCGATCCAGCTTTTCCTTCCGATCCTGGAAAATCTTGTCGAGCATCACCTTGCCTTCGTCTTCCGATGCAGCGTCTTCCGAGACGATCGGGGCCTTCTCGGAGATTCCGCGACCCGACCGACAAGCCCGCGATGCTACCGGAACCCCCGAGGAAATCGAAGAGGTCAAGGCAGTTATTGTGGAATCCCGATAGTCCTCAGGAACGGTGCGGCCGAGGACCCGTACCCTGCCGCTCGATCCCCCGGGAAAGCTCGATGGACGGACCCAATGCACTTCAGGAGTCGCGCGGACTGGAGCACATCTTCCAGCTCGCCGAAAAGCTCCTCAAGGCGAAGCGGATCTACCATCGAAACAGCTCCACCCTCCGCGGCTTCTTGGCGCGATTCACCCAGGAGCTGAGCCGCTATCTCGAGCTCCATGGTGTCCTCGCGGTCCGCGTCACCAAAGCCGCCTTCATCGCCGACGAGCACCCCGTGTACGAGAAGGAGCCGGGCGAAGACAGCCTGCCCTTTCTCCTGTACATCGAGGGCATCCGAGAGCTGCGCATCCTCGACGGCGTCGATCAACGCGAGATCACCCGCTTCTTCGACATCCTCCTCAACAGCCGCAAGGCCGATCACCTCGAGGACGACTTGACCACCTTGCTGTGGGAAGCGGACCTCTCCCATCTCACCTACCTCGCCGCCGAGGATTACGGTGAAGAGCTGACGGCCGAAGACCGCCGTCTGCTCGAGTCCCTCCGCCAACGCTACCTCGCCGAGAAGCTGCCCGATCACGTCCTCGACTCCCCCTCCGCCCATGCGCTTCACCAGCTTCTCGAAGGCCTGAACGGCGGCCCCCAGACGGTCATCGGCCTGAGCGACGATGAGCGCGATCGACTCCGCCACGAGGCTGCCGACCTGGGTGGCAGCCAGGATCAGCGGCGGATGTTCGAGATCCTCCTCTCCATTCTCCCGGAGCAGCGCGCAGACGAAGCGAAAGAAGTGGCCGAAGTGCTCGGACGAGCCTTTCGGTCTGTCTTGGGCCTGGGCGATCTCGAGACGGCGTCCTCGCTGCTCGATTTGGCTCGTCAAGCGATTCAGTGGAACCCTCGTCTCGATGAGGTCCTCGAGCCGTTTCACGCCGCCGCCTTCGACATGCACGCAGCCGCCGAGCTCGCCGAGGCCATCAACCGGGATGGTCGGATCTTTCGCCGCGAGCTCACCGACTTCTTTCTCGGGCTTCCCGAGAACAAGCTCGGCTTCCTGTGCTCGGTGATGCGGCGAACTCGCGACCCGTCTCGTCTCAGCGAGGCACTGCAAGCATCCGTCAAGCGACACCGCGAGCCCGAGCAGCTCCTCCGCGAGCTGGCGTCGGGCAACGAAGCCTTCCTCCGCCAAATCATCCGAATCCTGCTGTCGGTTCCGGTTCCCGGCCGTGAAGGCGCACTCCGCCGGCTGCACTCCCATCCTTCGCCCGCCGTCCGCAGCGATGCCCTCGCCACCTACGCCCGAATTGCCGGTGACGCCGCTGCGGCCTCGATCGCTGCCGCGCTCGAGGACTCCGACGCCACCGTGCGTCAAAACGCCCTCGACCTCATCTCTACTCGCCCGCGCGCCGCCTACCTCGAGCCGATCGAGCACCGCATCCACCGCCGAGACTTCGCGACGCGTCCCTACGAGGAGAAGCGCAGCCTCTTCGAAGCGCTCGTCCGAGTCGCCGGCGAGGAATCCCTCGAAGAGTTGCGACCGTTCCTCGGCGGCCTTCGGCATCTGCCCACCGCGAACAACATCTCCACTCGTCTGGCCGCCATCCGCGCACTCGGGCTCTTCGACTCGGCCTGTGCGCTGGACCTGCTCATCAAGCACTCTCGCTCGATGACGCCCGAGATCCGAGACGCAGCCCAAGACCTGCTTCGCGACAAGGGACTTTGAGAACGTCCAACGGCTCAACGGTTCGACGTTCAACTTCGAAGTACGAAGAAGCGGGCGGGCAAGCCGCTGGATGATGGGCTTTCGCGATCGTTAGCTCGAGGTTCGACCTCGAAGCTTGAACTTCGAATTGCCTGGCACGCGGGCGGGCAGCTTCTCGATCGCTCGAGGAGCAGAGAACCAAAGAGAAAGGGAGCCGATGCGACGGGGCTCTTCGTCGCGTCGGCTCCCTGTTTCCGATTCGAGACCTGCTCTCGGCCTCAGAAGGCGGCCCTTTGATTCGTGGACGCCATGTTCTTCGGCACCCTGGACTTCAGAAGCGTCGTCGAGGGTCGGTACAGCGAGACGTACTCGCCGTCGAGGCAGGTGCCACAGCGTTGGCAGCGATGCTCGAACCGTCCGGCACCGCGGAGCGAATCCGAAGGGACCCAATCCCTTCGCATCCGATGCCCCAGGATCCGGCACAGCAGAGATCCGATCTTGCCTTTCATCATTCGACCCTCCGTCACAATCGAGCCGTCCCCGTGTTCGCTGACGGCTCCAAGACCTTCTTACTTCCGGGCAGGCGGGATTCGGGGAACAATATCCGTGCCATCTTCGTCGCCCGAGCCTTCGAAAACTTTCCTACGAACACCCATACGTCCAAAACCTCAAGTACCGTAATTACTTGAGCGTCGGGTAAGAGCTCGATGAGCGACTCTCGGTGTCACGAGAAATGTCGAAAGTGGGGAGATCGATCCAGCGACACGTGCGTTTTCGCCCCGATTCGGCACTTCCCGGTGGCGATTCGCCCATGCTCTTCGTGGCCGTGACGATTTCCTGGGTGAAATCGACAGCGACTTGACGGCCCCTGGGGCGGCTGGTATCTTCCCGCCTCGAGCCGGAGTGGCGGAATTGGCAGACGCGCTAGATTCAGGGTCTAGTGGCCTTTACGGTCGTGCAGGTTCAAGTCCTGTCTCCGGCACCACACCCTTCCTCGGTCGAGATCCAGAGCCTTCGTCGGCGAGGGCGCATCCTGACTCGGAATCTGCCGCATTCGGCGATTCGCTTCAGCGATGTCCGTCTGGGCGCATCGCTCAGACGCAACGACTGACGAGCACGCCGTCGCGCACGGGCAGGATGCAGGGCTCGAGACCGTCGTCTGAGAAGACCCGTCGCGTCAGCTCTTGGATGCCCCGGGTATCAGCCTCCTCGGCATCCGGGTCCACGACGCGCCCACCCCAGATCATGTTGTCGACGATGAGTAGATCGCCGGGCCGCATCATGGGGCGCAGGACATCGAAGCCGCCAGGGTACTGATGCTTGTCGATGTCCATGTAGAAGATGTCATGCGGGCCACCGACGGACTTCAGGGCCTCGGCCGCATCACCGACGTGATACTTCACGCGATCTCCGACACCGGCGCGCTCGAGAAACCCCTTTGCCTGCTCGGAGTTCTCCTTCGAGCCATCGGTGTGGTGCACGACCCCACCCTCTCCCACCGCCCGCGCGAACCAAAGCGTGGAGTAACCGTATCCCGAGCCGAGCTCGAAGACGGACTTGGCCCCTCGGACCCGCGTCAAAATGGACAACAGCCTCCCCACCTGAGGACCGACGATCGGGAAGCTTCGCTCGTTCGCGATTCGCTCCATCTCGGCGAGGATCTCGTCACCGGGCAGGCGAGAGAGGTTTTGGAGGTAGTCTTGAACGGCCGAATCGAGGATGGGCATCAGAGGGTCCTTTCAGGTCTGGAGGTCACCGGGGGGGAGTCACCCACCCAGCGGTGCACGAAGAATCCGGAACGCGATCCAGATCAGGCTCAGGAGCCCGGCGGCCGAGAGTGCGTGTAGCCAACGGGGAGGACGCAGGGCCGGGTCGGGGATCTGGCGACTGACGGCGAGCCAGTTGAGGGCATAGTAAACCGGCGAGATCAGAAACGTCACGGCTCCTAGCCAGAGGATCAGCCGCTCGGGATCGGGAACGGCCATCAGGAGCGCTCCGCCACCGAGGATCGCCATGGAGAGGTAGCTCACCGTGATCGAGAGACGCGCTCGCGAAGACCAAGTGCGCCCGGGGAACAGCAGCCGCAACGTCTCGAGCAGCGTCCTCGGAAATGCATCGAGACAGGTGATCACGGTCGAGAGGAGCGCAAACGCCGCCGTCGTCAAGAACACCGGTCCGAACCACTCGCCTACGCTCTTCGTGTACATACTGGACAAAGCGATCGCGACGGCCTCGCCGTGAGGCTCGATTCCCGCCGGCTCCAGCACGCTCGCCCCGAGGCAGAGGAAGACCAGCGCGAGCACGAGTGAGGTGAGATAGCCGCCGCGGAACCCGCGCAATCCCAGCCGCACTCGCTCTTCGGACCTCATCGAAGTCTTCACCGGTTGAGCGACGATCCACAGCGACTGCCAGATCGAGACACCCAAGCCGGTCGGCATCCAACCGAGGACCGCCGCGATGAGCCAGTCGGCGCCACTCGGCCAACGCGGCGGCGCGAGCGATTGCACGACGCCAGACGGGCTCGGTGGCGCCGCGACGAAGGCCGCCGCGGTCCCGAGCGCCAGCACAGCCATCATCGAGAAGCAGACCCGCGACAAGCGCCGCGCACTCCCCGTCAGGACGAGCACGACACCCGATCCGGCGACGACGGCGCTCCACATCAGGAGCCCTCCACCGAACCAGGCCTGCAGCAAGCTGGCCGTCAGCCCCGTGATGGCCGCCAGGACTCCGATCGACTCGAGGAGCATGTCGATCAAGCCCAGCCAGAGCGCCCACCCCTTCGGCCCCCGAGCCCGAGCGTAGGCGTCTAGCAGCGACTCCCCCGTCGCCAAGGCGTAGCGGCTGCCGAACTCGAACGCGGGGTACTTGACGAGGTGCGCGAGAAGCACGACCCAGAGGAGCCCGTAGCCGAAGCGGGCGCCCGCCTCGGGGGCGAGGAGCAAGTGGCTGCCACCGACCGAGGTCGCCGCCAGCAGGATGCCGGCGCCGCTCGGCCGGGAGGCTCGCGTCACACTCACAGCTTCATTTCCTCAATCCGGGGCTCGAGTCTCGACCGCGATTCTCGCACTGGTGAGGGCGGCGGGATGCAGTATAGTGACCGGGTATCCCAAAGGAAGCTCAGTCGGAACGAGAAGGGTATGGCGAAGAAGTCGAAGGCCGGAGCAAAGGCCAAGTCGAGCGGCGACGGCGAAGGGGTCAAGCTCGTCGCCAAGAACAACCGGGCGAAGTTCGACTACGAGCTCTTGCAGAAGTACGAGGCCGGCCTGGTGCTTCTCGGCACCGAGATCAAGTCCATCCGCGCCGGACACGTGACGCTCCAAGAGGCATACTGCCGCTTCGAGTCCGGTGAGCTGTTCCTCATCAAGATGCACATCCCCGAGTACGAGATGCGCGGCTACGTCACCCACGAGCCGACACGCAAGCGCAAGCTGCTGCTGCATCGCTCGGAGATCCGTCGCATCGAGCAGAAGATCAAAGAGCGCGGCCTCACCCTGATCCCGGTACGGCTCTACCTCAAAGGCGGCCGCGCCAAGATCGAGATCGCACTCGCCAAGGGCCGCAAACGCCACGACAAGCGGCAAGCCCTAGCCAGCAAGGAAGCCAAGAGCGAGATCCGCAAAGCCGTCCGCTAAGTCGACCGGAGCCCGCGTCCGCAAAGCCTGGCTCGCCGAGAAGCAGCTCCGCTCGAGTCTTGATGGGCCGTTGAGCCGTTGAACGTTCGAGGAGGCCCAAGCTCGCTCGCGAGAGCCCTCAACGACAGACGTCGTCACCAGCTCGCTCGACTTGGGCACTCCAACGGACTTGGTCGCTCAGTTCTCGCCGAAGGCACTCGAAATGAAAAACGGATGCCGCGAGCCGGTTGGGCTCTGAGCATCCGCTTTCGTTACGAGAGATGTCGGCGCAGCTCAGTTCTGCTGGAAGCTCCAGCCGATGTCCGGGAAGTCCACCGGGCGATCGACCGTGATGGCGTCCTTGATGCAGACCTGCTCGCACAGCTTGCACGACACGCACTTCTTCTCGTCGACGACCGCGACCATGTTGCTCGCGTCGGTCGACGGGTTGTTCTCGTCGTACGGCTGCAGCACGATGCAATCGAACGGGCACACGTCGACGCAGAAGTCGCAGCCCGTGCAGTTGTCGGTGTCGACCTTGGCCTTGGGGATCTCCGAGTACTTCATCGCCGGGGCGATGACGTCGTAGTCGGTGAGGATCGCGTCGACCGGGCAGTACAAGCCGCAGACGCCGCAGTCGATGCACTTCTCAGGATCGATGATGTGCAGCTCGTTCGCCTCACCCGAGATCGCCTCGGTCGGGCAACGGCGCAAGCAAGCCGTGCAGCCCGTGCAGTTCTCGGTGATGTAGTAGGCGTCCCACTTCCAGGTCGCCTTGGCGTTGGAGCCCTTCTTGAAGGCGATGATGTCGAGCGTCTTCTCGGTGAGGCGCCAAACGACGTCCTCGCAGGGAATATCGAGATCGAACACGCTCTGGAAGCGGTGCGGGAACGAGTTCGCCGAGCCGCACAGCCAGATGGCCTCTTCGTCCTCCATCGTCGCGATGACACGCACCCGACCGGACTGATCGACGCTGACGTCGAGCGAGTAGTTGGGCATCTCGCGATCGGCGAGGCCGTACATGTACTTCTCGCGGCAGTTCGGCAGGATCTCGGGGAGCTTCAGCTCGAGGTGGAAGTGCTGCTTCTCCTGGGAGACGATCCGACGATCCATGCCGTAGCGGCGGTATCGCTCGATCGGATCCTCGAAGTCGAACTGGTGGGCCTCCCACTCGAGCTCCCATCCATCGACGATATCCGGTGCCGAGACTTCCTCTTCGGGAGGCAGCTCACCCGAGAACGTGATCGCGTCCGTGGGGCAGACCTTCAAGACCGCGCGAGGGTTGTACTTGTCCTCCGGCGGCTGCTGGTAGACGAAGGCCTTCTCGCCCTCAGGCATCTCGAAGACGTCACCGAAGGCGGCCGAGCAGGCGCCACAGGCGATGCAGTCCTCAGGGATGACGTCGTAAACCCCAGCGCTCGTAGCAACTTCGGACATTTGCCGTATATCTCCCGATTCGGGATCACCTCGTCGCCTTGCTGGCGAGGAGCATTGCGGGCAACTAACTCTGGCGAGGGTCGACCTCCGCCAGGAGAACCACCCTCTGATCGGCCTAAGACTCGCACCCGTACGGTATACCGTCAAACTCTTTTTCGGCCGGTTGAGCGCGATTCACGACAGTTCTGTCACATTTCTCACCGCTCGGCGAGCTTCCCGGCCTCCCGTGTGCCCCTCGAGCCGAAAGGTATTGACATGAAAAGACTTGAGATCCTCATCCCATGGATATTGCTCCTCACCGCCTGCGCGGAGCGCAAGTTGGAGTTCAAGTCCTCGAGTGACCAGCCGCCCGACCTGAAGGTCCTGACGAAGCCCTTGGACGAGCTCCTTCAAGAGCATGTCGAGTCTGGGCGAGTGGACTACCCGGCGTTGGAGCGATCACCGGAGCCCCTTCACGAGTACCTCGCCTCTCTCCAAGAGATCGACCCCGCAGATCTCCCCACCAGCGACGCCCGCCTCGCCTTTTGGATCAACACCTACAACGCCGCGATCCTCAGCCGTGTGCTCGAGGGGCTCGATGCGTCGTCGTTGATCTCCCGCGGCCGGCTCTTCAAGAGTGACGCCGTGAGCGTCGGCGGTCAGGCGCTCACGCCCGACGAGATCGAGCACCAGATCCTGAGAAAGCAATTCGAGGAGCCGCTCATCCACTTCGGGCTGGTCTGCGCCTCGAAATCATGCCCGCCCCTTCGCTCCGAGGCCTACCACGCCGATCGCGTCCGGGAGCAGCTCGCGGACAACCTTCGGGCGTTCCTCGCGGACGAGAGCAAGAATCGTCTCGATGCCGAGTCCCACGCCCTCTACCTCTCCGAGATCTTCGACTGGTTCGAGGACGACTTCCTCGCCGCGCTCGAGCGAAAGGGCATCCCCGAAGACGATCGGTCGGTCGTGCGATTCCTGCGTCCCTACGCGCCGAGCGCCTGGGGCGATGCCCTCGACGATCCCGATCTCGAGGTCGAGCACCAAGACTACGACTGGAGCCTGAACGGACCGGCGCCCAAGAGCCACGATTGACTCGGCTTGAAGAACTCGGCCAGTCGCCCGAAGGCGGAGCGGCGGAACATACCGGAGTTCCCAAGTCGAGCGAGTCAGTGGCAGGGACTGTCGGTCCGGGCTCTCGCAAGCGAGCTTGGGCCTCTTGGAACATTCAACGGCTCAACTTCCGACTTTCAACTCTCAGGGGTCCAGCGGCACTCGGTCGCGCGGAAGGAGACCAAGACCGGCTGAAGTCAGCGGTCCGAATGCGGCGGGTTTGGTTGAGTCGACTCCCATTTGGCGACCGGACCGAATCCGAGTATCGTGTCGGCTCCCCCGAGGAACTCGACGACCTACCCGGAGACGATTCGTTGACCGTCTGGCGCTTGCTCCTGTCCCTCGTCGTACTTGCCTCGACACTCCTCTCCTCGACCGCCTCGGCTCAGCTCCGCGGCTGGACCGCCGAGTCGGGCACCGATGGCTCACTCGCCTGGCGAGCGGAGAACGCCGCGTTCACTTTGGACGCTGGTGAGACATGGCATCCCGCGCTCGAGAGCTCAGCGCCATTGGTGAGCTACATGGGCGACGTCGAGGTCCGCATTCGAGGCCGGTATCGCTTCGGCATCGAGGTCGAAGGCGGGAAGGCGACGCTGGAGATCGAGGGCACTTCGTCGGTCAAAGCCGAGCCGGGGACGAATGGGGCGATCTGGAGCTCACCCGTCGCGCTCGAGCCCGGACGCATCGAGGTCCGTGTGCACTTCGAGCGAGACCAGGACGCGAGCAGTCGCCTTCGCACGATGTGGCAAAGGCTAAAGAAAGAGGGCGACGACGGCTTTCGTCCCGAGCCGATCCCGAGCGATCGCGTGTTCGTGCCCGACGATCGCGTCGCCGTCACCGAGGAAGCAGCGTCTGCCCGAGATGGCCGCGTCTTGCTCGGCGAGCTGGGCTGCGTGAGCTGTCACGCGCTCTCGGATGCGCAAGGCAATGGCATCCTGACTCGCGAAGGCCCCAGGCTCGATCAGGTCGGGCAGCGTCTCGGCGGAGAGTGGCTGCGGCGTTGGATCAGGGACCCGCAGACCCTGAAGCCCGGATCCGGGATGCCCACGCTCTTCGGCGACGACGAGACGGATCGCGCCGACATCGACGCCCTGGTCGCCTACCTCACCGCCGATGCGCCCGCCGAGCCAGGCCCTGGCCCAGCGACCGAGGAGCCGGTCCTGCGCCGGGGCGAGCGGCTGTATCACCAGCTCGGCTGCGTAGCCTGTCACGGCGCGTTCGCTCCGGCCGGGGAGGTCTACGGCCAGCCCGAGCTCGGGATGGAGCTGCCTGAAGCGACACCGAGCATTCCCTTCGGGGACTTGAAGGGCAAGTGGCGCCTCGATGCGCTGGCCGCGTTCCTGCGCGATCCCCTGCAGTGGCACCCGAGCGCTCGCATGCCGCGCTTCTCGCTGACACGGGAGGAGAGCGACCTCCTGGCGACCTACCTCGGAGCCCAGCTCGGCGTGGACGCCGCGCCGGCTCCCAGCACCGATGAAGGTTTGAGGAAACGCGGAGAAGTAGTCTTCCTTCAACGCGGCTGTGTCAACTGTCATGCGTGGGGCGAGCTGAAGCCGACGCTCGAAGTTCCTCCGCTCGACGCGCTCGAAGGTGCTGGCGGCTGCCTCGATGCCGGCGGCAGCTTCCGCCCTCGGTATTTGATTGGCGACGCTGATCGACAGGCGCTGAAGGACGGCCTCCGCGAGGCGGCGGTACTCACCGGCGCTCCCGCCCCGCTCGACGAGCACGCCCGGCGACTCGAGGCCTACTCCTGCCGGAGCTGCCACGAGCTGGGCGGCGAAGGCGGTGTCTCGGCCGAGCTCTCTCCCTACTTCCAGCCGCGGCAAGAGGTCGACCTCGGCGACGAGGGTCGCTTGCCTCCGAGGCTCACCGGCGTGGGCTTCAAGCTCCGCACCGAGTGGATCCAGGAGGTCCTCCTTCGCGGCGGCCAGGCGCGGCCGTACCTCGGAGTGCGCATGCCGCAATACGCCCCCGAAGGCGCGTCCCCCGATCATCCGGTCGGTCAGCTGGCCGTCGGCTTCGCCCGGCGAGAGGGTCTCCATCCCTACTCCGACGCGCAGGAGCCCGAGCCGACCGACGCGATGGCCCTCGCGGGCCGGCAGCTCATGGGTCAGCAGGGATTCTCCTGCTGGTCGTGCCACTCGTTCGCGGACGTCCCGACCAACAGCACCCCGGGCCCGAACATCACCGAGTTCGCCGGTCGGCTGCGCTACGCGTGGTGGCGCGACTACGTGCATGACCCGGCGCGCTTCAAGCCGGGCACGCGCATGCCTCGCTACTTCACCGAGGGCAAGAGCCTCCTGACGAGCATTCTCGACGGCGATGCCGAAGCCCAGGCCGACGCGCTCTGGGCGTACTTCACCCTCGGCGAGTTCGCTCCCCTGCCGCCCGGACTCGAGCCCCGCGGCACGACGGCGCTCGTCGTCGGCGATCGGCCGCGCATCTTCCGGACGTTCCTGCGCGACGCCGGCTCGCGCGGGATCGCCGTCGGCTACCCGATCGGCATCCACTTCGCCTTCGACGCCAACGCCGTGCGGCTAGCCGAGTCCTGGATGGGTGACTTTCTCGACGCGTCGGGTGCCTGGAACGGTCGCGGCGGTCAGGTCTCGGGAGGACAGGGGACTCAAATCTGGAAGGCACCTCCCGGCCCGCCTCTTGTGATCGGGGACCCGCCCAAGCCCGACGAATGGCCCGAAGCGACCGGCAGCGACGCCGGCTACGAGTTCAAAGGGTACCGCCTCGACGAGGCCGGCGTCCCGACGTTCCGCTATGCGATTGCGACGGAGACCGGAGAGGTCTTCGTCGAGGAGCGATTCGAGCCGGCGGAGCGGAGCGGCGCTTGGCTCATGCGGTCGTTCACTCTGAGAAACCTCACTGACGAGCTGTGGATCAACCTCGGCCCCGGCGAGACGAATCTCCTGAGTCGGGAAAACGCCCGCGTCGACGAGATCGCCTCGGACGCCGACAATCTCTTGCACGTTCGCCCCATCGACGTCGACCGTCCCGTCAAGATTCAGTTGGAGATCAAGCCGTGACCTTCGACCAGACCCTTCGCCGCCTTCTCATCGTCACGGTCTTCCTCTCCGGTGCGCCGCTGCTCGCTCAGGTCGACTTCGGAGACGTCGAGTACCAGAAGCTCGACACGCGCGCCGCGACCGAGCGCCGCATGCTCGATCTCCTCTCGCCGCAGAAGGAGACGTGGGGCGAGTGGTATCTCCTGACGCCGTTCTCCTATCGTCCAGGTCGAGACGATCTCGCCCGAGAGCTGCCGCCCGAGGAAGAGCTCACTCAAATGAAGTTCGGCGGTCCCGGTCCCGACCTCGACCGTGCTTGGACGGGCGAGCGCGGCATGGAGGTCCGTTGGCAGCCGCTCGGTGAGATCGGCAACCGGCCCGTCAACCTGGCGATCCACCGTAGCCGGCGGCTCAACGACAACTCGGGCTGCTACCTCTACGGCACCGTCCGTGCCGAGTCCCCGCACGTCCTCGAGCTCACCATGGGCTCGGACGACGGGCTGCGCTTCTGGCTCAATGGCAAGCTCCTGGTCGACAAGGACGTGCCACGCAGCCTCGACCCCGACGCCGACACCGTGCGGTTGCCGCTCCAGGCCGGCGTCAATCACGTGCTGGCGAAGGTCGTCAATGGCGGTGGCGATTGGCAATACCAGATCAACTACCGGCCCAAGATGGATCCCCTCCTCGAGACCAAGCTGCAATACCAGCTCGATCTCGACTTCCCGCCGCACGAAGAGCGCCGCTTCTGGCAGGTGCTCACCTATCCTCTTCCCGAGGACGTGGTCCTCGAGGTCGGTGGGTTGGACATCCTGCCCGACGGCCGGCCGGTCGTGTGCACCCGGCGCAGTGACATCTGGATCGTCGATGATGCTTGGCAGAAGCCGCCCTTCGATGCGAGCTACCAACTCTTCGCGAGTGGCCTGCACGAGCCACTCGGCGTGGCAGCGCGGGAGGAAGACGGACAGGTCGCCATCTACTGCGTCCAGCGCGGCGAGCTCACTCGCCTCGTCGACGAGGATGGCGACGATGTCGCCGACCTCTACGAGACGTTCTGCGACGACTGGGGTGTCAGCGGAAACTACCACGAGTTCGCCTTCGGTCCGAAGTTCGACCGCGAGGGCAATGCCTGGGTCACGCTCAACGTCGGCTTCTGCGGAAGCCTCGGCAAGTCGGTCGTCCCCTACCGCGGCTGGGCACTCAAGGTCACGCCCGATGGCGAGATGATCCCCGTGTGCGGCGGCATGCGCTCGCCGAACGGCATCGGCATGTGGACCGACGGCGAGATGTTCTACGTCGACAATCAAGGCGACTACATCGCGACGAACCGCCTCGCCTGGCTGCGTGAAGGCTCCTGGCACGGGCACCCTTCGGGGCTGCGTTGGCGCGAGGGTTTCGAGCAAGGCGATCCCGAGCCCGTGCGCCAGCCGACGGCAGTCTGGTTTCCCTACAACAAGATGGGACAGTCGACGGCCGACGTCGTCCTCGCCGAGACCGAAGGACGCTTCGGCCCCTTCGAGGGTCAGATCTTCGTCGGCGATCAGACGCGGGCGACGGTCATGCGCGTCACGCTCGAGCGATTGGGCGACGTCTACCAGGGTGCTTGCTACCCATTCGCCGAGGCGCTGCAGTCGGGCGTGAACCGAATCGTGTTCGCGCCCGACGGCTCGATGCTCGTCGGTCAGACCGATCGCGGCTGGGGCTCGGTCGGTAAGAAGCGGTACGGATTGCAGCGCTTGGTGTGGACCGGCGAGGTCCCCTTCGAGGTGAAGGAGATGCGCGCTCATCCGAAGGGCTTCGAGCTCGAGTTCACCCGGCCTTTTGATAAGCGCTCGGCTCTGGCGCCGTCTTCCTATCGGGTGTCCAGCTACACCTATCTCTATCATGCGACCTACGGGTCACCCGAGGTGGAGAACGAAGAGCTCGAGGTCCTTGACGTCAAGCCGATCGACGCGAAGACGGTGCTCATCCAGGTCGAAGGCCTGCGAGAAGGCTTCGTCCACGAGCTGCACTATGACGACGTGCGCTCGAAAGAAGGCCAAGAGCCATTGCACGCCGAAGCCTACTACACGCTTCAGGTGGTGCCGAAGTAGTACCAGGCTTGACTGGCCGTGAGCAGCCGAACATTCTGAATCAGAGCCCGCGCGACCGAAACGGGAAGTGTCGGTCGATCGATCAACCGCTCTCTCGACGGTCCAGTCGCTCGAGCGAGAAGGCGCCGAGCAAGGGGCGACTTGAATGCGATGATTCCCGCTGCTCCGTCGACAAAGGCACGCCTGAAGTCATGATTGGTGTCAACATCACTGAGCTCAAGAGACGATTGAGCCACTACCTGCGCCTGGTCAAGAAGGGCGAGACGATCGAGGTGCTCAATCGCTCGACTCCCGTGGCACGGCTTACCAAGGTAGCAGCGGGAGGATCTTCGGAAGGGACCTTGGAGCGCCTGATCGCCGAGGGCTTGGTCAAAGCCCCCGCTGTTCCACCTGACCCAAACGACTTCGATGAAGGGCCACTTGTCGCGTGCAAGGGCGATGCAGTCAAAGCGGTCATCGAGGGGCGAGGTGATTGGTGAGTATCCCCCCGGGGATCGTTTGCTTCGATCAGCGCCTCGCTGACGCCGCTCGCCGCGAAGCCATCTCGGTCTGGGCGCGAGCTCGGGACATCTCCCTCCGAAGACCGCTCACTCCTCTGATGCGAGCCAGCGGGTCGGCTGCATGCTCGGGCCCGAATCGTTTTTTTCGGTAGGCTCTGAGCGAGACCGTCGTTCTGATAGAGGATCCCCGCTCCGCATCCCTGAGACGTCAAAGCACCGATGGCCTCGCGAACACCCACACCTCGTCCCGACATCCATGACCGCCACGTCCGAGCCGTCTACCCCGAGCTCCGCCGGCTCGCGCAGAGCTTTCTCGGGCGACGCGGACCGATCTCGCTGCAAGCGACGGCCATCGTTCACGAGGCCTGGCTGCGGCTGGCGAATCAGCATCGCGCTTCCTATCGGGACGAGCGCCATTTCGTCGCGATCGCCGCCCAGATGATCCGGCGTGTGCTCGTGGATCTCTACCGGGAGCGGATGGCCCAGAAGCGTGGAGGCGGTCGAGCCGCATTGACACTGAACTCCGGGCTGCTCGAGATCGCCGAGTCTCCGGACTTGGACGTCTTGGAGCTACACGAAGCCATCGAGTGCCTGGCGGGCAAGGAGCCCCGGGCCGCTCGGGTGCTCGAGCTCAAGTTCTTCGGCGAGCTGACGATCGAAGAGATCGCGACGGTACTGGGGATCAGCGACGCGACGGTCGTGCGGGATTGGCGTTATGCCCGGGCCTGGCTCTACCGAGAGCTCACTGGAGAGCATTAGCCGACCGAAGCCGAATGGAGATGCTCCCCCGGCCATGATCCGACCCAACGAGCCACCTTCGACTCGAGAGCTCTTCGAGCGGTCCCTCGAGCTGCCCGAGGATCAGAGGGAATCGTACCTCTTGAATGCGTGCCCCGACGACCCCGGGCGGCGCCGGCGAGTTCTCGAGCTACTCACGGCCGACCAGCGGGCCGAGAGCTACTTCGAGGCGAAGAGGGCGCCCTCGCCGATTCCCGAAAGCTCCCTCGTGGGCAAGCGCGTCGGGAACTTCACCTTCGAACGCTCGCTCGGGTCCGGTGGCATGGGGACGGTGTATGAAGCGCAGCAGCACGAGCCCCGGCGCCGGGTCGCGATCAAGCTCGTCCACGCGGCCTTCCTCGGCTCCGATATCACGGCGCGCTTCCGGCGCGAGGCCGCAGTCCTCGCCCACCTCGAGCACGCGTGCATCGCCCGGCTCTACGAGTCCGGCACGCTCGAGATCGCCGGCGACACGGTGCCTTTCCTGGCGCTCGAGCTCGTCGAGAATGCCCGTCCGATCACCGACTGGTCCCAGGAGACCGGCGCCGACTTGAAGAGCCGGCTGCGCGTCTTCGCCCAGATTTGCCGGGCCATCCACTTCGGGCATCAGCGCGGAATCATTCATCGCGACATCAAGCCCGACAACCTCCTGGTCGACGACCAGGACCGCCCCCACGTCATCGACTTCGGCATCGCGAGGGCTCTCGACACCGAGGAGGGCTTCGGCACGATGTTGACCGGCTCGGGGCACCTCATCGGCACGCCCCGCTACATGAGCCCCGAGCAGCTCCGAGGCGACGTCGACGCGATCGACTTTCGAACCGACGTCTATTCTCTCGGACTCGTGCTGTTCGAGCTGCTGACCGGCCAACCCTGCCGACCGGACCGGATCTCCTCCCTCCGTGAGATCGCGGAGATGGTCGAGAAGCACGAACCGCCATCGGTGACGAAGCACCAGGCAACGCTGCGCGGCGACCTCGATGTCATCGTTCGAAGAGCCCTCGAGCCGGACGTCGAGCGCCGCTACGGCTCGGCGGCGCAGCTCGGCCGCGAGATCGAGCGGTACTTGGCCGGCGAGCCCATCGAGGCCAAGCGAGATCATTCGTGGTATGTGCTCAAGAAGAAGCTTCGGCGGCATCGAGTCGCGCTCTCGATCGCCGGACTGATCTTCGTGATCCTGACGGCATCGGTCATCGGCCTGACGATCCTGTGGCAGGACGCCCAGACAGCGCGCGAAGACAGCGAGCAGCGCCTCTACCTGAGCCAGATCGGGGCCGCCCGCAACGCGCTCGAAGTCCGCAACATCGCCGAGCTGAAGCAGACGCTCGAAGAATGCGATCCCCGCTTCCGCGATTGGGAGTGGGGACACCTGATGGCGCGCTCGGACGACTCGATCGCCACGCTGGTGCACGGGGACGGCTATGCACGGGACGTCGACTTCTCGGGCGATGGGCGATGGCTGGCTTCCTGTGGAGAGGTGCAAGGACTTCACACGATTCGCATTTGGCGCACCGACCGCTTCGAGCTCGAGAGGGAGATCGTCGTCGGCAATCACCTCGTGGACGACATCGACTTCCTGCCGGACAGCAGCGCGATCGCCTGCTCGTCGCGGGACGGAACGGCACGGATCTACTCGCTGGGCGGTGAAGAGGTGAAGCGCTTCGAGCACGACCAGGAGGTATTCTCTGTCCTGGTCACTCCGGACGGATCTCGGATCGCGGTCGGAGAGCTTCAAGGCGCGATCACGGTCTGGGACATGAGGTCGGGCGGACGCCTCAACCGGTTGACCGGGCATCACGGCTACATCGCCGAGCTCGCCTACTCTCCCGACCGGGACCTCCTCGCCTCGGGGGGATGGGATCGGACGATTCGGCTCTGGAAGCTGGGCGAGGGCCGGCTCGTGCAGACCATCACCGAGGCGATGGATCGTGCCCGCCCCGGCCTCCCCAAGGTCCCTGCCCACGCCGCCATCGTGACCGGCCTGACCTTCGTCGCAGGGGGACAATTCCTCTTGAGCGCTTCGGAGGACGGTGTGGGCAAGATGTGGGACGCCGAGACTGGGCAGCTCCAGCACTACGAGAAGTACTTGCGACCCATCGCCGACCTGAAGGTCTCCCCGGACGGAACGCTGGTCGCCGCGATGTGCTCGGACTCGGTCGCCCTCACGAGCGCCGTCAACGCTCGCCCCTTTCCGCCTCTCCTGGGGCACACCAGCCACTTGATAGCCGGCAGCTTCTCCCCGGATGGACGCTACCTCGCCTCGACGGATCGCTCTGGCCGCGTCAAAGTCTTCGAGGTCGCACACCGGCGCGGCGGAGACCGATTCGGAGGCCGTCACAAGGTGCGCGTCGAGGCTCTCGATCTCTCACGAGACGGACGAACGCTGGTCTCCGGGGATGCCCAAGGAGTGCTGCAGATGTACGATACCGGCACGCTGAAGCTCCAAGGCGAGTTCCCCACTCACCAGAGCCGCATTCGGGACATCGCGCTCGATCCCGGGGCACGACGAATCGCAACGGGCGCCGACGACCGCCGCCTTCGCGTCTGGGACCTCGAAACCAAAGAGCGCCTCCTCGACGAGCCCATCGGGTATCGCCCTCAGATCGCGTGGACCCGGAGCTCTCTCGTCACCACGGGCGAGGACGGAAAGCTCACGATCCGAGACCCGGAGACCTTCGAGATCCTCGAGCAGGTCGAGCTCGAAGACCGTTCCCGTATCTCGCTGGCCGTCTCCGAGCCTCTGGGCCTGATCGCCACGGTCGGCAAATCGGGCAACGTTCGACTCTGGCGACTCGAGGACGGCAAAGCGTTGAGGGAATGGGCGTGCGGAGCACAGGTCGTTCAGTTTCAAGACGGGATCCTGATCACCAGCGGGACTGATACCCGGCTCTGGGATCCTCGAAGCGGTGACTCCCTGCTCCAGCTCTCCGGCCAGCGCTACGGCTCGATCCGAAGCCTCCTCCTGAGCGACGACCGCGTCGCGACCCTGGGCATGCGCGGCGGCGGCCCCACGATCTGGGATCGGAACTCCGGGCGCATCATCCTCGAGCTGCTCGGCCACGACCGCCACCGCATCCTCACCGACATGCTCCAGCTCCCCGACGGCAGCCTGGTCACGAGCGACGACAACGGTGCGATCCGCGTGTGGCGGTCGATGGGAAGGCAGTGAGCGCCTTTGGTGAGCCCCAGGGTTGTCAACGAATGACGACCGTGCCACCTCGGGCCTCGAAGATCATCGGCTGATTGATCGTCGGCGTCTCGTCGTAGGTGCCGGCCTGGATGCGGAGCACTTCGCCGCTGGCGGCCACGTTCTCTGCCTCGGCGATCGTGTCGAAGGGCCGGAAGTAGGAGCCGTCTTCGGACCCGACATAGCCCGAGTCGATGAACATCCCGAGGATGTCGACCGCGACACCCGCCTCGTAGACATTTCGTACATCGGCCGTGCTCCAACCGAGATTGAACGCGGCTTGCCAGACGGCATAGCCGAGCTGGCGGTAGTCGGCACCCGAGGTCAGGAGGTTCGTCTGCACCTCGTAGAAGAGGTCCGAGGTGCGGGGAGTCCCCATCCCGTTGATCGTGCGGCCTCGGAAGGTGTCCCCATCGGTCAGCAGGTAGCAGAGCTTGTTCCCGACCCCGCTGTTGGTGTGGACGCCGCCGTAGTCATCCGAACCGGTGTAAAAGTGCGGGCTGCCCATCCGGTCGGGATCGGAGAAAAGGGGCGGATTCGCCATGTGCCGAAAGCTCCCGCGGTCCTCCCCGACCTCCCAGCGTGCGTTCGCCGAGTCGTTGCCGACTCCATTGCCCTGATCCACCCACTCACCCCACATGTCCGAGATGGACTCATTGATGGCCCCCGACTCGTTCTGGTAGACGAGTCGGGACTCTCTCTCGGTGACGCCATGGGTCGTTTCGTGCGCCACGATGTCATCCGTGACCCAGCCGACTGCGTAGTGGCTCTGACCATCGAGCCAGTATGCATTGGGAGCGCCGGGATCCTGAACGAACGCCTTCATCTGCATCCCGTTGCCGTCGATACTGTCCCGGCCGTGCTCGTTCCAATAGAAGTCGTAGGTATCTCCCAGGTAATCGTAAGCATCATCGGCATCCGAGAGGCCGAGCGGCGGTGCCCCCTCGGTCCGAGTAGAGCCCGTGGGGATATCCTTCACCCAGCGATTCAGGGCCGAGTGGTCCAGCCGATGGCGCTCCACGACCTCGCCGCTGAGGGCATCGACGAAGATCCGCTCCCGAGGGATCTCGCCTCTGGCCGCCCGAAGCTCGACGAGCCAGGTCACGTGAGAGGCTCCCGGTTGCCCCAGCACGCCTGGCGCGTAGATCCAGAGCTCGGGCTCCTGAGTCGCCTCAGCGGGGCGCCCGTAGCGGCGGGCGAAGTCCGCGCGGGCGAGCTCGGATGCCACATCGGGCTCCAGCTCGGGCTCGAGAGGCACGGCTTCTGTCCACGCTTGGGGCGCCATGTCATTGGCGAGGAACTCGAGGCCTCGGCCTGTCAGGAGCTGCACGATCGCCTCCCCGGCGAAAACGGGGACTGTCCCGAGCTTCTGCTGAATGCGGATGAAGCTTCGCTCACCCGCCTCCTTGTCGCGATGCACCACGAACTGGGCTCGCGGGTCCTCGATCCCGAGCAGTCCCGCATGAGCTCGCAGGAATCGCGTCGCGCGCTCGGCATCGGTCTCCCCGGCGCGACGGGCGAGCTCGAAGAAGCCACCGGCGCCCGCGCTCAGGAAGACCAGCTGTCCTTCGCTCCCGAACGCATAGCGGGGTGTGGCCTGCGTTTCTCGGCCACCGATAATCCGGTGGCTGCCGAGGACATCGTCGAGCTGCTGGGACAGCCGGGTGCTCGGTTGTGCCAGCCCGAACGGCGCCAACAAACACCCGCAAGAGAAGATCACGACCCATACGAACCGCACGCTCAGGCTCTTCTCCTCAGGCATCTCGCTTCTCCCTTGATGGCCGCAACCGAACTGTCGATCCATTTCCACTGAATGACCCACTCTGATAATTCGAGCCTCAGATTCAGGACGGCTGAGCTGCCGAGATCGGTCGTCACCGGTTCCCAGGGGTGCGCTCGGAGAGCGCGCGCAACTCCTTCACGCCCACCACCCGCGGAAAATCGCCCGGCACTCGGTCATCGAGTCGGAGTTTTTTTGGGCGGGCGGATCGAAGAAGCAAGCAGGGGGTGAAACGGGATCGGAAACGGCCATCACAAACGTGAGGGGGAGAGCCGCGAGCGCAGCGACCGGTCCGCGCCCCGCCCGAGGAGGGTCCCTGCCGGTCATCGCCAGGGCGGAGATCGCATCCGTCTCGCGACTTGAAGAACCTCGAGCGAAGCGAGACTTCGGCAAGAGGCACGCCACGCTTCGCAAGTCGTTCAGTCCGCGATGAGGCGAACGACCTTCCCCGAGATGGAACGGGCATCGCCCCCTTTCGGGGACCGATCGCTGCGCCCACGGCTCACACCCCACTGCCAGTCGAGGGCCCCTGGTCCGTCTCCACCCACCGCCGAGAAAGTGATCGGTGAATCGACGAGCCGCTTCCCGTTTCGGTCGCGCGGGCTACGGTTTGGGGACCTGTTTCAGATCAGCATACAGGGGGTGAAACTGGGCACGAGGGCAATGGAGTGCCCAAGCCGAGTGAGCCAGAGACCGAGTCTCTTGGTGAGGGCTCCCACGAGCGAGCTTGGGCCGGGGGCTCGCCGTGAAC
>JAVJTD010000495.1:0-4128 GCA_040219065.1 Planctomycetota bacterium
CCGGCGCGGCGGCACGCTCGGCAGGCTGGGCGCGGCGGGCGGAGGCGGCGGCAGCGAGGGCGCCTCGTTCATCCAGAAGAACTTGATGGCCGCCACCATGGCCATGAAGTCGCCCTCGTCGCGCGGCCGAGGGAAGACGTAATCGGCCGCGTCGTCGGGCGCCCGACCGCACCCGCGGAGTAGTCCATCCAGGTCGGCAAGGACCACGCATCCCCGGCGAAGCCGGATTCGGTCCCGACCGAGGCCGAAGCCACGTCTCATGACCCGGCCAGCCTGATGATGAATGACCTCCGTGCCCGACGGGAACGGAGGTCGCACGATACATTGCAGCGCCGGGGGCTGGGCACGCCCCCTCCTACCACTGTCACTGTCGGTCGAGCTTGGCTCGCGGCCGCGTCAGAAGGGACGCTCGGGCACGAACAGGATGTCACCCGCCCGGACCCGAAAGTCCTCACGAGCGCCCATCGTAATCTGGTCCAAAGGGACTGCGTAGCGCCGCATGCGCCCGTCTACGCGCCGTGTGACGATTGCCCCATCCCTACTGGCGAGGTCGGTGGTCCCACCTGCGAGCTGGACGGCTTGAAGGACCGTCAGGCCAGGGCTGATCGTGTAGTTGCCGGGCGTTCGGACTGCGCCGGAGACGCTCACGCGCTTGCTGTTGTACTCGGTGACCAGGACCGAGACCTGCGGACGAACCAGGACGTCGCTCTCCTGGAGGTGACGTTCGAGCAGGTCGGCCACCTGCGTGGGCTCGAGCTCGGCGACTTCGACGCGGCCGATGTACGGGAAGTCGATGGTCCCATCCTGCGCCACCCGGTAGTTCGTCGAGAGGTCCGCCTCGCCGTAGACGCGCACGTCGAACACGTCGCCAGCCCCTAGGGTCGTGTCATCGTGGTCGGTGGACGGAGGCGGGGTTGAGAGCCCGGTCGGCCCGCACCCGACCGCGAGCAAGGCGGCCGCCAGCACGGCCAGCGAAATGGACGAACGATACATCGACTGCGTTGGTGACTGCGCGAGCCCCACGCGTTCATCCGCTCAGTAGAACACTCGGGCGCCGAACCACGCCTGGAACTTGTTGAACCCGGCGGGGTCGATGATGGCCATGTCAGGAGGAGGAGTAGCCACCCGGTACTGATAGTCGGTGAACGCTCCGGTGTACTGCAGCGTCGCGTTCAGCCCCAACCAGTCCGTGAACCGGTACTCGCCGAAGAGCGAGACGTCGAGCCGATAGTCCCCGCGAGTCAGCGTCGTGCCCAACGCCATCCCATCCGGCTGGACGATTCGCCCGAACTCGTAGTGACCAAAGCCAGCCTCCGTCCCGAGCATGAAGCGACCGTCGATGAGCCATTGGAAGGTGGCGTAGCCGCGATCGCGTCGATACCAGTTGCCGATGAAGGACGGCTGGAAGTCGCGCTCGTAGCCGAACGTGAGCCGAGTGGGCTCGGAGATCTGCCAGCGAGCTTCGACCTGAGCCACGACCGACTCGTACTCTTGGTCGTACGAGGCCAGCCCAGACTCGAAGAAACCCGCCGCATAGCCGACCATGGCGAGGAAGGAGAAGTTGGAGGTCAGAGCGCCGTTGAGTCCGATCCGGGACCGGAGGGTGTAGGCGTCGTTCGTGAGGACTGGCGCCATGGAGGCGTCGCCGAAGTAGTCCAGAGCGACGAAACTCGTGTCGTGCACGATGGCCGTCTGAGGGAGGAATCGGAAGGTCTCCGTGAGGGACACGGTGTGCGTGAACCGGTTTCCCCACTGAAAGAACGCGTCCTCGAAGAACGTCAGCCCAAATCGGTAGCCCGGGGTGATCTTGAGGACCTCGCCAGGGGTCGCAAAGTTGAGTTGGAGCCCGACGTCGTTCTGCAGACGGGCGTAGCTAACTCTCGTCATCGAGTTCTCGGTGAACGGACGAATCGAGCGGCCGAACTCTTCGGTGAGGCTGACGGAGAAGGCGCGGCCGGGGAGGATGGCGAGCGCGAGGCTGGCGTCAACCTCCATGTTGCTGCGGTCGAGATCGTTGAAGAAGGTATAGAACGCGCCACTCACACCGCCTCGAAAGGTGACACTCGGGAGCGACGCGTTCTGGTTGTTCGCTTCGCCGCCCCCCGCTTCGCCCTCCTGGCGCCGCTGCGCACCGCGCGTCGAGAAGAGCAGATGCGCGGTAGCTCGCAGCACTCCGGTGTCGACGACCGGAAAGACCTCGTCGTCGTCCGAGTAGTAGAGGTTCGAGTCGTACCCGATCTCGACGCCCAGGCCAGGGTGGAGTTCGAAGTCCCCAACGCGAAAGCCCGGCCCCTCCGTGCGCGACCGGTCCGACATCCAGGCCTGCGCAGCCGCGCCGGACGGAAGGACCGCGAAGGCCGTCACGAGGGCCACGCTCAGGCAAGCAAGCCAACGAAAGTAACGCAAGGGGGTCTCCATGGGGCGTCGAAGCACGTGCCCGAGTCCAGTCATCCGAGGACGTCTCGTCCTACTCGCCCACGCTCGCGGGAGGCGGAATGAACGGGACGCTCGGTGGGCCGGGATCCTGGATGACCAGGTCCTCCTCCGGTGTGCCCGGGTCGATGTCGGTCACGACGCGCGTGGTGCCGGTCTCGAAGATGTCCTGGCCGATGCAGGAGTTGGCCTCCTGCTCGAGGGTACGGAAGGCCTGGCCGATGACGGTGATGACGGTGAACTCGTGGTTGCGCCGCTCGCCGTCCCGGATGTTGATGGCCTCTTCGAGGGTCTCTTTGCGGCTCTGGAGCTGCCGCAGCCGCGCGTTGATCTGCGTGAGCTTGTCGTTCAGGCAGGTGACGCGGATGATGTCGCGCTCGCGGCGGGCCTCGTCGAGCATGGCCAGGACGCGACGGCTGATCTGGGTGCCGCGCTCCTCGAGGCGCTCGGCCTCGGCCAGCTGCTCCTGGGGAGAGAGCTGTGCGCGACGGCGAACGGGGAGCTCGCCCTCCACGTCACCGTCGACGTCGCCTTCTTCTACTTCGTTCTCCGCGTCCTGCGCGATGGCGATGCCGAAGCCAGTGGCTCCTAGCAAGGCCCCCACGAGGAGCGCGATGAGCGCTCGTCGTCCGTCAAGCATGGGATCCCCTCCCGAATAGGGTGCCGAGTATATCGGCGGGCGCTGCCAAGTCAACGCATCGGATTGGTGCGTTTGTCGAGTCGTTCTGCGTCATTCGAGTGGTCCCGCCGGTGTTCCGAAGATGCGTTGCACCGGGGCTCTCGCGTGTTCAGAACCGTGCTGGGTGCCCTAGCCCCTCGCGTTCGGGGACCAAGGGTCGAGATGGGTCCAGATGGGTCCAGATGGGCCGGACTGGGCCGGAAACGTGAAGAGGCGCGAGCCGGAGCCCGCGCCTCTCAGGGTGGATCGCCCTGCCCTCGCTATTGCTGTGGGGCGAAGACGAACGGGTAGGCGAAGGTGACGTTTCCGCCCTCCGGACCCGGGTTGAAGCGGAAGCGGCGGATCGTGTTCACGACGCAGCTGGCGACCGCGGGGCTGCCCGTGGTGTTCTCCTGCGCCGTGGCGCCGCTGACGGTGCCGGTGGGCTGGATGGTGAAGCGCACGAGGACGCGGCCCGCGAGCGTGGGGTTGTTGCGGAGCTCACGCTCGTAGCAGGTCTGGATGGCGCGGATGCGCGCCCGGATCTGCCGGGTGACGATGCTCGGGTCGAAGACGCCCGAGCCGCTCTCGTCCTCGAGGGCGCCCGCGTTGACGCGACCGCGGATGACGCGCTCGACGATCCGCTCGCCCTCCTGCTGCTGCTGGCCTGCGCCACCCTGGCGCGCCTGGAGGCCGCCGAGGCCCGCGGTGCGGCCCCCCACGCGTCCGCCGCCGCCGCGCTCGCGGAGGCTGCCCCCCTCGGCGCTGGTCGCGACGCCGACGCCTTCGGCCTGCGCGAGCACGTCTTCGGCGCTGCCCGTGACGGCGCCGCCCGCGAGCACGTCCTGGAACGCGCCGTCCGCGCCACCGAGGGCGCCGAGGAGCATCTGCTCGACCTGGGCCTGGGCCTCCTCGACCGCGAGGCGCGCGTCGGAGTCGGCGCGGCTCTCGCCGCTGCTGCTCGTGGGCTCGCTCTGGCTCGAGGGCTGCTCCGGCTGCTGGGTCGGGGCCTCGGCGACAGATCGGAAGAGCGTCGG
>JAVJTD010000501.1:0-8093 GCA_040219065.1 Planctomycetota bacterium
CCTGGCCTGGCCCATCATCGCGCTGGCCTTCTGGGGCACGCCGCGGAAGTCGCGACTGGCGGCGTTTCTCACGCTAATGGTCGCCTTCGGCTTCATCGCAGATACGCTGCTCGAGTGCGCCGGCTTCGTGCGGTACCCGGCGCGCGGCGCCATCCTGGATCACTGGGCGCCACTCTGGATCCTGACGCTTTGGGCGCTGTTCGGTACCCTGTTCCACCGCTCGATGCGCTGGCTCTTGCAACGGCCTCTCGTCGGGTTCGTGCTCGCCGCGATCGGTAGCCCGATGAGCTACCTCGCCGGGATCGGTATCGGCGCGGTCGAGATCCCTTGGAACGAGACGGTGACGTTGGCGGCGCTCGGAGCCGTGTGGGCGTCGGGCATGCCGCTCTGGCTAGGCTGGGCGCGGCGGCTCGATCCTTGGTGCGATGGGCCGGCGAAGATTGGAAGAGCCGCCTGGGTCGGGGGGGCGGCGAGCGCGGTGTTGTTCGCCATCTGCGGGTTCGAGGCTCTGAGCGGCGTTGGAAAGGCCAGCGTCCGAGAAGGGCTCGAGGCGATCGAGCAGAACCGCCCGATCGTGGCGACGGGCCAGTTGGCGCTCACGAAAGTCGTCGTGCCGTTCGAAGGCGAGCAGCGCCTGATCCCGACCTTCGAGCTCGACCTGCCGGGTGTCGGGGAAGGCGCGGAGAAGCCTCCGATCCTGCTGGTGCACGGTACACCGTCCTCGTTGTTCGTCTGGACCGATGTCCTGTTCGGTGAGGAAGGCCGTGGGCTGATCGAGACCGGTCGAAGGATCCTCGCCCCGGATCTGCCAGGCCACGGCGCGACGGAGTCTCGCTGGAGCCCGTACTCCTTCGAGAAGCTAGTGGCATTCCTCGACGCCTATCTCGAGTCCAAGGGCATCGAGAAAGCGGTCGTCGTCGGTCACTCCTACGGCGGCGAGGTCGCTTGGCGCTTCGCGGTGAGGCACCCCGGGCGCGTCGAGCGGCTGGTACTCATCGCATCATCCGGGTACCGGCGGACGGCCGAGGAGACACCCGAGGAAGAGCGCATCCTCAAGCAGCATCCCTTGGCGTACTGGGGCCGTCACCTGGTGACGCGCGAGAGCACCGAGAAGGTGCTCGAGATCTCTTTCGTCGACGGGGTGCCGCCCGGCGAGGCGGAGGAGAACTACGTGCTCGTGAAGAACCTCGACAACTGGCGAGCGATGGTCGAGCTGGCGCGGGCCGAGGAAGGGCTCTGGGAAGAGCGGATCCTCGAGATCCGCAAGCCGACGCTGATCCTGTGGGGAGAAGACGACGGCAACTTCCCGATCGATAGCCATGCCGTGCGATTCGCGAGAGACATCCCTGGCGCGAAGCTGGTGCGCGTGCCCGACTGCAACCACTACGTCCCCGTCGAGAAGCCGGACGTCGTGGCCCGCGAGATCGCAGCGTTCTTGGAGTGAGACTCGACTTCCTATGCCCCGACGATAGGGGAGGCGCCTGAACCAACGCTGGCGAGTGAGCCGCAAGCGCAGCGACGAGTCCGAACGGGGAAGCGCGTGACTCAACGTCGGCGAGAGAGCCCTGAGCGCAGCGACGGGTCCAGGCCGAGTCCGTTGAGGGTCCTTGCCGGTACTCCCCAAGGCGGGGATTCGGTCCGTTCGGACGTGCCACGAACCCTGAGCGTAGCGACGGGTCTCTCCCTTCGCTGCGCTTGGGCTTCTCTACGGTTCATCTCCGGTCGACGTCGTCGCTTCGACCTCGAGCCGGCAACGACCCTCCCCGGATGCCGTTTGGACCGGTCGCTGCGCTCGCGGCTCTCCCCCACACCGCTGGGGAGCGTCAGCCCGTCAGCACGTGAGCAACCACCAGAGCCGGACGCCGAATCCGAATCCCGAACGGGGGGACATTCGAAGAGGGACGAAGTCGCGCGCGCGATCGCTTTTCTCCTCGACCCGGCCAGCGACTGGATCACGGGACAGATCATTGGAATCGACGGCGGACTTGCTAAAGTCCGGTCTCGCGGAAAGGCATGACGATGAGTGGCCAGGAGTCGGCGACACGCGCCGGAATCCTCGATGCGGTAGGGGCAACGTCCATGAAAATTCTCGTCACCGGTACGCACGGGCTGGTTGGCTCGGAGCTGACTCACAAGCTCCTCGGCCAAGGGCACACCGTCACGCGCCTGGTGCGCGGGGACGCGAATGCCCGCCAGCGCGAGGCGAGTTGGTCGCCGTCCGAGGGGAAGATCGATGCCGAGGCCTTCGAGGGCCTCGATGCGGTCGTCCACCTCGCCGGCGAGGGCATCGCCGACGGACGATGGAACGACGAGAAGAAGAAGCGCATCCTCGAGAGCCGCACGCAGGGCACGAAGCTCATTGCCGAGACCGCGGCGAAAGCCAAGAAGAAGCCCAAGGTGCTCGTCTGCGCGTCGGCGATCGGATACTACGGCAGCCGCGGCGACGAGGTGCTCACCGAGGCGAGCTCGCCGGGTCAAGGCTTCCTGGCCGACGTCTGCAAGGCCTGGGAAGCGGCGTGTGAGCCGGCGCGCAAGGCCGGCATCCGCGTCGTGAATCTCCGGATCGGTGTCGTCTTGAGCCAGGATGGCGGCGCCCTCAAGAAGATGCTGTTGCCGTTCAAGATGGGGGCGGGCGGCAAGCTCGGCTCGGGCCATCAATACATGAGCTGGATCACCCGCGAGGACCTGATCGGTGCGATCGTCCACGTGATCGAGCATTCGGATCTCCAGGGGCCGGTCAACGCGGTGGCACCGAAGCCGGTGACGAACGCCGAGTTCACCAAGGCGCTGGGCAAGGTCCTGAAGCGCCCGACCGTGCTTCCCATGCCGTCCTTCGCCGCCAAGGTGGCCTTCGGCGAGATGGCGGACGAGCTGCTGCTCTCGAGCGCGCGCGTGAAGCCCGAGAAGCTCGAAGGATCGGGCTACGAGTATCACTCGGCCTCGATCGAAGAGGGCCTTCGATCGGTCTTGAACAAGTGAGATGAGCGGGAGGCGGTACGCCGCCTTTCGAGTGGAGTCATCGCTTCGTGCTCACCAGTGCACCTCAGGAAGTGGCTCTAGCGAGGCGTGACTTCCGAGCATGTCGGAAATTCTCCCGGCGAAGTGCGGGTCTTTTCTCGATTCCTGGCGCCTTTGCGGCGACCGATGAAACCGGCTCTCTTTTGGGGCGGACGTCACCTGGGCGCGTAGGCACAATGTTCGGCTTCCTCGAAGCAGCGCTCGCACGTTCGAGGAATCGCCTCTAGAAGCGCGGTCCCGTGTTTGCTCCAAGGGCGAGCCTTCGTGAACTGCTGAGAGACGAACCAAAGCTCGAATCATGGCGCAGATCTTTCCACCGGTCACCAACACCTTGGCCCGGGCCAGCATCTTCGGTGGAGTCTTCATCCTCGCCGGTGCCGCCTGGGTGTTCAGCGTCGTCGACCGCTCGCCGTACATGAGTCAGGTCGACGTCGTTCGCGAGCAGCCGGTGCCCTTCAGCCACCGGCGTCACGTCGCCCAGCTCGGCCTCGACTGCCGCTTCTGCCACACGAGCGTCGAGGACTCGTCGTTCGCGGGCATCCCGCCGACCCACACCTGCATGACTTGTCATTCACAGATCTGGCTGCAGGCCGACATGCTCGAGCCGGTGCGCGAGAGCTACCGCACGGACCGCTCGCTCGAGTGGACGCGCGTCCACGACGTGCCCGACTACGCCTACTTCAATCACAGCATCCACGTGAAGAAGGGGGTGGGCTGCGAGACCTGCCACGGGCGCGTCGATCAGATGCCGCTCATGTGGCGAGCCGAGACGCTGCACATGGAGTGGTGTCTCAATTGTCATCGTCATCCCGAAGGTTTCCTGAGGCCGCGCGACGAGGTCTTCACCTTCGGCTGGGACCCTGTAGACCAAGAGGCGCTCGGTGCCGAGCTCAAGGAGCAGTACGACGTCGCGGCACCGAGAACCTTGACCAACTGCTCGATCTGCCACCGATGAGTGAAGCGAAACCCAAGACGCCTCTTCGCCTCTCCGACGTGCGGGCCCGCCTCGAGAAGAAGTCGGGACCTGCGTACTGGCGGAGCCTCGACGAGCTGGCCGGGAGCGAAGCGTTCCAAGAGCTGCTCGAGAACGAGTTCCCGCAGCACGCCTCGGTCTGGCCCGACGGCGTCAGCCGCCGAGGCTTCCTTCATCTGATGGGAGCTTCGTTGGCTCTCGCCGGCGTCACGGCCTGCACGCGCCAGCCCGAGGAGAAGATCCTGCCCTACGTGCGGCAGCCCGAGCAGATCGTGCCCGGGCAGCCACTCTACTTCGCGACGGCGCTCGACCCGGGCGGCGGCGCGTTGGGCGTCCTGGTCGAGAGTCACATGGGACGGCCGACCAAGATCGAGGGCAACCCCGATCACCCGGCCAGCCTCGGAGCGACCGACGCGCGCACGCAGGCGATGATCCTGCAGCTCTACGATCCGGATCGCTCCCAGGTCGTGCTCGGCGGCAGCAACATCCGGAGCTGGGGCGCCTTCGAGGAGGACCTGGACAATCAGCTCGCCTTCCAGGCGACGAAACAGGGCGCGGGCCTCCGCATCCTCACGCCCAACACCACCTCGCCGACGCTGATCGCCCAGATGGAGCGCATCCTCGCGAAGTACCCTTCGGCGAAGTGGCACGCCTACGATCCGCTCGACCGCCGCTCGGCGCGCGAGGGCGCCCGCCTCGCCTTCCAACAGCCTTTGACGGTCGAGCATCGGCTCGAGAAGGCCGACGTAATCGTCTCTCTCGACGCCGACTTCCTGATGTCCGGCTCGGCGCCGGTGGTCGCAGCGCGCCAGTTCTCGAGTCGCCGCGTGCCCGAGCAGCCGATGAACCGGCTCTATGTCCTCGAGAGCTCGCCGACGTTGACCGGCGCCCAGGCCGATCATCGTCAGGCGCTCCGTCCCGGCGAGCTGCGCGCCGTGGCCCGCTTCCTCGCCGCCGACCTCGGGCTCTTGAATAAGGGCAATGCCGAGCTGCCCGAGAGCGCACGCTGGGTCCGGTCGATGCTCGAGGATCTCAAAGCCCATCGCGGACGGTCGGTCGTGATGGCCGGAGACGAGCAGCCCGCCGAGCTGCATGGCCTCGTCCATGCGATCAATGAAGCCCTCGGCAATGTCGGCGAGACGGTCTTCTACCGCGAGCCCCTCGACGCGCTCAGCACCGGCGCGGCCCAGGCGCTCGACGTGCTGACGCGGTCGCTCGCCGCCGGCGAGGTCGAGGTGTTGCTCATCCTCGGCGGCAATCCGGCGTACGATGCGCCAGCCGATCTCGAGCTGTCGACGCATCTCGAGCGCGTGGGCTTCAAAGTGCACCTGGGCCTCTACGACGACGAGACGTCCCTGCTCTGCGACTGGCACTTGCCCGAAGCGCATCCCCTCGAGTGCTGGGGCGACACTCGCTCCTTCGACGGGCGCGTGTCGATCCAGCAGCCCTTGATCGCGCCGCTCTACAACGGCCGCTGTCCGCTCGAGGTCTTGGCCCTGCTCGAAGATCGCAGCGGGCTGGGCAGCCACGACTTGGTCCGGGAGCACTGGAAGGGCCGGCTAGGCGAGGACGGCTTCGAGGCAGCCTGGCGCCGCGCAGTGCACGATGGTCAGGTCCAAGGCACCGAGTCGCCGGTCGTCGACGCGCAGTGCGGTCCGGTCGATTCGCTCTTTCGCGACGGTGCTTTCGCGGGGCCCGGGGCGAGCGGGATGGATCTCTTGTTCCGCGCCGACGCCTCGGCCTTCGACGGTCGGTTCGCGAACAACGGCTGGCTGCAGGAGCTGCCGCGTCCCCTGACCAAGCTGACCTGGGACAACGCGGTCCTGATCGCGCCGTCGACCGCGGAGCGGTTGGGCCTCGAGAACGAGGACGTCGTCGAGCTGCAGTACCAGGGGCGCCGCGTCGAAGGGCCGATCTGGATCACACCCGGCCAGGCACGCGACTGCCTCACCGTGCATCTCGGCTACGGTCGGACGCGCGCCGGGCGGGTCGGTACCGGCGTCGGCTTCGATGCCTACGCGCTACGCACCTGGGAGGCGCCCGCTGGCGGGACAGGCGTTCGCTTACGCAAGACCGATCGCCAGCACTCGCTGGTGACGACGCAAGAGCACCACTCGATGGAAGGGCGCGACATCGTGCGCTCATTCCCCCTCGCCGAGCTGGGCCAGGACGAAGCGCACGCCGAGGCTGAGTCGCATCACGAAGGTCCGACCTCGCTCTATCCCGAGAAGCCTTGGGACGGTGCGGCCTGGGCGATGGAGATCGATCTGAGCAAGTGCGTCGGCTGCAATGCGTGTACGATCGCTTGCCAGGCGGAGAACAACATCCCCGTCGTGGGCAAGGAGCAGGTCGCCAACGGCCGCGAGATGAGCTGGATCCGCGTGGACCGCTACTACATGGGCGATCTCGACGAGCCGCAGACCGTGCATCAGCCCGTGCCCTGCATGCACTGCGAGAACGCGCCCTGTGAGCCCGTCTGCCCGGTCGCGGCGACGGTCCACAGCGACGAGGGCCTCAACGACATGGTCTACAACCGCTGCGTCGGGACCCGTTACTGCGCGAACAACTGCCCCTACAAGGTCCGCCGGTTCAACTTCTTCAACTACCCGAAGGAGGTGGCCGAGAGTGAGACGTTGCAGAGGAACCCCGACGTGTCGGTGCGCTTCCGAGGCGTGATGGAGAAGTGCACCTACTGCGTGCAGCGCATCAGTCATGCGCGCATCGAGGCGAAGAAGGCGGGCCATGCCATCAAAGATGGTGCGATCGTGACCGCTTGCCAGCAAGTGTGCCCGAGCGGCGCGATCGTGTTCGGAGACAAGAACGATGCGAGCAGCGCCGTCGCCAAGCAGAAGAGCGACCCTCGCCACTACGACCTCGTCCTCGGCCACCATCTCAACACCAAGCCCAGGACGGGCTACCTCGCCCAGATCCGAAACCCCAACCCCGCGATCGAAGGGGCGTGAGGGAGCATGACTCAGCCAGAGCAGCCCAAGGAAAAACACGGGGCCAAGACGCCCAGCTCGAGGATCCCGGTTCTCGAGCCCGGGCACACCTACTCGACGATCACCGACAAGATCGGTGAGATCGCGCTGACTCGGCGCACCTCGAGGCGGTGGCTCTTCGGCTTCGGCATCGCCTTCACCTTGACGATGGTGATGCTCTACTCGATCGCCGTCCTCTTGATGAGAGGCGTCGGTGTGTGGGGCCTGAACAACCCGGTGGGGTGGGGCTTCGCGATCATCAACTTCGTCTGGTGGATCGGCATCGGTCACGCCGGCACGCTCATCTCGGCAGTGCTGCTGCTCTTGAACCAGGACTGGCGAACATCGATCAACCGTTTCGCCGAGGCGATGACCCTCTTCGCGGTGGCGTGTGCCGGTCTGTTTCCGCTGCTGCATGTCGGGCGGCCTTGGCTCGCCTACTGGCTCCTGCCGTACCCGAACACCATGGGCATGTGGCCGCAGTGGCGCAGCCCTTTGATGTGGGACGTCTTCGCGGTCTCGACATACGCGACGATCTCCTTGCTCTTCTGGTACGTCGGTCTGATCCCCGACCTGGCGACGATGCGCGATCGGGCCAAGGGCTGGTTCGCCAGGCACATCTATGGCTTCTTCGCCTTGGGCTGGCGAGGTGCGGCGCGGCACTGGTATCGATATGAGACGGCGTACCTGCTGTTGGCGGGCATCGCGACGCCACTCGTGATCTCGGTGCACACGATCGTCGGCTTCGACTTCGCCGTCTCGATCGTGCCCGGCTGGCACGTGACGGTCTTCCCGCCGTACTTCGTCGCGGGTGCCATCTTCGCCGGCTTCGCGATGGTGCTGACGCTCGCGATCCCGATCCGCGCGTTCTATGGCCTGCAGGACTTCATCACCGAGCGCCACCTGCGCAACATGGCCAAGATCCTCCTCGCGACCGGTCTCCTCGTTGCCTACGGCTACATGATGGAGACCTTCATGGCCTGGTACTCGGGCAGCGACCTCGAGGCGTCCCTGATGCAGAACCGGATGTTCGGGCCATACGCGGCGGAGTACTGGGCGCTCCTCTTCTGCAACGTGATGGTCCCGCAGCTCCTGTGGCTCCGGAAGGTGCGCGGTAGCAC
>JAVJTD010000505.1:0-7993 GCA_040219065.1 Planctomycetota bacterium
ACGACGCTCTTCCGATCTGCTTCTCGTGGGCGCCTTCTTTCTGGAAGTCGCTCGCGTACTGGCTGTTCTCACGCTGCTCGTCGTTCTCGGCGAGCTCGCGGCTGAGGCCGTTGGGATGCGGCACGTTCAAGATGACGAGGCGCTCCACCAGATCCGGTCGCCACATCGCGACCTGCCAGGCGATGGCCGCGCCCCAGTCGTGGCCGATGACGATCGCACTCTTTCGGCCTTCGGCCGCGATGACTGCCGCGACGTCGCCGATCAGATGTCGCATGGCATACGCGTCGACGCCGTCCGGCGCATCACTGCGGTCGTAGCCGCGCAGGTCCATCGCCGCGACGCGGTACTCCTCCGCCAACGCCGGCATCTGCTCGCGCCAGGTGTACCAGTAGTCGGGGAAGCCATGCAGCAGGACGATCAGCGGCGCCTCGGGATCCCCGAGCGTGACGTAATGAATGCGCACGTCGCCATTCTTGGCGTCGTGATGCTCGACCTGGTCGAGCAGGTCGTCGGAGCCGAGAATGCTGAGGAGGAGCAAGACGAGAGCGGACATGGTGAGCATCCTGTCGAGAGGAACGTCCGGCAGGATCGCGCGTCGAGGCTAGCGGAATCGCGTGGCCTTGGCGAGACGTCATTCCCACTCAGGCCTTCGTGAGCCGATCCGGGAGATCACGGATCAGGCGGCGGAAGACCTGAGGCGACTCCTGGATGCGTGCGAGCACGAGCGCGCCTTGGATCTGCACGATCGCGTCAGCCGCTCGGCGCTTGGCGGTCGCGGAAGGGAGCCCGGCGTCCTTGGCGAGGGCCGTGAACGCGTCGAGGCAAGCTTGAACGGCCCTTTGGATCAAAGCGCGCAGCTCGCCAGCGTCTTCCCCCAAGGAGAGGGTCTCGAACAGGCAGGCTGCCTGACCACCGTGGTAGAAGGCTTCGAGTCCCCGCAGGCCACGGCGGGCTCGCGTCAGGACCTCGCCGGGCTCTCGGAGCGGCGCGAGCACAGTGGCCTCGAGCTCCCCGAACGCGCGCTCGAGGACGACGCGAGCCATCTCGACCTTCCCGCCCGGGAACCGGTGGTAGAGGCTGGCCTTCTGGAGGCCTGTCTCCCGGGCGATGTCGCTGAGGCGTGTTCCGACGAAGCCGTTGCGCCGAAAGAGCACCAGCAGCTTCTCGAAGAGGGCGTCGTCATCGATCTTGGGTCGTCTCACAGGAGGCTCCTCGAAATCGGTCTGCTCGGTTGTAACCGAACGATCGGTCAGATTCGAGGGAGCGAGCCGGTGCGTCGCCAAGAAAATTCGAGAACCAGCGAAACACCGTCGAGCGGATTTGCATCTCGGGCATATCAATTGTACCGATCGTTCGGTTTATAATCGTGACGAGACAGATCCACCCCGGAACTCGAGGACACTCATGATCGCATCGATCTCACGACGCCTCCCCATCGCTCTCCTGATCGCCTGCCTCTCCGCTTTGCCCGCTCATGCCCAAACGCATCGGGCTCCGAACGCCGACGACGGAAGCGGCCTGCCCGACCTCGGCTTCGAGATCACGCGCGGTGACACGGCCCTGGTCATCACCGACCCGCAGAAGGACTTCCTCCACGAGTCCGGCGTCGCCTGGAGCGTCGTCGGTGCGAACGTCGAAGCCAACGGCACGGTCGAGAATCTCGAGCTCTTGATGAAGGCCGCCGAAGGTGCGGGCCTCCCCCTCTTCATCTCGCCTCACTACTACTTTCCGACCGACCACGGCTGGCACCTCGAAGGCACGCTCGAGCGCGTGATGCACTCGATCGGCATGTTCGATCGGAAGGGGCCCCTGAGCCTGGAGGGATTCGAAGGGTCGGGCGCCGACTGGCTGGAGCGCTACAAGCCCTACATCGAGGCCGAGGACACCGTGGTCACCAGCCCGCACAAGGTTTACGGACCCGATACCAACGACCTCGTGCTCCAGCTTCGCAAGCGCGGCATCTCCAAGGTCGTCCTGGCCGGCATGTCGGCCAACCTCTGCACCGAGTCCCACTTGAGGGATCTGGTCGAGGAAGGCTTCGAGGTGATGGTCGTCCAAGATGCCACCGCCGCGGCTCAGGTCCCCGGCTTCGATGGCTACGCGGCCGCGGTCACCAACTTCCGGATGATCGCGTCCTCGATGTGGAAGACCGAGGAGACCGTCGCGGCCATGGCCAAGGTCATTGAGCGCGAACGCGTTCGCCTCGGCCGCGAGACGATCGACGGCATCGAGGTCTTCTACCGCGAGGCCGGCCGTGTCGGCGCGCCCCAGGTCGTGTTGCTCCACGGCTTCCCGACCTCCTCTCACATGTTCCGGGGCTTGATCCCCACTCTGGCCAAAGACTTCCATGTCATCGCGCCCGACTACCCGGGCTTCGGTCACAGCGCGATGCCGAGTGTCCAGGACTTCGACTACTCCTTCGCGCACTTCGCCGAGATCGTGGATGAGCTCCTGGAAACGAAGGGCTTCGAGCGCTTCGCCCTCTACGTGATGGACTACGGCGCGCCCGTCGGCTTCCGGCTCTTCGAGCAGGATCCCGAGCGCGTCACCGCCTTCGTCGTCCAGAATGGCAACGCCTACGAGGAAGGACTTCGCGAGTTCTGGGACCCGATCCAGCAGTACTGGAAGAGCGGCAAGGAGGCCGACCGCGAAGCGCTGCGGCACCTGCTCACCCTCGAAGCGACGCAGTGGCAGTACCAGCACGGCACGCGCCTTCCCGAGTCGATCCATCCCGACAACTGGCTCTTCGATCAGGCGCTGCTCGACCGTCAGGGCAACCAGGAGATCCAGCTCGACCTCTTCTACGACTACCGGACCAACGTCCCCCGCTACCCGAAGTGGCAAGAGCTTTTCCGAGAGCATCAGCCGCCGACGCTGATCGTCTGGGGCAAGAACGATCAGATCTTCCCCGCCGAAGGCGCACGTCCTTATCTGAGAGACCTTCCCAGCGCCGAGCTGCACCTCCTCGACACCGGGCACTTCGCGCTCGAGGAGGATGGCGAGCGCATCGCTGCCTTGATGCGCCGCTTCTTGCTCGGCCACACCTCGCACGCGACCAAGAACTGAAGCGCCCTCGCCACACCCTAGGCCGCACGCTCGGCCTCGGGTCCTCCTTTGACAGGAGATTCATGATGAATCGCTCCGACTCCTTCCACCCCGGCGAGCGCGCGGTCCAGGCCCGAACGGGCGAGGCCGAGATGGCCCTGCAGACCGGCAAGATGCTCTCCAATGAGATCCAACAGGGCGCTATGCACTGGCTCGCCAGGCAATCCTTCGCCGCCGCGACCACGGTCGACCCAAGAGGTCGCGTCTGGACGACGATCCTCGCCGGCGAAGCCGGCTTCCTCGAAGCGAAGGATCGCCAGACGCTCGCGGTCCGAGCTTCCACGAGTGATGCCGACCCTCTCTTCGAGAACCTCCGAGACGATCCAAGGCTGGGGCTGGTCGTGATGGACCTCGAGGCGCGCCGCCGGTTGCGATTGAACGGCGAGGCACGGCTTACGACCGACGGTCTGCTCCTCACGGTGGCCGAGTCGTATCCCAACTGCCCCAAGTTCATCCATCGGCGCGAGCTTCTGAGTGTCGAGCCAGAGCCAACGGCACCCGAGCCGACGCGCGGTCAAACGCTCACCGAATCACACCGGCACCTGATCGCTGGCGCCGACACGCTCTTCGTCGGCAGCGCGAACCCCGAAGGTCTTCTCGACGCGTCCCACCGAGGCGGCGCCCCGGGCTTCGTCGAGGTCGTGAATGATCACACGCTCCGCGTTCCCGATTACGAGGGCAACGGCCTGTACAACACGCTCGGCAACATCGCCGTGAACCCAAGCGCCGGCCTCGCCTTCTTCGACTTCGAGACGAGCACGGTCTTGGCCCTCACCGGCCTCGCCACCCTCGAATGGAGCTCCCCCCTCGGCGAAGCCCGCACCGGCGGCACGAAGCGATCTTGGACCTTCGATGTCGAGGAGTGGCGCGCCTATCCCCTACCCGTCACCCTCGAATGGCAGCGCCTGGATCCCTCGCCATTCAATCCACCGGTGTAGGGCTGATCTCCGGTCGGCAATCCATCTTACCGTCACGCGACGAGGCTTCTCTTCTCTCACCGGTCGAAGCGGTCGAAGCCCCAGAACTGGAGGATTCCGGAATCGTCACCCGTGACGACGAGGTCCTCGTTCGAGACGTCGAGCTGGAATATTTGATTCCCTCGGTTGCTGGGGAAGGCAACGACGCGACGCCCGGTCACGGCGTCCCAGACTCCGAGGGCCCCCTCGATACCGCCCGAGAAGATCCTGGAGTCATCCGAGGAGAACTTCGGAAACCGATAGTTGAACGACGATTGCTGGGACCAAACACGGCGTCCGGAATCGATGTCCCACAGCACTAGCCGAGACGGCTCATAGCCGCCGCTCAAGAGGAAGCGACCGTCGGCCGAGACGTCGAGCCCGTCGATGACGCGGGCCTCGGTCTGCCAGGAGTCACACTGCCGTCCGTCCTCGAGAGACCAGAGTTTGATCTTGCCGTCTGCGGCTCCCGTCGCGAGCAGGTCCCTCTCGGGAAGAAGCACGGCGGCCAAGACGCCTTGCGGCCACCATCGCCCCTCTTTGTTTCCCATTTGCACCCACAGCTCTCGCCCCGTCTCGAGCTCCCAGGCGCCGATCTTTGAATCCAAGCCAATCGAGAAGAGCCGTTGTTGGTCTGGGTGGACCAGGATTTCCATGACCCGGCTTTCGTGGGCAGGGAACTCAGAGGCGATCTCCCCCGAGTCGAGATCGACCGTCCGGATGTATCCGTCGACTCCACCCATGATGAGGTGGTCGTCGAGCCACGCGACCGAGTAAGCGGCATTTGGAGGCACCTCGATGCGTCGCTGAAGGCTTCCCGACTCGATGCTCCAGATCTTGACGCTGTGGTCCCCGTTCGTGACCACCGCCACGCGCGAGCCGCTCTTGTCTAACGTCAAGCCAGTCACATGGCGCCTTCCGACAACGTAATCCAGCCGCCGTTCCTCCCCTTCAATTGACCAGAGACGGACAGTCCCGTCGCGCGAGCCCGTTACCAATGCGTACCCCTGAGGTGAGAAGGCGCATTGATAAATCGGCATGCTGTGACCACGCAGCTCGAAGGCGAGCTGAAAGTCCTCCGCGCTCCAGACTCGGACCACTGAGCCGTTCGTCCCGGCCAAGAGCGACCCGTCCGCGCTCCAACTGAGCTGCTGGATTCCAGAGCCACGAGGACCCAGCTCCCTTTCGAGCGTCCTCCTCTCGGAGAAAGATCGGCAGGATCCGGCGTCGTCGAGTCAGTCATGCTTGCGTCCTTCTTCCGGCTAACCTTCGCCATCGTAAAGGCTTTCGGATTCGGAGATCAAGAGAGGCACCAAAGTGCCTGAAGCCCCCAGAGGATTTTCTCCGTCTCAAAACCCGACCGGACGCGCTGGACCCCAAAAGCTCTCACCGGCGCTCTGGTGAGCCAAGACAAGAGCTGTTGGTGCGCATGACGCACAGGACATTGGCTCTAAGCGTCCTGATGTGAGCATCCCTCATCACGCATCCGAGTGCTCAAGTCCCCCGCCAATCACCATCAGATTCGGAGGCTCCGGGTCATGCGACTCTCGACATTCCTCTCGATCTTCGTCTTCGTTTCCATGCCGCTCACGATCGTTCGGGCCCAGTCGGCGACGCCTGCTCCCCCGACGGCTCGACAGAGCACTTTGGCCCCCGAGTATCAGCGCTCGGTCCCGCTCTGGTCCGACCTGGCGAGCTTGGATGGCACCCTTCGACATCGCTCCGTGTTCGTTCAGGAGGAGCGGCGAGCAGGTGATGTCGTATTCGTCGAGACTGCTGACCTGCCATCCTGGGCGACGGGCTCCGACATCCACGGGCTCTCGATCACCGACGCGAGTGGGACCGGGAAGTGGATTCATCGGTGGAAGGGCCCGGTCGATTTCTCACGGCTCGACTTCGACTACGACCAGAACAACACCGAGGAGCGAGCCGCCCTGGACCAGCTCATTCAGGCCGGGTTCGACGAGATCTTCCTGCCCGCAGGGGACTACGACGCTTAATTCAATCGCACGATCGACTCACCACTCACGCTGCGAGGCGCCGGCTCGGACAAGACCATCCTCCACGGAGACCGCATCGGGGGGCACACGCTCTTTCACCTCAGCTCGAGCCTGACCCTCGAAGACTTGAAGGTCACCGACACGACCCGGCTCGCGTTCATCAACCCGGGCTCCCAGCAGGGCCTCGGGACGATCGCGCTGACGTTGCACGATGTCGTCTTCGAGGTCGACGATGCCATTGGCGGGACGAACAGCGCGGTCATCCAGTCTTTGCCGGCCGAGCCGCTTCCCGGCACCTTCTTCCGGCTGCAGATGGAAGGGTGCCTTTTCCGGGTCGCGCCGGACATGGGCCATGTCTCCGCTCGCTCGGGGCTCGAGGGCTGGATCGACTCCTGCATCTTCGAAGGCGGGCAGCGCGTTCTCTTCAACATCCCGACCGCCGACAGCGGGCATTTCCCCGGTCAGCCCGCCAATGACTTCTCCGTGGGATTCCGGATCTCGGACTGCGAGTTCAGGGAGCTCACCTACACGGGAGGGTCGGACACCTACCATCTTCAGGTGGCGGGGCGAGACTGGAGCGTCTCGAACTGCACGTTCGGCGAAGCCGGCGCATTCGGAGCCACGGAGAGTGGCCACATCTACAGCAACCTGCAGGACTCGCGAATCGTCGGCTGCACGTTCATCGGCGGCGGGGCATTTCACCTCTTCTTCAAGGGAAGTGAGCGTACCCAACCCTCCACGACGGTCGTGAACGGAAACGGATGGGGCAATGTGATCGTGGGCTGCTCGTTCGAAGGCAGCTCGAGCGTGCCTTCCTTCGCCCAGATCTTCATGAACGTGAAGGAGCAGCGCTTCCTCGACTGCACGTTCCGCAGCTACACGGCGTACGCCATCTCCGCCAACCAGCAGGCCCAGAGCAGCGACAATTTGCTGATCGATGGCTGTTCGTTCTCCTCCGATGCCTCCTCGTCGGCAATTCGATTCCTGAACGGCGGTCAGAACATCCGCATCTTGAACAGCACCTTCGCCGACATCACCGGCCTCGGCAATGCCCGTCAAGGACTCATCGTGTTCGAGGCCTTTCCGGCCGTGCAATCGGACCGCTGGGAGGATCTGCGCATCGAAGGATGCACCTTCACCAACTGCGAGTATCCGGCGCTCTACTTCTATGCGAGTGGAAGGGCCTATACGGTCGCACGCATGCGCTTCCTGAAGAACGTCCTGCGCCTTCCGACCGGCGGTGCCTTCCTTGGCAGCGGCTCCGCGACGATCGAGGACCTGGTCCTCGCGGACAACTTCATCGATGTCGATGGCGACTTCGCGTGGCGAACGATGCCGAGCGACTGCGTCGCGCGGAGTACGAACAATGTCTGGGTCGACAACGGAGGCTTCTTCCCGCCCGACGATGACGCCCGCGGCATTCGAACCGGCACGCGGCTCTCGGTACAGACTCTCCTCACCGGAGGTGCGACGGTCGCGGTCTCGGACGACACCCGCGCCGTTCGGGTGGCCGGCAACGCCGGAGCCGTCATGGTCGGGCTCGACGACGGTCATTTCGATGGCCAGGAGCTCGTGCTCATCGGAGCCTCGGACGTGGAACCCGTCACGTTTCAGGACGTTGCGAACCTCGATCTCGCCGCGAACCGTACTCTCGGACTGCGCGATACACTCCGCCTGATCTGGGACGCCTCGACGGCGACCTGGGCCGAGCTGGACTTCAGCGACAACTAACTTGAAACCCGGGCTTCGCCCGGGGCTAGTCCAGCGCCGGCGCTCCGCGCCTCGTCATCAGACGGAAATAGCGGAGACACGGACTTCAAAGTTGAGAGTTGGAAGTCGAGCCGTTGGACGTTCGAAGAAGCCCAAGCTCGCTTGCGAGAGCCCTCACTCAGAGACTCGGTCGTTGACTCGCTCGACTTGGGCACTCCAATG
>JAVJTD010000507.1:0-32666 GCA_040219065.1 Planctomycetota bacterium
GAGCCTGCGTCCTCGATCATCGGCAGGTGCTTCTCGAAAGCGGCCGCCTGGATCTCTTGGACCGAGCGGCTCTCGTCATTGATCGGGTTCGAGCACTGGATCAAGCCGCCTTTGACGATCCGCGTCACGTCAGCGTCCCTCCTGAGTGAATGAGTATCCGGTCACCAGCGCGAGATGAGGACCTTGCGGTCCGTGAAGAAATCGAACGCTTCGCGGCCGTGCGCCTTGAGGTCGCCGAAGAAGGAGCCCTTGGCGCCGCCGAACGAGAAGAAGGACATCGGCGCGGCCACCCCGATGTTGACGCCCGCCATCGACGCATCGACCTCGTAGCGGAACTGCCTGGCGTGCTTGCCCGATGTCGTGAAGATCGAGCTGGCGTTCGCGAGCGGATGCGCCTTCGCCATCGCGAGCGCCTCGTCGAGCGTCTTCGCCGGCTGGAGGCACAAGACCGGTCCGAAGATCTCGTCCTTGGAGAGGGTCATCTCCTGTGTGACGTTGTCGAAGAGCGTCGGGCCGACGAAGAAGCCGTCTTTGGGGACCTTGGCCTCCCGGCCGTCGAGCACGATCTTTGCGCCTTCCTCGACGCCGCGCGCGATCGCCTTCAAGACGCGCTCTTTGTGCGCGGCCGAGATCAAGGGGCCCATCGTGGTCTCGGCCTTCGAGCCGTCGCCGACGACGAGCGCTTCCATGCGATTCTTCAGACCTTCGCGCACCGCGTCATGGCAATCGCCGACCGGCACCACGATCGCCGTCGCCAGGCAGCGCTCGCCGGCGCAGCCGCAAGCCGACTCGGCGATCGCATCGAGCGCGGCGTCCATCTCGGCGTCGGGCATCACGATCAGGAAGTTCTTCGCACCACCGAGCGCCTGCACGCGCTTGCCGCTCGCGCAGCCGCGGGTGTACACCAGCTTGGCGACCGGGCTCGAGCCGACGAAGGAGATGCCGCGCACGAGCGGGTGATCGAGGAGCGCCTCGACCGCTTCCTTGCCGCCGTTGACGAGATTCAGAACGCCTTCGGGGAAGCCCGCCTCCTGAGTCAACTCGAAGATCAGCTTCTGGCTCAGCGGTGTCTGCTCCGAAGGCTTGCAGACGAAGGTGTTGCCGCACGCGACCGCGAACGGGAAGAACCACATCGGCACCATCGCCGGGAAGTTGAAGGGCGCGATGCAGGCGAAGACGCCGAGCGGCTGACGGACCGACTCGCAGTCGATCCCCGTCGCGATGTCTTCGAGCGACTGCCCCATCAACAATGACGGCGCACCGGTCGCGACCTCGACCATCTGGATCCCGCGGCGTACGCTGCCCATCGACTCGGAGAGCGTCTTGCCGTTCTCGAGCGTGACGATGGCGGCCAGCTCCTGGGCGTGCTTCTCGAGCAGCTCCTTGAGCTTGAAGAGCGGCTGGATCCGATTCTGCACCGGCGTTCGCCGCCACGCGGGGAACGCCTCCTGCGCGGCCCGGACCGCCGCGTCGACCTCGGACGCCGGCGACAAAGGACACTCGGCGATGACCTGCCCCGTCGCCGGATTCGTGACGGAATGAGTCTCCGTCGCCTTCGATGCGACCCACCGCCCACCGATGAGATTCTCGAGTCGTGCGCTACCCATGGCCAACCTCCAATGAAGGACCCTCCCAGACCGCGAAACCGTATCAAGCGGCGAGGGGATGCACAATCGTGGCGGTGGGTGGCGAGTCAGGCCGGGTGGACTTCAAGTCGGGTCGGACTTCGTATCCCCCGACTTCAGTCGGGTTGGAATTCGTATCCCCCGGCTTCAGCCGGGTTGGTTCCCCGGCTTCAGCCGGGTCCCATGCGCGCTGGAAGCCCGCGCTCCCAAAAAACCTTGTCGGGTTCCTGGACCCGTTCCGGCGTTAGGGGGAGATCGGCCAGTCGGGCCGGTCTTCGTGTGCCTCAGTGCGAGGTCCCCCATGCGTTTGCGACAGGGAATCCGGGACTACGAGATCGAGCCGTGGCCCGGCCTTCGATCGGTTGAATCATCCTTTCCCGCGGATCGGTCGGTGGAGCTGCTTCGCCACTTCCTCCCCGACCGGCTCGCGATGGACGAGCTGAGGCAAGTGGCGCTTCGACTCGGGCACCAGTTCCTCTCGAGCTGGACCGACCAGAGAGTCATCGAGCAGCTCGCCAAAGACGCCGCCGCCGGGCGCCTCGGGATTCGGCCCATCGAGATCACCTCGCCGGGTGGAAACCGGACTGCCAGCACAAAGGCCCAGTCGAACGGCTCCAGCCAAGCTCCTCCTCCCGCGACCGAGCCTCGCAGCCCGTTTGCGCCTTCGAAGCCGCGTCCCGATCTTCCCAATCCGCCCGCGCCGGTCCCCGCTCCCACGGAGACGCACTGGATCGAGATCCTCCTCGTCGACCCGACCTCGAAACCGGTCCCTGGCGAGCGCGTTGCTGTCACGCTGCCGGACGGGCGGCGAATCGAGCAGAGCCTCGACGGACAGGGCAAGCTGCGCATCGAGGACATCGAGGTCGCAGGCACCTGCACGATCGAGCTGCCGAACCTCAAAGACCTTGCCCCGCAGAACGGAGCTCCCTCCAGCCCTCCTCCCGCCGACACTACGACCCGCCTGAGGCCGCATCGCAAGAAGCCACTCGCCCTGGACACCGACCTCACCCACCTTCTCGTGCTCGCAAGGCCCCGCGTCGTGATCTGCGAGCTCGAGGACGCGACCTTCGATGTCGATCGCGAGATCTTGCTCCCCGGCTCCCGCGCCGATGCCGACGCCGATCCGGATCCCGATCGCATCACCGGTCTCAGCGTCATCAAGACCGTCCTCGAGTTCGGGGCCAAGGCGAGCGACATGAAGCTCCTCGTCGCCGGCCACACCGATACGACCGGCAGCGGCTCCCACAACCTCGCCCTCTCTGAGCGCCGCGCCGAGAACGTCTTTCTCTATCTGACCGGTCAGCGAGAGGCCTGGGCGGAACACTGCGCCGAGAACCAGGAGGTCGCCGACTGGCAGCGCGTCTTGAAGTGGATCTCGGAGACTCATGGCTGGGACTGCGATCCCGGCGACGTCGACAACGACTTCGGGCCCGCGACCGACGGCGCGCGCAAGCGATTCCGCCAGACCTGCCAAGAGGAGCTCGGCCTATCGCTCGGGCACGGCACGCAGAGCGCCGCCGATTGGGCCGCCTACTTCGATCTCTTCGATCGTCACCTCGCCACCCTGCTCGATGTCGAGCCTGCCGAGCTCGCCTCGCTTCGTAGCGCGATTCGCTTCACCGAGCCGGCGCGGATTGGCTGCGGCGAGCACTGGCCCAACGAGGCGGTCGGTGTCGATGGCTATGCCTGCCAGGACAATCGCCGCGTGGACCTGATGTTCTTCGAGGACGGCGATGAGCCGCCGCTCTCCGAGGAGGACACTCCTGGCGAATCGCTCTACGGCACGGGTCGATACCTCTCTGAGTACCTGCCGGTCGATGTCGAGAGCGCCTTCGAGCGTGTGATCCTCCACGATGCCTTCGGCATGCCGCTCCCGAACGTGCGCTGGCGAGCGCGCGGCGGCGGCGAAGTATTGAAGGAGGACACGACCGATGGCGACGGCGTTGCCTCGTTCCGAAAGCGCTGCCTGCCTGAGCGATTCACGTTCGACTGGGCCAACGAGCCGGGCGGCCCGATCCTGTATCACGCCGTCCACGTGCTCACCTCGGCGCCCGACGGCAGCGACGAGGCGGTCGAGGTGCGGCTCGCCAATCTCGGATACACGAACCACCAGAAGCTCGAGGACAACGTCTGCGACTTGCAGCTCGAGTTGAGTCAATTGCCGACCGGCCAGTTGGAAGACGTGCGGGACATCGTGGTGATGTGGCACGACCACGGCATCCTGCCTGAGGCCGCCGCCGAGCTCGACGCTCCCGACATGGAGCCCGACCCGGACGGCGAGCACGACCACGTCTGCGGCATGATCGAAGAAGATTAGAGCCCCGAGGAGAGAGCCGATGGGCGGCCCCAAGACGAAGCAACGTGCGAAGTCCCACGGAACGACGATCCACTTCCAGATGCGCTTCTGGAACGAAGGCGAGCTGGACGACGACGGGCGGCTGAGGCGCCGGTTCACCGCCGGTGTGCCGTCGCAGATCCCGATCACGGATGTGCAGGTCTCGATTCGCCGCGGCGATGCGACCGTCTGGTCTGCGCCGCGGCGCGCGACGAGCTGGCTGTCGATTCAAGATGGGCTCGCCGCGGTGACACCCGACGAGGTGCACACGCTCGTGCTCGAGCCCGACGCCGATCAGCTCAGCCCGGGTCCCTGCGGGCCACACACCGGACGCACGAAGGACGACGTCCCGGGTGGCCGGGTCAAGTTCGACATGCAGTTCCGCCCGCTCGAGATCGACTTCAAGCTTCAGACCTTCGCGATCGGCGACGAGCAGGCGTTGACAGTCAAGGACCCCATCGCGCGCCGCGACGACCGGGGTGACCGCGGTCCCCATGGCGGCGTCGAGCTCGACCATCACGAGACGGGCTTCGCCAAGCTCGAGATCGACTGGAAGCCCGATTGGATCCGCCGCGTCCGCACGATGAAAGATGGGTCACTCGAGGACAAGCTCTCGCCCCATCCCATCCAGCTCTTCACCGATAGCGGCGTGCCCGACATGGTCGTCTTGCATCGGACCGGCGGTGAGAACCTCGGGAAGGCGCTCAACACCGCCCTCTCACCCGACAGCGACGAAGGCGGCTACCACTACCTCGTCGACCGCGACGGCCACATCGTCAAGCTGATGCACGAGACGACGGGCGGCTGGCACACCGAGACGAGCTTCTGGCACCCCCTCGCCGGCCCCGGTCAGGTCGGGCGGCGCATGAGCCCGCGCGATACGATCAGTCGCTTCTCGGTCGGCATCGAGCACGTCGACGGCAACCGGGACTATCCGGATGCGCAGATCACGGCGAGCCTGAACTTGATGGAGCGCTTGGTGAACCACTTCGGCATCCATCCTCAGCTCGTGCTCGGCCACTCCGACGTGCGCTGTGACCGCGGCCCCACCGTTGGCCTCAGCCCGAGCGCGCGTCCCTGGGATCCGAGCTTCGAGTTCCCTTGGCCGCGCTTCGAGGCCAAAGGCCTGGCGCTCGAGCCCGACCTCGACCAAGACGAGCTCCCTGCGATGTACGGCGGTGTCTTCGACGCGCATCCCGACATCGTGCTCCGTTCGGGTGATCGCGACAGTAGCCAGCGCTTCGGTGGCAAGACTCGCAGCGGTATCTCGGGCCAACCCGTCCGCGAGCTGCAGGAAGACCTCGCAACCGTTGGCTACGCGCTGGGGCTAGGGAAGCGAAGGACGCCCGACGGCGAATACTCGCGGCACCTGCAGATCGCGGTCACGCGGTTTCAAACGCGGTTCTTCTCGGGCGACCGCAGGCGCGACGACTACGATGGTAAGTCCGGCAACGAGACGCCGACGGGTCGCTTCGACCGCAAGACGGCTGTCTTGCTGAAGCAGGTCGTGAAGGCGCTGGGGTGAGCCGGAGCTCAGGTGGAGTGCCCAAGCCGAGCGAGCCAGAGACCGGGTCTGTCGGTGAGAGCTCTCCCGAGCGAGCTTGGGCTTCTTGGAACGTCCAACGGCTCAACGTTCAACTTTCGACTTTCAAGTCTCCAGCAGACGCTCGAGTGCATTGGAGTGTCCTAGTCGAGCGAGTCAAAGGCCGAGCTTGTCCGTCAGAGCTCTCGCAAGCGAGCTGGGGCCCCTTGGAACGGCTGAGACTCTAAGGTTTGCACTCGTCTGGCTGATCGGGCCGCTGCGCGGCCCGATGCGGTCGGGACGCCCGCGCTCCCAGTGGCTTCAGCCCGAACGCATCCACTTCTGAGGCTACGTCCGGGCCAGGTCTCCGCCTCAGAAGTTCGCGTAGATGAGGTGATTGGTCTCGAAGACCGCGCCGTTGAAGGGTGGCACGATGCCGGTCGTCTTCGAGAAGTTGCTGGCGATGTCGATGGTGTTGCTCGTCGACTGCCAAGGGCGATTCAAATCGGGTGTGACGGGGAAGCCTTCGGCGGTGAGCACGCCGTAGCTCATGTCGACATGGAGATCACTCGTGCAGCCTTCGGTGTAGGCATAGAAGGCTTCATTCGACCAGATCTTCTTGTTCCCTGGGTACGGCGTCCCCGGACCGCTCCCCGTCCACCGGCCCAAGCTCTGAGAGATCGTGTGGATCCACTGGAGAGGGAGCGTCGTCAGGATCGAACCGAACGACGAGCCGCAGGTCGATCCGCCCGAGAACGGCTGGGCCGAGTAGATGTTCGGCGGCGTCAGGCTCAAGGGGCAGGCACAGGCCGAGCCGATGTAGCCGAGGTTCGCGCCACCGGCGGCGATGGGCTCCTCGGTCGAGCACGACAGTGAAGAAGGCGGCGTCTGCGTTCGCATCGCCCCGCCGACGACCGGCCCCGAGAATGGCACCTCGATCGTGTACGAGAACGGATTCGCGGTCGTGATCGGTCCCACGATCGCCGTGCTGAGCCCGGGATGATGAGCGCCCGGGACAGCGGACGTCACCGGGTTGTGGCCATAGACGTCGCAGGAGTGGTAGAGCGCTGTCGCCGGCTCCCACTGTCCCGTCGAGCAATTGAAGGCGTAGTCGAGGAAGCCGTGGTAGAAGTGCGTCGGCTCGGTCGCTGAAGCGATCGGACACACGAACGTTCCCGAGGCGGTCATGTCGACCTTCACGAGGAAGCGGAAGACCTGGAGCGTCTGACCGTCGTCGTTCGTCTCCTCCCACGTGCGCGTGTAGTCCATATGCGCACTTCCGATCAGCCAGCTACCGGTCAACGGGGCGAAGACGAACACATCCGTCTTGTACACGCCGCAACGGACGAAGCTCGGCACATCGTAACGGATGTCGACCGGGTTGCTGCAGGGACCGCAGGAGGCCCAGCAGATGCCGTCACCGGAGAACGACAGGCCGGGGAACGATGGCAAGGTGGCGGCGGTCGTGCTGCAACACGGGCCGGTCAGGTTGTCGGGGCCCAGGCACCCCTGAGCTTGCGCCGTGCCGCCGGTGACCGCGATCGCGAGCACACAAGTGACAGCCGCGAGCCAGAGCGGATGATGGATAGCCTTCATGGATCAACTCCTCGTCGTCTTCTCGAAACCCTGCCGGAGCGAAGTCGCTCGGCCATTCGAGATGACAAGATCCTACGGGCGATTCACCTGCAGAAAGCAGCCATTTCCAGAATCCCGCAGCGGAGCGGCGGCCGGGCGCGGCTCCGTTCCACTCATTTGAAGGCGATGGATCCACCGAGGTGACGGACGCGCGCCCGAAGTTTTTCGCGAAATAGACGGCTATCAAAGTGATATCAATGTGGTATCACATGACCAAGGAGATCCCACGATGACTCAACGCATCCCCTCGTCCGAGCGATCCTTCCGCGCCTTCTCGGGCTGGCTGCCCCTCATCACGACCTTCCTCTTCTGGGCGGCCTACATTCCCTTCGGCATCTACCAGGAGCCCTTCCCAAAACCCTGGTACTTCTGGGTCCTGGGTGGCGCGATCTTCCTGACCTTTCTCTCCCTCTTCGGGTACTTCCTCGTCAACCCGAACATGTCGCGCGTGCTCGTCCTGTTCGGCCGGTATCGCGGCACCGTCCGCGCCGACGGCTTCTACTGGACCAATCCGTTCACCATCAAGCACAAGGTCTCACTGCGAGCGCACAACCTCTCGAGCGAGCGCATCAAGGTGAACGACCTCGCCGGCAATCCGATCGAGATCGGTGCCGTCGTCGTGTGGCAAGTGCGCGACACCGCTCAGGCCCAGTTCGACGTCGAGGACTACTTCCAGTACGTCGACGTCCAGATCGAGACGGCAGTGCGCCAGCTCGCCAAGTGCCATCCCTACGACGACACCTCCGACGAGATCGACGACAGCATCCCGTCGCTACGCACCGACACCGAGCAGGTCACCGGAGAGCTCGAGTCGGAGCTGCAGCAGCGACTCAACCGGGCAGGCATCGAGGTGATCGAAGCACGTATCAGCCACCTCGCCTACTCACCCGAGATCGCCTCTGCCATGCTCCAGCGCCAGCAAGCCGACGCCATCATTGCCGCTCGAAAGAAGATCGTCGAGGGTGCGGTCGGCATGGTCGAGGACGCGCTGATCCAGCTCGGCCAGAAGCAGGTCGTCGAGCTCGATGACGAGCGGCGAGCGACCTTGGTCGGAAACCTGCTCGTCGTCTTGTGTGGCGGCGTCGCCCCGCAGCCCGTGCTCAATACGGGCAGCCTCTACAACTGATCGGAGAGCCGTCTTGCCCTTCGAGACTCGAACACGGGGGCGACCGTGACTCCGCCCCAGAAGAAGTCCGGAAGCTCCGGATCCAAGAAGCCTGCCCGGAAGCCGTTCCTGCTTCGATTGTCACCCGAGCTCATGGACGAGCTACGAAGCTGGGCCAACGCCGAGCTCCGCAGCCTGAACGGCCACATCGAGTTCTTGCTGCGAGAAGCCCTCAAGCGCCGCAAAGGAGAGAGCGATGAGGACTGATCTGAAACATCATTCGGACCGCCGGCTTCAGCCGGTCTCCGTGTGCTCCTTCCGAGCGCCTCGGAGAGGACCCGCACCTCAGATCCGAAGCTCCGTGGCACGATGCTGCCGGGTGCGATCGGACCACGCGGTCCAATTGTGCCGGGTGCGATCGGACCACGCGGTCCAATTGTGCCGGGTGCGATCGGACCACGTTTCTCCCCCTGTATGCTCCGGGCGCCGCGCCCGGGGGCTGGGCTGACTTGATGCCTGCCGCCAAACCAGAGCCCGCGCGACCGAAACGGGAAGCGTCCGCCGGGCGATGAGCCGTGCTCTTGACGGTGTCAGTGATCGAGCGGAGAGGTTTCGAGCAAGGGTGTATCTGGAGCGCCCGGCCTTCGGAGCGCCGGTTCAGCCGGTCTCGGTGTCCTCCTTTCCTGCGCCTCGAAGAGGACTCAGACGGCCCACATTCGGATCTCCGCGGCCAGATGCTCCAATCAGGCGAGAAACACAGCCAATGAAGATGTACGGCGAATCGAACATTCCCAATGCCCTCGACCTGACCGAGGAGATCGGTCGGCTGTGCCGCGGCGAGTCCAAGAAGACCGACGTCCGCGGCGAGCGAGGTGGCCGGGAGATCCGGGTCCGCGCACTTCCAAAAAAGCAGGGCCTCGTGGTCTCGGTCGGCTGCGCACGTGCCGGACGGTTTCGCGTCACGCGCCAGAATGGCTTGGATCGTTGGATGGCCGACTTCGTGCCCGCCTGGCGATTCCGATCCTACGACGTCCGGTTCGATCGCGAGTTCAACGTCCGGACCCGTGACCTCGAGGTGACCTCGTCGACGCTGGCGAATCCGATCGGACGAGCCGCGGTGCGCAAGCTCTTCGAGCTCGGCATTCACATGCTCACCCTCGAGACCGACCGCCTCGACGTGATGATCGCTTCGAAGCAGCTCGGCGACGAATCCGAGAGCAAGGTCTTCGCGATCCTGACCGATCTCGGCAGCATCGCGGACGCCGTCGACCGATTCGCCAAGAGGCACGAGGTCCATCCGTCACAGAAGATGGACGCTGGCCTCGCATTCACCTCGATCGGGCTGACATTGATCGGGCTGCTGGGCGGCGGCCTTTTGATGGCCGGCACGATCGAGTACCCGCTCGTACGACCGGCGAGCATCCTATTGCTCTGCGCCGCGATCGGCTTCCCGTCGATCCTGCCAGCGGTCTGTGCCGTCGCCCTGGGACTGCAACACAGGACGGCACCTTACTCCCTCGTGCGGGGCTTCGCCCTGCTGGCATTCTTCGTCGTCCCGCTATTCACATCCGGAACGATCGTCTTCCTGAACGGCATTTGCGATTCGTCCCCGGGTCAGGAGCACGTCGTCACCGTCTTGGGCAAGACCGTCCGCGAGAACAAGAACGGCGTGCGCTACCAGGCAGCACTCGAGTCCTGGTGGTCCGAAGGAGACGTCCGCTGGGTCGATGTCTCGAAGTCCCTCTTTGATCAGTTGGAGCCGAATGTGACGCGGATGCGTGCCACGACGCATCCAGGCTGGCTGGGCTACGAGTGGCTGGACGACTATCGCCCGATTCCGACGGTGCCGCCTCTGTTCCGATGACTTCGGCGGTACGATCGCACCAAGCGGCGTCGAACCACGAATCACACTCCGAGGGCGTCCCCATCGAAGACGGCCCAGCCGCGGGCCCAGTCGCGTCGCCCCTCCCGCAAGCCCCGGCAGCCGCCGGCGAGCTGCTCCAAGCTGGCTCGCCACCATTGCCGTGGACCAAAGACGCGGGTTCCGATCGTCGCCCTCGCCGCTCGGTGCCAAGCTTCGAAGAGCGCATGGATGGGCTCGCCCGGGACCATCCGGTGGATCAGTGCCTTGGGCAATACCGCCTGGAACAGCCCGGGGTCGAAGCCTGCCTTGAAGTTGGTCCCGAAGACCAACGCCTCGGGACGAAGGACGCTCCCCACCTTGCGATGGAGCCAAGCGGTCCAGACGCGCCCGAACGGATCGGAGGTGCCTTCGATCAAGAGGCCTCCCTCTCGCAGCGGCTCACTCATTTGAAGGCACGCCTCCCGAACGGCATCCTCGTCATACTGACGGAGCACGTTGAAGGCTCGAATCAAGCGGGCGGACTCTGCCTCTTCGACCGGCAGATTGAACCCACCCCGCCGGAACTCGATCCCCGGGCCTTCGAACGGCTTGGCGGCGGCGACGCGCTCCGGATCGATCTCGACGCCCACGCACCGAAGGTCGGGATTGAGCACCCGGAAGAGGCCCAAGCTGTCGAGGGTCGTCACCGGGCTCGCACCGTAGCCGAGATCGATGAACAGGCTGTCGTCTCTCGCCTCGATCAACGCTCTGTCGTACTCGCACACCATCCGGTCCACGCGTCGCAGCCGATTGCTCGCGGTCTTTCCCCGAGTCGGCTGGCCGACGGGCCTTCTTCGGAACGACTTGGGATCAGCAGGAGGCACGAGGAACTCACCTGGGGTCGGGAAACGGGACGCACACAAGATACTCGGCGAGCCGGCCTCGAGGTAGGCAGAGGATCCCAGGACCGACTGAGCGCTTGCAGCGCCGGGCCGAGCCGATAGAACTGGACGATCGAGAAAGATCCCCGAATGTCCCGCCGGAGTGCGCCGCATGCTCTCGCTCCTCATGGTCGTCGTCCTCGGTTGTCAGGAGGCACCGCCCCGGCTCGTCGACCGAATCGAGCTCGTGACCACCCGGGCTTCCCAAGGGAATCCTCGCTGCGTCGCCGAGGTCGAGCGGACGGTGCCCGCGACCCGCCTCGACGTCTGGGTCAGCGATGCACATCATTTGAAGGTCACCAACCTCGAGACGGGACGCTCCTTCGAGGGAAAGGGCGAGCCTCCCTATCTGCTCCTCACGTTCGAGACGCCCGCGCCAATTCGCGTCACTCTCGAGTCCGAGGAGCCCGCGAAGGTCACGCTGCATCTCACCGCGCGAGCGCCCTCCGAGGCGACGCTCGAGAAGGTGACGGCGGCGAACGCCAGCGCGGACGAGGTGCAGCGGCTCATCGGGGCCGAGGATTACCGCAACGCTCCGACCGTTCTCGCCAGCGCGACCGAGCAGCTCCTCCAGCCACCGGTCGAGCTCACCGAGGAGCTCCAACTGGCCTGCGGACGCCTCGCCGAGCTCGCCAAGACTCTCGGGTCACACGCGGCCAACATCCGCCTCCGCCGTGTCCAGCTCGAGTTCTTCGAGGAGCGCGTTCCCGAGGACCACCTCGCCCTGGCGGCCGCTCGCAACAACTATGCATCCGCGCTGTCGGCGAGCGGGGACTACGCGGCCGCGCGCGTCATCGAGGAGGCCTTGGTGGCCTCGCTCGAGCGAACCTTGCCTGCCGACGACCAGAGGCTGTTGATGAGCCGAGGGAACTTCGCCATCACGCTCCGGGAGCTGGGCTTCGTCGAACGGGCGTGCGAGATCGAGAAGCGCAACGTCGAAGCGCTGTCGGATCGGGATCCGAGCGATCGCATTCGGCAGATCGTCCAACTCAACTACTCGATCAGCCTCTCCGAGGCAGGCCGACTGCAGGAATCGCGCGCCATTCAAGAGGCGCTCCTCGAGATCTGGGAAAAGACGCTCCCGCCCACTCATCCGAACCTCTTGGGCCTGCGGCAGAACCTCTCGGTCAATCTTCGCGAGCTCGGAGAGCTGGAGGCCGCGCGAGCGATCCTCGAGGTGAACCTCGAGCGCATGCAAGCGAGCTATCCGTCCGACCACCCGAGCATCGCGCTCCTTCGAGACAGCCTCGCGACCATCGCGATTCGGCAGGGCGCTTGGGAGGAAGGGCTGCGGATGTACCGCGAGGACGTGCTGCCCGTCTACGAGAGCCAGCTCGGACCGCGATCGGAGCAAGCGCTCCGTGCCAAGGGCAACATGCTGATCGCCCTCGAGGCACTTCAACACAATGAGGAAGCCCTCGCTCTTTCCTTGGAGATCCTGTCCGAATTCGAGGCACTCTGGCCGGACTTCCATCCCGATGTCGTTCGAAGCCGCCTCGCCACGGGGATCCTCCTGGCTCGCTCGGAGCAATATGCGCGAGCCGAAGAGGTCTTGGGCGGAGTCCTCGAAACGACCCGTGCCATCGATGTCACCAGCGACATCTCCCTCTGCGATGCCTGGCTCGCACAAATGCTCGTGATGGACTCGAGCGGTCGCACTGCCGAGTCTGCCCAGTTGGCGTTGGAGCTATCGCGCTGGCTGCAGGCGCGCCTCGAAGGCGCCTTCGCCTTGGGGAGCACGCCCCGCGAGATGGCGAGCCTCGCCAAGCAGATCGAGCGTCCGTTGATCGAGCTCGTCCGACAAAGCCTCGAGCAGCCACCGGGCTCAGACCTTCGGCACGAGGTGTTCCGTCTGTGCGAGACGCTGCGCAGCGGCCGACACCTCGCGGCACGTGCCCTGCGAGCGCGAGACGACACTGAAGCGGAAGAGCGGCTGCGCGGGCTTCAGTCCGAAGTGCTCCAAGCACGCGCCGCTCTCGGCGTGCTCGCCACGCAGTCGTCGAGCGCGGATGACCGGTTGGTCGCGGCAATACGACGACGCGAGGTGGCCGAGCGCGAGCTCCGGCGCTGGCTCGTCGGTCGATCGACCCCGACTGAGCCCGCTCTGCTGACTGCCCGGGCGCTCGCCGAGCGCCTGGCGCCCGGCGACCTCCTGGTGTCCACCTGGCGCATCGCGCGTCACGAGCCTTTCCGGCCCTCGCCTCCCTCGGACGAAGGTCACCGCCTGTTCGCTTGGGTCCTGCATCCGAGCGGCGCGCTCGACATGGTCCCGCTAGGTCCCTTGGCTCCGATACTCCGCCTGGCGGAGCAATGGCGATCGACCGATATCCTGGCCCCTCGAGGAGTGGTCGGGAGGCGAACCTCCGGGACCGGGAAGGGCGATGCCGGAGCATCCCTCCGAGAAGCTCTCTTGGGTCCGCTCTCCCTCGACTGGGAGCGAACCGAACGGCTGCATTGGCTCCCCGCGGGCGCCATCGCGGCGGTCCCGATCGACGCCTTGCCTTTGAATGACGGCGTCGTGGGCGATGTGGCGCGCATTCTCGTCCATGCGTCGGCTGGCGAGCTCACAGCACCGCCTGGCGCCAGGAATGGCGCACCCTCCCTGCTCGTCGCCGGTGCCATCGACTATGGAGCCAGCCACAAGAGCGCTGCGCCCGCCGGAGGATCCCGGAGCTCGCCAGGCTTCACTCCCCTGCCCGCCACGGAGGGAGAGGTGCAATCCGTGGCAAGATCATTCGAGGCAGCTTTCGAATCCACGGGAGTTGTCCTGACTGGCGAGGAGGCGACGCTCGAGAGCTTCACCCGACAGGCACGAGGCAAGCGGTTCATCCACCTGGCGACGCACGGAGACTTCGAGGAGGCGGGCCAGTCGCCTCTCACCGAGCTGATTCCCAGCAGCCGCTGCGGCCTGGTGTTCGCCGGAGCGAACCTCGGCCAAGGAGTGCTCACGGGCGAAGAGTTGATGGCGCTCGATCTGGGGAGCTGCGAATTGATCGTCCTCTCGGCCTGCGAGACCGGCCTCGGCATCGAGCAAGGCGGACAAGGGCTCGCCTCGCTGCAGAGCGCGGTCTTGGCCGCTGGAGCTCGCTCGGCGATCACGTCCCTGTGGCCCGTCCCCGACGAGGTCACCCGAGAGCTGATGACGGAGCTCTACCGGCAGCTCTGGCTGGAGGGTCGCTCGAAGAGTGAAGCGCTCTGGATCGCGAAGGACAAGATCCGGCGAGAGCAGGACGACTCCGGACAGCCTCGCCACGCGCTCCAAGATTGGGCGGGCTGGGTGCTCACCGGCTCGCCGGACTGAGAGTCGCTCCAGCCGTGTACCTGCACCACAAGGTCGATCACGAGTTCCCCTCTGTCGGTCTGCCGCGGATCAGCTACCTGGTCTGCTCCACGCCCCGCTCGGGCAGCTCTCTGCTCTGCGAGCTCCTCTGCCACACCGAGCTGGCCGGCGCGCCGACAGAGTACCTCGACACCCGGGTGGAAGCGGACTTCCGCGCTGTCTGGCGCTTCGATTCTCTCGAGGAATACTGCCGGCTCTTGCTCCTCAAGAAGACGACGCCCAACGGGGTCTTCGGCTTCAAGGCCCATTTCCATCAGCTCGCGGAGCGATTGAGCACGGCCGCCGAACTGAAGAGCGTCTTTCCCGGTCTGCAATACGTCTCAATCCAGCGACGAGACACCTTACGGCAAGCGGTGTCTCTGGCGAAGGCGCTCCAGACGGACTGCTGGGCTTCGCATCAAACCGATGTCCAAGCGGCTCCGCGCTACGATCGTGTGCTCATCCACTCACAACTTCAAAACATCTTCCGCGAGCGTTACGCCTGGGAGAGCTTCTATCGAGTCGAAGGCATTCAGCCGATTCGCGTCGACTACGACGCGCTCGTCGCGGCTCCCAGGGACACGGTTTCCAGGGTGCTCGGTGAGCTTCAGATCGAGCCTCCCTCGGAGCTGACGCTGGAGGCGCCGACCTTGCAGCGCCAGTCCGACTCGGTGAACGAGGAGTGGTGCCGCCGATACACCGAATCGGAGCGGACGCGGCTCTGACCCACCGGCGGAGCTTTGAAGGGTCGACGAATTCCGGGCCGCCTGATAGCGTGGGCTGCACGGAAGAGGAGCCGCGAACGCCTATTCCGCTCTCCCAGGCGAATCCTCGGTATGGACAAGCTCAACCGCCAGGTCGACAACTTCCTGGCCATCGTTCACGACCTCGCCTCGTCGGCCGAGACCTGGATCTCGCGTCCGGCGTGGATCGAGCTCTCGACCAACAACGTCTGCAACCTGCGCTGTGTGATGTGTGGCCAATCGGACGGCGAGCCGCAGCAGAGCATGACCTCGAAGCAGGCCCGAGTCGTGCTCGACGAGGTCTTGCCCGAGGCCTCCTTGATCACCCCGTCTTCCAACTCCGAGCCGCTCCTCGCCGATCTGGATCTCGTCATCGACCGCTGCCGCGCGCACGACACGTTCGTCAGCCTCTACACGAACGCGACCTTGCTGGATGGCCCCACGCTGCGCGCCATCGCCGATCGCATCGCCAAGATCCACGTCTCGTTCGACAGCCACCGCAAGTCGGTGTTCGAGCGCATCCGGGTCGGCGCGGACTTCGATTCGATCGTGAAAAATCTGCGAGCGATCCTCGCCGTCTCGCAGGAGCTCAGAATCCCCAATTCCGTCGTGGCGGTCCTGATGAGCGACAACCTCCCGGATCTGCCGGCTTTCGTCGATTGGCTGGCCGATCATGGGGCGGTCGAAGCCCACACCGAGGTGCGGGCTCAGATCATGCAGCCCCTGGCGAGTGGTTGTCAGGGGCGGCACGTGCGTGATCGCTTCGATGAGCGGACGATCGGCGAGCTCATCCAGGCTGCCTGTGAGCGCGCCGCAGAGCGCGGCCTACTCTTCGACGTGAAGGATCCGGTGCACGCGCGAACGATCGCGCCACAGGAGCCCTTTCGTCGCGGTATCGGGCCGGAAGTCCTCGATCGCATCATCGAGACCGTCCGGCGCCGCTACCCCCACGTCTGTTCGATGTCGACCTATTACATGAAGATCATGCCCGGCGGTGCTGTCTTCCCCTGCTGCCGCGCGCCGGCCGAGCTCGAGATGGGAAACGTCCATGAGAGCAGCGCCCTCGAGATCTGGAATGGTGAGCGTTACCGGAAGTTTCGCCGCCGCATGCAGTCGGGCGACTACCCCGAATTCTGCAAGACGTGTCACGTCCTGACGGACAACCCGGCGTTCGAGGAGAAGCGTGACGGCATCGCCTCTGAGCCGACGTGGAGCCGCGCGCAGGACGTCCTGGCGACGGGGCTCTGGACGCCGTCTCACGGAGCGCTCGAACATCCCGGAGGCACGTTTCCGGTACTCGTTCGACACGCCCGAGGAGCCCTTCTCTGGGACCAGGACGGCCAAGAGTATGTCGACTGGATCATGGGCTGGGGCCCCATCATGCTCGGTCACGGCCACGAGGAGGTCCGGGCGGCCGTCGCTCGCAGGCTGGCAGATGGCCCGCTCCATTCGCTCTTGCACCCACTCGAGGTCGAGGTCGCCGAGAGGCTCGCGGCGATGATCCCGGGCGCCGAGCAGGTCGGATTCGGCAAGAACGGATCCGATGTCGTCGCCGCCGCCGTCCGTATCGCGCGCGGCTTCACCCGACGCGACGAGGTGATCGTCCATGGCTATCACGGCTTCCACGACTGGTACCTGGCCGGGCAGCCCGCCTGCCACGGCATCCCGGATCGCCTGCGGGATACGATTCATCAGCTCCCCTACAACGACCTGGCAGGATTGGCCGAGCTCCTGGAATCGAGAGCCGGCCACATCGCGGCCATCGTCATGGAGCCTTTGAACACCGAGCTGCCAAATGCCGGCTTCCTCGAAGGGGTGCGGGAGCTGACGCGCCAGCATCAGTGTTTCTTGATCTTCGACGAGATCGTGACCGGCTTCCGCGTCGCCCGCGGCGGCGCCTCCGAGCGCTACGGAGTCACGCCCGACCTGACGTGTCTCGGCAAGGCCCTCGGAAATGGCATTCCGATATCGGCCTTGTGCGGACCGCGACAGTGGATGGAAGGCCTGCATCACGTCGGATACGGCCTCACCTATCGCGGCGAGACCTACTCCTTGGCAGCGGCGGAGGCGTGCTTGCGGATCTTCGAGCGAGAGGACGTGCCATCGCATCTCGAGTGTATCGGCGAGTCCTTGCGCCGGTCCTTCGATTCCCTCGCAGCCGAAGCTGGAGTCGGGGCGCGGCTCGTCGGGCCCGGATGCCGCCTGTCGATCGCATTCGAGGCGAGGCCACCACTGACGGCGCTCGGCTGGCAGACGCTGTTCGTCCAGGAGTGCCTCCGCGGCGGTGTACTGACCAACGGCAACTTCCTACCCTCATTCGCTCATCAGGACGCCCACGTCGCGCGGACCCTCGAGGTCTTCGAGAAAGCTCTGAGGGTCTGCGCCCGGATCCGGACACCTGAGGACCTCGAGCGATACCGGCACGTTCCCCTGGGCCCCGAGCACCGCCTCGCCGCGGAGGCCGATCAGGCGAGGGCTCAGCCGTGATTCGCAAGGGCGACTTGATCGACTTCGACGCCGCCACCGGACGCATGCACAGCACGCCGCGTCAGATCTTCCTGGAGATCACCAGCCGCTGCAATCTCGCCTGTGTCCATTGCTCGAAGGACTACGGAAGCGACGCCGGACATCCCGAGCTCGATCTTCCGCTCGAGACCATCCACAAGCTGCTGCCTTGGATCGCAGACGCCGAGTCCGTCAACCTCAACATCGTCGGTGAGCCCCTGGTCGCCCATCACTTCCAGGAGATTCTCGCCCTGACGACCCAGGTCTCTCGCCGCGTCTGCTTCAACACGAACGGCGTCTTGCTGGATCGGGAGGTGTGCGAGCTCCTCGTTCAGCGGCAGGCCTTCTCGATCGCCGTCTCGGTGGACGGCATCGAGTCCAACTGGGTGCTGCGCGGTGTCGATTATCAACAATTGAAGTCCAGGATCCTCGCGCTCGATGCCGCCAAGAGGGCCGCGCGCACCGAGCGACCCGAGATCGCCCTCGCCTTTACGCTGATGAACCGCAATGCCGACGAGCTGCCCCGACTGCTCGAGGACCTGCTTCCCACCGGCGCGATTCAGGCCGTCCACGTCCAGCCGTTGGTCGTGTTCTACGAAGGGCTCCGCGGCGAGAACGTCTATTCTCGCACCGACATCGACGCTTTAGTCAAGCGCTGTCATGCCATCGCTGATGGGTACCAAGTTCCGCTGATGCTGTTCCGATCGTCGTTCGTCCACGACGAACGATCGGGCCGACACGCCCAAGAGATCCCGCTCGGTCAGGTCTCGAAGCGATTCGGCTGCATCGATCCGTTCTTCGAGATCAAGATCCGCTCGAACGGCGATGTCATGTCGTGCTCGAACGGCCGTCACGGCGGGCTCAACGTGAATGCCATGACCCTGGACGCCTTGTGGAATGCTCCGTGGTATCGGCAGCTCCGGTTGGATCTGACCGCCGGCCGATTCCTGGACGAGTGCGCCCGTTGTCCCTGCGTCCACGGCTCCCGCACCAACCAGGAGTCCCACCTCCGCCCTGGCGTGCATCACTCCCACGAATGGCGCCTTCGGCGTGGGGCATCTCCCGATGAAGCGGCGCCGGAGCCCGAGGAGTCTCTTCCCGAGGAGACCCCGCTCGTACCAGGCCCGCAATCGCCCGGCGCGTGACTTCGACTTCTTGGGCCCGACAGAATCGGAGTGCCCAAGCTGAGTGAGCCGGTGACCCCGCCTGCCTTCGAGAGCTCCCACGAGCGAGCTTGGGCCGGTGTTGCCCTTCTGGAGAAATAGGCTCTCCGAACACCCCCCTTGCTCCGCGCCTCCTGGCTCGATCGTGAGCGACGTCGAGGAAGCGGCTCTCAGCTCCGCAGCCGCTTCCCGTATCGGTCGCGCGGGCTCTGATTTCGGATCAGTAGGTCCAGTCTTCGGTCCGGTCGCAGCGGTAGCCGCTGATCAGGAGGTTGACCTCGTGCTCGGGGCGAGTGAGGCGGTACCAGATGACGCCGCCGACGGCGGGTGTCTCGGTTTGGAAAGGCACGATCGTGCTGATGGAGTTGCCGCCGAAGATGACGTCTCGCGAGATCCCCAGCCCGTTGCTGCTCAAGAGGAGGTGCGCCTCTCCCCAGACGAGGGCGCGCAGCTTGATGCGACCGGCGACGAGGGCGACGCAGCTTCGAGTCGGCGGCAAGAACATGTCGACCGGCTGATAGGTGGTCGCGGTGCCGTTGGTCACCTCGATGAAGGACGTCGGCTCCTCGTAGAAGACGGTGTCGCCGACCTGCCGGAAGCGGAGCAACGAGCCGCGGAAGAAGTAGACCCAGCCAAGGAGCCGGTAGCTGCTGAAGCCCTGGGGCCGATGGCCGCTGCGGACACGAATCGTCGCGGTCGGGTAGACGGCCTTCACCTCGTCGAGCACCAGATGCGAGGGACCGACCGTCATCACCGTCGCCATCTCCATCTGCGTCGGGCTGGCTTCGATCGAGACGACTTGCCCGGCCTCGAAGCCGGTCGTGTCGGCGACTGGCACGTTCACGGCCTGACCGGCCGCGACCGACGCCGTCGGCTGCGCCTTGGCCGCCGAGAAGGTGATGCGGAAGTCGGTACCGCCATGATCGGCCGTCGCGAACACCGCATAGTGCATGTCATTCACGGGGATCGCCGGACCGGTGTCGAGGTCCATGGCGATGTCGGCGATGGTGGCGGCCGATGTCGTTCGCACACTCCCGTCGGCGAAGCCGATCGTTCCCGGGTAGATCTTCAACCGACGGTTGTCGACGCGCTCGAGGCCGGCGCCGTTCAGCACGGTCGCCTTGGCCCGCAGCGCGTCCTGCCACCCAAAGGCCTCCGTCGTGCACAGCAATCCGAAGAATCCGATCAGTCCCAACGAGGCTCGGTTGCATTTCATGGCGGTCAGTTCCTGCTCAGCTTTCGATCGTCATCATCTTCTGAGCAACGATCGATCCCGAGCTTCGCTGACCTTGAGGGACTCGGCGCCATGTTTCAGGTCGCGGCGAAGGAGTAGGAACCGGACCTCGAAGGAGCCCTGCGCAGGGCTCCCGCTCCCAACGACCGCCTCAGTCTTCGCAATCGTCGAAGTCGATATCTTCGGTCCGCGTGAGCTGGCCCGGCACGATCGTCAGGACCTGGCCCAGATCGTTCTCCACGATGCGGCGCGTCGACGGACGGCAGGTCGGCAACCCTCCGCTGGACGGCGCGGTCGCCACGGCCTCCACGGTCACGTCGATCGGTCCCAGGCCTCGTTGCGAGTAGCTTACGCCCGAGGTCGCATAACGACCATAGAGGGGATGGGCTGCCATCAGCTCCTCTCGGAAGGTCGCGCAGCTATCGGCGGGCTCACAATCGGGAGACGGGACCGTCGCCACCGCTTCATCCGAGCCGGGAAGCAGCGGCGCGGTGAACCGGTAGGCCGGCCGATCCGGGGGATCGACGGTTTGGAGGACACTCAACGCCACGTCGAGACCCGATGGCTCGTCTCCGACGCTGAAGACCCGAATGAGCCCTTCGATCGAGGCGGGAAACGGATCGGGGTCGATCGAGCGCCGCAGGGGTAGGTCCCCGACGTTCGTCCCCACCGGCACGTTTGCCAGCACGGTCGGCCCGAACGCGACACCGGCCACCGTGACGCCGCTCGCCACGAGGTCCACTTGCCCACCGGGCAATGGGCACAAACGGAACGTCCCGTCCGCATTGGGCAACACGCGCCGAATGACACGTGCGATGCCCTCGTCATCGACGACCTGCGCGGTGACCACTGCCAGGCCCGTGAACGGCGCGCCCGTCCCTTGGTCGACGAGGCGGCCCGCGACCTCTGAGCGATCCCCGACGAGCGAGGCGAACAAGGTCGGCTTCAATCGGGGCTGGCCATTGCCCTGGAAGACGATCGAAGCGCACGCATCGAAGTCGATGTGAAGCTCGACATTGGCCAGAGGAGACAACAGGAGACGGCCACCCGCGATGCGTCCCGGCGGAATCTTCAAGCCGGTCTTTGCCTGGCTGCCGAGGAGCAATTCGAGCAGTGAGCCATCTGAAAGGCCGACACAGTTGTAGCCCTCGGAACCGCATGGGTTCGGATCGGGAACGACGGCATCCATGGGCGGATCATTGGCGAGGAGGTAGAGGCGGACTTGACCGTAGCTGCCGGCCGGCAGGCCCCGCGCCGCGCCGAGCGTGGCGAGCACACACTCGGTCTCGGATTGGTCGAGGAGATCCAAGACGAGTGGATCGTCGCGTCGATCGATCAGGTCGACCCAACCACCGTCGTCGTCCACCGCGGCGTCGCTGGCATGCACGCGGACGCGCGTCACCGTCACATAGACATGATCGATGTCCCCGACCGGGCTCTCGCAGATCGGAGGGTCACCGATCGAGACGCTGACCTCACCGGTGATCGGAGGGGGATCGACCGAAGACGAGCTCCTCTCGCAGGCAGCGGTCAGGCCGAGCAGGACGAATGGGACTACGATGCGGCACGGAATGGGCGGTCTCATGGCGAGCTTCTCTTCGAGTGGAACGGTTCCTCCCATCCGGTCTTGGTTGGAAAACCGGCCGCCACCGTTCGTTTCGTTCTAGCAGCTCACCCCGGATCTCTCAGAAATGCAGGTCGATGGTGAGCACCTGCAGGCTGACGAAGAGCGTCTCGTCGAGCACTTCCCCAGGAAGAACATTGACGATCACACTCGCGCCGATGCTGATGTCTTCGGCGATGAAGAGGTCGATCCCGATCCCCGCGTTCAGCATCACGCCGATATCATCGTCGTCTTTGAAGCGCGGCCGACCGTCGTCCTCGATGAAGGCGAAGCCCACACCACCGAGCACGAAGGGCCGAAGCCTGGGGCCAGCCGTCTCGACGTCCACCGAGCCCTTGAGCGTGAAGCTCGGAGCGATGATCGTGTAGTCGTCGTCGACACCGACCTGCAGGAGCGGACCGATCGCCACGTGATCGCTCAGATAGAAGTCCGCGTGCCCGGTGATCAGGAATGTGTCGGGATCGAACGTACCGCCCAGGCCGAAGCCGGCGGACGTATGCGGAGTGCGAGGGTCGTCGCGGTAGGCTTCTCCCCGGTCGCGGACGGTCTCGTCAGGTGGCAGCTCGTCCTCCTGGAGGATCGCCCAACGAACTGGTCCCGGCTCGGGCGCCCGCTGTCTCGCGAGGCTCGCCTGCGCGGCAGGCGAGTCCGCGGCCTCGGGCGCCGCTCCGATCTCAGGCGAGGGCGCCGGAGCACGGCAGGCCCCCATGGCCAAGACGACTCCGGCGAGCACCCCTGCGGTCAGCCACTTCGCGATCATCGGACCCTCCCACCTATGAGCCGGGACGGCCGCTCACCGTCCACCGAGGCGCTCACGATACCAGACGGGCGCGACGAATAGATCAGCCGAGCCGCGGTCGATGGAGTGCGCAAGTCGAGCGACTCCCAGCTCGGTGACCGCTCCCCTTCTCGGTCGCGTGGGCTCTGTTTTCGGTCGCGCGTCGTGAAGCCGACCCTCCGTCCCCCGCCGCATCGAGCCGCGGAGTTTCGGATCTCAGGTCTGGGTCCGCTCCAAGGCGCTGGAATGGAGGACACCGAGACCGGCTGAAGCCGGCGGTCCGAACGACGACTTGACTAGTTTCAAGTCAGGCCATCGGAGCGGGTGGCACGATGCTGCCGGGTGCGATCGTTCCGCTCACAGGAGCTTCGGGATCTGCTCGGTGTTGCGACCGACGAGGTTGAGGAAGACCGTCTCGAGGTTGGCGCCCGGGCGTCCGGTCGCTTCGGCGACCTCGGACGGAGTGCCCAGCGCCAGGAGCTCTCCTTTGGCGATGATGCCGATGCGGTCGGCGCACTTCTCGATGAACTCGAGGATGTGGCTCGTAACGAGCACAGCGGAGCCGCGTTGTCGGAGCTCGTCGATGATCTCGCGCAGGAGGAAGATGCTGTAGGGATCGAGCGCGTTGGTCGGCTCATCGAGGATGACCAGTGGCGGCGTGCCGGCCAAGGCGCCCATCAACGCGACCTTCTTGCGCATGCCTGCCGAGTACGACCCGACGATCTGATCCTGTGCGTGCTCGAGCTCGAAGGCACCGAAGAGGCGGTCCGCCAGCGCGAGCACGTCGGACTCCTCGAGCCCGCGGAGTGCGGCGATGAAGCGAATGAACTCACGGCCCGTCATCGCGGGATAGAGAAATGGCACCTCGGGCAGGAACCCGATCGCGGCCTTGGCAGCTTCGGGGTCCGCTTGCACGTCGTGGTCGGCCACTCGGATCGTGCCCGAGTCCGGCCGCAGCAGCCCGACGATCATCTTGTTGAGCGTGCTCTTGCCCGAGCCGTTCTCACCGAGCAGCCCGAACACTTCGCCGGGCGCGATACCGAACGAGAGCCCCTTGACGGCTTCGATCTGGTCGTAGCGCTTGCGCACGGCCTCGATCCGGAGAATCACCAGGTCACCTCCAAGCGGCGAATGCAGTCGAGGCTGCGACGAAGCTGACGCACGACGGCTGGCGTGAAGAAGAACGCCCCGACCAGTCCGATCCAAAGGGGCAGCCAAGTCGCGAGCACGAGGATCATCCCCGTGAATCCGCCCGTCATCCCGAACGCCGTCTCCTCGGGAATCGATCGCTCTCGGAACCCGGCCCAGGCGGCCTGAACGCCGAGGATCGGGATGACGACGCCCAAGACGGCCAGGCTGATCAAGAGCTGCAGCCACGACTTGCCGAGATCCGGCCGCACCAACAATGCGAGGGCTCCGAGCGTCGCCGCCGTCACCAGGCAAGGCACGATCGCGGTGACCAGGCTCGCGGTGAGCTGTGCTTTCGGCGCGAGCGGCGAGGACTGCTCGAGCCCGAGCCACTCGGAGCGGAACTTGAGCCAGTCGAACGCGAAGACCCAAGTCACGATCACGATCTCGAACACCGCGAAGAACTGGGTCATGACCATGGCGAGGCGAGTGTCCTTCGGATCGACCACCGCCGCGCTGAAGAGGAAGTGCACGACGCCGAGTCCGACGATGGCCAATCCGGCGTTGGGATAGGCGCCGCGTAGGAACAGCGTCAGGTCGCGCAGCACCAGGCCCCGCGCCGTCCGTGGCAGAGCGGCGAGCAACGAGGCCGCGGTCGGCCACAGCAAGGTGCGCTTCGTCTGCGATCGCGTGAGCGCTCGGCTGAAGTCCTTGCGGTGCCAGCGATGGAAGAGCACATCCGAGAACAACGCCAGCCCCCCCACCATGGCCAAGAGGCCCCCGGCTCCCACGATCCCCTGATCGCTGGTCAGGCGGCTGGCGAGTGTCGACGGCCAAAAGGCCCAGCTCTCGAGCAGACGTGCTGCGGCCGCGAAGTCGTCTGGCATCCGGGCGAGAGGCAACGCCGGCAGCGAGGTGATCGTCGCCGCGGCCAGCCAGCGGCCGAGTCGACTGCGGAAGTGTCCGGCGATCAATCCACCCGTGAGCTGATACCCGGCACAGAACAGGGCGAAGAGCGCCCCGGCCAGGAGACCGAGCACCAGGCGCGACGCATCCAGCTCACCGAGGTCGATCCAGGCGTAGAGGAAGAACGCGCTCGCGAGCCACCACAGGAGATGCGGGAACGACAGCTCGGCCGCCCGCTCGAGCAGGAAATGCCGCGGGGCGAGGGGCTGTGAGAGGAGCAGCTCACACTCGGGAGCACGGAAGAGCAGCCGTCCCGCGATCGGAAGGTGAGCGGCAGTGGTCACGATCCAAAGACCGGTGAACCAGAGCGGCGGCAGCGCTTCCAACCCAAGCTCACTCTCGATCGCGGCTCCGACCAAGCGACGGGTCAATACCCACAGGCCCGCGACCGATATCAGTCCCAGGAACAGGTTGGCGGGGTTGAGATACGTGCGCAGGGCGACACGCAGCTTGAACCTCAGCACCAGTCCGACACGGGACCACACGATCTGGCTCCTTTGTGAAACTTCGATGAACGGGCCGCGACGCGAGGGGGTCTCCCATACCAACTCGACCGGCCCATCGCGAGGAGGATTCGCCTCGTCGGCAGCGCTTCCTTCTCATCGTGCCGGAAACTCTTGGCTGCCCGCGCATTCGAATGACGTATCGAGATGAGAGGTCCGCTCGAGCCGGACTCCCGGCACTGGCTGAAGCCGGTGCTTCCTCCCGGGCGGCCCGGCCCTATAATCGGGCGGGTCGATTTGTGAAGGAATGTCGGATGGTGACGGAAGCTCGAGATCAGAGAATCGTCGTTCAACGCGCGACGCAAGGACATGCCGAGGGACTGACGGCGCTCTTCTTGAAGCACCAGTCCGCGGAGTCTCCGGCGTGGACCGCCTCGCGGGACCACCTCGCCCGGCGCCTCGGACGCCTGAAGGATCGCTACGACGCGCTCTGCCTGGTCGCGCTCATCGACGATCGGCCGGTCGGCTTCCTCGGCGCCACCGCCTGCACGCCGATCACCCAAGCCAGCCCGCGCGCGCACGTCATCGACCTCGTCGTCGATCCCGACCTCGACGCCAACAAGGTCGAGGACCGACTCATCTCCCGCGCCATCGAAGAGGCGAAAGAGATGGGCTGCTGCGGGCTCGCCCTCGCCGAGCCCAAAGACGAGACCGCCATCCAGCGCCTCCGCGAGCACGGATTCGGCCAACGCCGCAGCACGCTCGAGATCGACTTCTAGAGAAAACACCCTTGCTCGGGGCCTCTCCGCTCCATCGGCAGCACTGTCGAGGATGCGACTCATCGCTCGATCGGTGCTCTCCGTTTCGGTCGCGCGGGCTCTGTGGCCACTCGAATCCGCCATGCGCCGCCTCCGTGAGCACGGATTCGGTCAACGCCGCAGCACGCTCGAGATCGACTTCTGACCAGCGGCGAAAGCAATCGGAGCCCGAACGGGTCCCGGCAGATGGGGCCCGGTACTGACGGCTGACTGCATGCCAGGGCTAGGTCGACGAACCGACGAGGCTGAGGGAGGGACGCGAAGACCTCCGCCGACGAATCGCCACCCCAAGCCACAGCGATCCGGCCGAGCGCATCTCCTCGTCCCTCTCTCACGCTCGAACCGCGGCCTCACCTCAACCCGCCTGGTGTCAGCTCCCCACCCTTCTCCGCGGAATCGATCGGGCTCCGATCCCTTCCTGCGCGCGGGCTCAGTGCTCACTGGATCGCATCCTGCCTCACGCCGAGGTACTCGCAGCCCTCTTCGGTGATGTGGATGATCGTCTCCAAGCGGATGCCGAGCTCGCCGGGGATGTAGATTCCCGGCTCGTTGCTGAAGGTCATGCCTGGCTCGATGACGACCTCGCTGCCTTCGACGAGGTAGGGCCACTCGTGCCCCTCGAGGCCGATGCCGTGGCCGAGGCGATGGGAGAAGGTTCGGTAGCCCGGTCCGAAGCCGGCTTCGTCGATGACCTGGCGAGCGGCCCGGTCGACGTCCTGGCAGAGATTCCCCGGTCGCGCCGCCTCGAAGGCGGCCCTCTGGGCTCGGTCGACGACGTTCCAGATCTCGAGCTGGCGCTTCGTCGGCTCACCGAAGACCGTCGTTCGCGTCACATCCGATTGGTATCCGAACACGTTCGTTCCGCAATCGGTGAGGACGACCTCCCCTTCCCGCAGACCGTGTCCGTCGTCGCGTCCGTGCGGATACGCCGAGCACTCGCCGAAGAGGACCAGTGTCCATCCCGGCGGAGCCCCCAATGCCACGTGGGCTTCTTGGATGATCTGTGAGAGCTCGGTCTGGGTCATTCCGACCCGAAGCTGCGACTGCCCGTGAGCGATGGCGCGCTGGGTGATGCGGTTGGCGAGGCGCATGCGCTCGATCTCGAGCGGGGACTTGCGGCCGCGGCAGGCCTGGATCAGGGGCGCTGCGTTGATCACCTCACCGGTGTCGATCGCTCGGCGGATGCCTTCGAGCATGAACAATCGCGTCGCCGGATCGACGGCCAATCGAGACAGTCGTTGGCCGCTCCACCAATGCGCCAGCTTCTCGAAGGCGTCTTCGTGCTCCTGCCAGGGCAGGATCTCGAGCGACGTCAGGTCTTCGAGCAGCTCACCGGCCCGGCGCTCTTCGAAGGCCGGGCAGAGGATCGTGGCTCCATCTCGCGTCAGCACCATTCCGAATGGCCGCTCGCTCGGGTGCCAGTCCACACCCGTCACATATCTCAGGCTGGCGCCCGGCTCGAGGAACAGCGCATCGACGCCGGCCCTCGTCATCTCGGCGCGCAGCTTCTCCCGCCGCTCCGCCAGCTCACCAGAGCTCGGCGGGGCGATGTCTCCGATCATCGACGTCAGCTCGGTCATCTCGGGTCCCTTCAATGCTCACTCGACAGGTTGAACGATGGGGAAGGTCCCCTCGAGGATCTCGCGAGTGCGGGTGGGTGCTTCGCCGATCTCTTCGCGAACGACGTCACGCAGCACTTCGCCGATCGGCTCCGGTGAGGCGACTAGCCAGTCGATCTGATCCGAGGAGACATCGAGGGCTGTCCAAGTGCCCGGCTCGATCCGCGTCGAGGGGACCAGCCACTCGGCCGAGTCGCCGAGAGCTCCGACGTAGTGCGGCTGCGCCGCCTCGAGCCGCACCTCGACGCTCGAGCCTCGCCACTCGAGCCCTGGCTTTGGCTGCCCGGCGAAGAACAAGACGCCCATCACGACGATGAAACCGGCCGCCATCACCGAGAGCGTGATGTAGAGCGACGTGAAGAGCAGCCGCCGCTTGCGCTCTCGCAGCGCTTCGCGGAGTCGCGGGTCGATGTCCTCGGTCATTCGCCAAAACCCTCCGAGTCGGCAACAGCCGCACAGCCTACCGATTCGGCGGGAGATGGACAGCCGGTGCTGGCATTCGGGCATTCGGACCGCCGGCTTCAGCCGGTCTCGGTGTCCTCAAGCCAAGCGCCTCGCAGAAACCAGAGCCCGCGCGACCGAAACGGGAAGCGGTCACCTGGCTGGAAGCCGCCTCCTCGACATCGCTGACGATCGAGCCAGAATGCGCCGAGCAAGGGGCCGCTCGGAGTGCGCTGTCCCCCTCGTGTGCTACCCCGGGCTCGCTCGGCTTGCGCACTCCATCTTTGCCAGACGAATTCCCTCTACAGACTCAACCTCTCGAGTCCGGGGGACCGATGAGGAATTCGGAGGAGTGTCTGAGCGAGACGCCGATTCGACGCGCGAGGAGCGCATGATCACCGAAACCGCCTCCCCCAGCCCTTGGGTCGAGTCCTGCCGCGAGCTGTTGGATCGCGGGCGCATTCCGGTCGCCCGGGAGCAGATCGAGCAAAGGCTCTTCGAAGACCCGGCCGATGTCGAGGCGCTCGTGCTCCAAGGCGTCCTGCTCGCCGTGACCGGTCAACCCGGCCCTGCCGAGACGACCCTGCGTCGGGTGCTCGACCGCTCGCGACAAGACCCTCTGCGCCTCGAGCGGCTGGGTCACGTGTTCGCCGATCTCGAGCGCGAGGATCTGGTCGCCGAGGTGGCCCGCGAGCTCCGAGACCTCTGCCCGCGCTCGTCCATCAGTGCCTACTTCGAAGGACGCGCCTCGGAGATCACCGGCAACCTGGAGGCGGCCCGCACCTGCTGGAAGCGAGCCCTCGAGAAGGACCCCACGGGCAGCCTTCCGCGCCGCGCGCTCGCGAGGGCCCTCGAGCAAGCCGGCCGATACCAGGAAGCCCTCGAACACGCCGAGCGACTCGCCGAGCAATCACCGAGCGAAGGCGACGTCCTGGCTTTGCGGGGGAGGCTTCTGCTGCAGGTCGGCCGCTTCGAGGAGGCCGAGCTCGAGCTCACGGCTGCGCAACGCGCCGGGACGACCGACCTGGAAGCCCCGATCGCCCGAGCCATCCGTCTGGGCGGCGACCCGCAACGCGCGCTCGATGTGCTCTCCATGCCGCGCCTGGCACCGACTCCCGAGGTCGCCGTCGAGAGGGTCTTCTGCCTCGATGGATTGGGCCGGCGAGAAGAAGCGGCTGCGATGGCGTCCGCGTCCTTGCTCCAGATGCCCGACCATCCCGAGCTCCAATGGCTCGCCCACCGGCTCGCCCGCGAAGACTCCTTGGACGACGCGCCCCCCGCGGTCCTCGGCGGGTTCATGGGTCGCGTCAGATTCCCTAGCCGCTCGAAGAGACCTCGCGTCGCGTGTCTGCCCTTCTCATCACTCGGGCAAGACGCCGTCAACGTCGCGTTCGCTCGGGGCATCGCCAGCGTCATCACGCGCTCGCTCGCGGAGCATTGCGATTCCCGATTCGTGCCGTTCTACAAGGATCGGGCGGGCAAGGAGGCCTTCGCCTTCGACTTCTCTCCGGGATACAGCGACCTCATCAAGTGGGGCAAGGCGACTGGCGCCCGGTGGCTGATCGCTGGTGAGAGCTACCTCCTCGAGGAAGCAGCCCTGCGCCTGAGGGTGTACGATCTCGAGACCGGTGAAGAGCAACGATGCCCCGAGGTCCGGTTCCCACGTCAGCAGCTCGTCCCGGCGATCGACACCGTGCTCCGTCACCTCGGTCAGGCGCTCGAGTGCCTGGAGACCTTGGAGGGCGCCGAGCTCCACCTGCCGTTCCCGGCGAGCGTCAGCACAGAATCATTACTTCATTACTTCCTCGCCGCGCCGCCGCCCATTCACTCGGTCGCCCGATGTCGCTCACTCCTGGCCGCGGTCTTGGCCGGCGAGGGCTTCGAGTGGGCCGAGCAGGAGCTGCGCTCGGAGATCCAGGCGCTCGAGGGCACCGAAGATGCCGACCGAGCGCTCGACGTTCTCGCGGCCTTCGCGTCGGCTCGGCCGAGCGACGTCGCGCTCCAGCGCCAGCTCGCCGAGCGAGCGCTGCAGAAGGGCAACCCCGCCCTCGCCTTGACCGCCTTCGAGCGCTGGCGCGCCGCGGATCCGGGCGCCGAGCTGCCTGCCTTCACCCTCGCCCAGATCCTCCACGCCGAAGGCCGGCTCGACGAGGCCATCGAAGCGTACCGAGAAGCGACCTCTCAGAGCGATCGCGCTGCTGAGGCTTGCGGTGAGCTCGCAGGGTTGCTGGCGAGACGCGACCGGTCCGACGAGGCGATCGCCCAGTGGCGCAAGGCGCTCGAGCTCGATCCCGGCTTGACCCGTTACCGAATTCGGTTGACCGAAGCCCTGCTCGATCGCGGCAAGCTCGAAGAGGCCGAGGCCGAGATCACGTTGCTCGAGAGCCTCGACCCACCGCCCCAAGGTGTCGGCTCACTCCGCCGCCGTATCCGAGGAGCCCGAGGCTGATGATCTCCTGCCGATACCTCTTCACGATCTGCCTCTCCCTGCTCGGGACGATGTCCCTCGCCGCCGCGCAGGAGTCCGAATGGTCGACGGACCGAGTCGTCCTCGACAACGGATCGATCTTCGAAGGCCGAGTCGTCGCCGAGACGGAAAAGGCGCTGACCCTGCGCGTCACCTTCGGGGGCACGCTCGACTTGGCCAAGCACCGCATCGCGTCACGGGAAGAGCTCGAGCCCACCGCCGACACCGTCGCCGAGACTCGCACCGAGTGGTTTCGGCTCCACGACCGATTCGGGACCCAGATCGGCACGCGCCGCGTCGTCGAGCGCGACGGCGACTTCCAGAGGATTCCTTGCCGCGTCCTCGAGGAGATCCTCCACCTCACCCCCGAGGACGGACCGACGCTGCACATCATCTGGCAGGAGTATCTCTCGCCGAGCGGCCAGGTCCTCGCCTTCTTCTACCGTGAGGCCGAGGGCGAGCGGGAGCGGACGATGCGCGGTGACTTCGAGCCCGATGGTCGCATCCTCATCGAGGAGGTCCGCAACGGTCGCCGGGATCACCGCCGCGAGAGCTGGCCGGAGTCGCGCTGGCTGCCGCTCAGCTATCGAATGGCCGGCGAAGCGGCTCCCGCCGCGTGCCGCGTCTGGGATCCGAGGCGAGGGGGCGATCTCGTCTGGAAGCGGCGAGCGATGTCGGAGCGCGTGGTCGATCTCGAGGGCTATCCCGTCACGGTTCGGCGATCCGCCATCGAGCGGGCCGAGGTCTCCTCGATCCGCTGGGTCGACTCGGAGTCTGGCGAGATCGTTCTCGAGGAGCTGCAGGGCTGCGACCTGCGCGCGATGCGCTGGCGACCCGCGGCGGAGGCAGCCACCGAGCTCGCCCCGATCCGCCACCTCGAGCTCGGCTACTACGACGGACTCCAGCGCATCGCAGCGTTCGCGCCGCATCCGGGCTGGATGGTCCGCCTGCCCGCTCGCCGCGCCGACGAAGTCATCACGGTCTTCGATCGACACACCGGCGCCGAGATCCAGGTGATCCGTCCCAAGTGGCCCAAGGAGCACGCCGCCGTCGCCGAGACGCTGGCCAGGAGCATCGCGGGGCCCGGATCGGTCCTCGAGCGGCAGTTCGAGACGGAGTACCGGAACCGCTCGGTGAACGGGGCCGTCTGCTCGTTCGGTGAAGAGCGCATCGTGCGGACGCTCGTCTGGGAGTGGGACGGCGGTCCCATTGCGATCGTCTTCATCGCCCGTCGCAGCGACCTGCCGGTTCTGGGAGAGGACTTCGACCGCTTCCTGGCGAGGCTGCGCTGCGGCGAGCTGTAGAGGGAGAGTGTGCCCGGACGCAGCCCATTGAGGCGCCGAGGCCTCCATGCTTCAATCATCGTTTCGCCGTGGCCCGTGAAGGTCCGGCGATGTCTCGAAGAGCACTGATGCGCCGTTAGACGAAGGGATCCGATCGATGGCGATCACCGCGACCGATATCCGAAAAGGCATGGTGCTGACGTACGAAGGCGAGCTGCACGTCGTCAGCGATTTCCAGCACCGCACGCCCGGCAACCTGCGCGCCTTCATTCAAGCCAGGCTGAAGAACCTGGCGAACGGCTCCTCCAAGCAGGTCCGGTTCAGCGCCTCGGATCGCATCGAGCCCGCCTTTCTCGAGCGCAAGGACTGCGAGTACCTCTACCGGGACTCGACTGGCTACGTCTTCATGGACAGCGAGAACTACGAGCAGTTCACGCTCGAGCCGGACTTCGTCGAAGACACGATGAACTACATCATCGAAAACCAGACGGTCCAGGTCACCTTCCACGAAGGCAAGCCCATCTCGGTCGACCTCCCCTCGGCGGTCGTCCTCACGGTCAAGTCCACCGAGCCCGGCGTCAAGGGCGACACCGTCAACAACGTCTTCAAGCCCGCTACCCTCGAGACCGGCCTCGAGATCAAGGTGCCGAACTACATCAACGAAGGCGAGTCGGTGAAGGTCGACACCCGCACCGGCGAGTTCATCGAGCGCGTCAAGGTCTAGGGCAAACAGAGCCCGCGCGACCGAGACGGTGAAGGTCATCCGAGCTGCAACCGGCTCGTTCGAGGAAGGCCGCGTCCAAACGGGAAGCGCCCGAGCAAGGGTCCCGTCTGCGCTGCGAGACGTCACTCCCGAAGTGGCCCCTTGCTCGGCGTCTTGACGCTCAGTGACTGCTTCCGTCGAGAGGGACGCTACCCGTTCCGATGCGACCTACCGTCTCGGCCGCGCGGGCTCTGACGGAGGATCGATCGGAGCCCGAACGGGTCCCCGGCGACGAGGTCCTGCCTAACGAGCTGCCGTCATGCCACGGGGGTGGCGTTACGCTTGGAGAGGTGAGTGAGGGACGAGGGGATTTGCGCGGCAGCTCGGCGCGAACCTCGCTGACCCGATTCCGCGCGGAGAGTCGTT
>JAVJTD010000509.1:0-26074 GCA_040219065.1 Planctomycetota bacterium
GACTTCCAGAAAGAAGGCGCCCACGAGAAGCTCACCGCCCAGGGCCTTGCCTCCTGGGTGAAGGACGACACCGCTCGAGAGCGCTACGTCGAGGCTTTCGGGCGCTCGAGCTTCGAAGGCATGCTCGCCTACTACAAGGCGAACTACCCCAAGGTCGGTGCCGCGACGAGGCCGGCGCCGCCGAGCACCCCGCGCCAGGTGAAGTGCTCTGTCCTCATCCTTCATGGTCTCGAAGACAAGGCACTCCTCGCGAGCGGCCACGACGGGACCTGGCAATGGGTCGAGAAGGACGTGACCTTGGTGACCATCCCCGGCGCTGGACACTTCGTCCAGCAGGACGCCCCCGAGATGGTCACTCGCTGCATTCGATCGTGGTTGTCGCGGTGAGCCAGAGCCCGCGCGACCGAAACGGGAAGGCACCGATGATCCGGGACTCGCCTTCGCGACGAAGCTGGCAGTCGGACGGAAGGGGCGGAGCAAGGGAACTGAGCAACCCGGCTGAAGCCGGGGAACAACCTGACTGAAGTCAGGGGATACGAAGATCCCGTGTCGGCCGACCGCTCCCGTTCCGGCGTTGAGGGCTGACGAGGTCGGTGCTCGGCCTCTGAGGCTTCGACGTCACGTTGCCGTTGGCGAGACAGATTGAACGCCTTCGCGTACAGTGGCGGTAAGCCTTATCCAACATCGAAATCCAAGCTCGGACGTTGCCATGTTCCGCCCGCTGCCGGCCGGTCTGAAGACCGCATGTTTTCTCGTGATCCTCACCAGCTCCGCCATCGCGAACGAGCCGTCGGCTCGCACCGTGGTCGTGGGAGATCTCGACCTCGACGGCCGCGTCGACCTGCTCTTGCTAGAGCAAGGTGCCTTGCAGGTTCGCTGGAACCGCGGCGCGGGCCAGTTCGACGACGTCACCGCGAGCTGGGGGCTAGGCGAGCTGACCGACGTCTCCAATGTCCGGATTGAGGACTTGGACCAGGATGGCTTGCCGGACCTGGTCTTGGGAACTCACCGTTCATGGCAGGTCTTTCGACAGGATGTCGCCGGACGGTTCACGGAGCAAGCTCTTCCCGAGAGGCTCGCCCGGCGTGGAGCCGAGGTGGGCATCGAGGTCCTCGACCTGGATGGCGATGTCTGGCCCGATCTCGTTCTGCGCTCGGCGGCGGGGGACAGCCTGGTGTGTCAGTCGGCACCCGGTGCGTTCGAGCTCTTGAGCTTCGACTTCGAGAGCGAAACGGTTGGCGCGGCCGCTCCGCTCGCGTCGGCGACGGCCCATCTGCCTCAGTCGATCCAACCGGGCACGCCGTCATCCTCGCCAGTGGAAGAGGGCGATGAGACAGAGCTCACCGAATCACCTGGCAACACGAGCCGACCGACTATGAGTGCGTCGTCGGAGACGATGGCCAGGACACCGAGTGCCGCGCCCTCTGCGTCGGCGTCGTCCGCGGCCAGGACGCCGACGCCCATCCCATCAGGGACGTCGGGTGCCTCCAGCAGCTCCTACTGCCCGCCGAGTATCCAAGACCGGTCGAACCCGACCGACTGCTTGCCCGCCTCCTCGATTCCCGTGCTGGGTCACCTATTTCCGCTCAGCCCGGAGCTCTTCGTGGATCCCGGCGGTGCCATCGGCCTGGGCACGCTCTCGCCCTCGGCGAGGCTGGACGTGCGCAACGCGAACGCGATGGCGGTCACTCAGTCGCTTCGGCTTCCGCCGAACCCGGCCGCCGACGCGTTCCGGATCGTCGACGCCGCCAATACGACGCGCTACGCGATCGGCTCGGACTTCGGCATCACCTGGCCCGGGCGATTGACCACACCGGGTGACATGCGGATCGAGGCCGATGGGGACATTCGAATCAACGCCGGTGGTGACGTCCGGACCAATCGGCTCAACGGCGTGCGCTATGCGAGTCACTTCGCTTCGCTGCAAGCCGCGATCGATGACGCCGGCTTGGCTGGCACGGTGATCGTCGATCGCGTCTACACGGATCTCGATCCGATCGTGCTGCCGCGCCGCTTCCGCCTCATCGGCGACGGGCCTCAAGGCAATGCCGCGATCGCGTTCCGCAACACGACCGGGAGCAGCATCACCGTCGACACCACGATCTTCGACGACGACTACGTCACGATCGAGAACCTGGCGATCACCGGACCCGCCACGGGCACCTCGATCGGCATCGATCTCACCAACACCCACATCGTCTTCCTCGATCGACTGATCATTCGGAACTTCGACATCGGGATCTACGGCACGAGCTCCTTCACGGTCTTCATCAACCGGTGCGGTCTCGCAGCTTGCCTGACCGACAACATCCGAATCGGCTTCGATGCGAACTCCTGGCGAGTGCGAGACACGATCTGCTCGTTCGCGGGTGAGTATGGGATTCGAGTCGGGAACGGTAACCAGAACGTGATCGAGGGCGTGCGCTTCGAGAGCAACGGCGTCGCGGCGATCCACACCGCCGGACTGGGCACTCACATCGCCCGCAATCGCTTCGAGTCGAACGGTGCGCCGGGAGTCGGAGGAGTCGACATCGATGCGGCGGCTCAGCTCACCAGCCTGATCGACAATCTCTACAGCTCCGACGGCGTGACCGACGCATCGGTAACCGGGCAGACGCTGCGTCTCGAAGGGGATGCACTGCTCCAGACGCCGGCCTTCGATCGACGAGTGACCGTCGGACAAAGCGCGGCGGCGCCGACGGCTCAGGTCTTCGGCTCGTTCGTCGGAGCGACGAACAGCTTCAAGTCGCAGCTCTCGGTGAACAACCTCTCCCTGGACGATGCGTCCTGGCAGTCAGCGGCGAGCCAGTATGGGAGCTGGGTACTCGAGATGGAAGGGCGACCGGCGGTGGCCGAGTCCGAGTCCGCGGCTCGCCTGTTCTACCGCAACGCCGATGCGGCCGAGGGCAAGGGCACCGAGCGCCTGCGCATCGACTCCGAAGGGGCTACCCGCCTGACGACCGAGAGGCATGACGCCGATCAGGCGCCACCGGCCGTGGACATCGGCGGTGCTTGGCTGCGGCTAGGCGATGGGCCGGCCGGGGCGTTGCATCCCGCCGGTATCGGCATCAAGTTCCACGATCAAGACGCGGCGCACGCAAGCCTGCGCTTCGACTCGGCGAACGATCGCATGGAGATCGGCTCATCGAGCTCGAGCGGCGACCAGCTCGCCATCGACGGCAACCCGGCGTTGACGATCGATCTCGCCCAAAGGCGCCTCGGCGTCGGCGTCGCCAACCCCTCCAATGTCATCACCGTCGATCCAGCCTCGCCGACCGATCCCGTCGCCAATGCGTGGACCGTCTACAGCTCTCGCCGCTGGAAAGAAGACATCGAGACGATCGACGATGCGCTCGAGATCGTGGGACGGCTTCGCGGAGTTCGGTACCGCTGGAAGGCGGATGGCCGGCCCGATGTCGGACTCATCGCCGAGGAAGTCGGTGCCATCCTGCCTGAGATCGTCGCCTTCGAAGACGACGGAGTCACCGCTCGCTCGGTCGACTACGCTCGCCTCGTCGGAGTCCTGATCGAAGCAGTGAAAGACCTCGAGGAGAAGGTCGAGAAGCTCAGCGCCCAGCAGGACGAGTGAGCGTTGGTGTTCACGTGTTCACCTTCGAGCGGACCGGTCGCTTCGCTCGCGGTTCTTCAATTGGGCTTTCGGGTCGGGGGCCTTCGCCGTGGCGAATGCGGGCAAGGACCCTGGCCGGATGAGGTGAGGACCGGTCGCTGCGCTCGCGGCTCTCTCCCTTTTTCTTGGCATGCGTTCACCCGACCACCCAGTCACCCGATTCTCGCCTTGCGGTTAATCAATCGATTGATTAAAACGGCCGACTCCTCCACAGGGGTGTCGATCTCGGACCGTCGCGATCGTCGTCTCTGCGAAGGCCCTTCACCCGGCCCGTGCAACTGCGAGTGGGACGATTGCGATGACTGCCGAACCGACACGACCTGGCGCTTCGACTCGTGAGGCGCTCCTGGATGCGGCCGAGACATTGTTCTCGGAGCGCGGCTACGCGCGCGTCGGGATTCGGGAGCTCGCCGAGGCGGCCGATGCGAACATCGCCTCGATCAAGTACCACTTCGGCAGCAAGCTCGAGCTCTATCTCGAGACCGTGCGACGCGCGATGCGGCGGCGTAGCGTTGACGACGTCTGGCAGATCCTCGACCGCTCCCACGGGAGCGCCAAAGAAGCCGCAGCGACCCTCACGCGCTTCATTCGCCTCTTCCTCGCCCGGGTGCTCGAGGAGCCCGAGGAGCCCGCGACCTGCTTGATGCTTCGCGAGGCGACCCAGCCCAGCGAGGCAGTCGACGCGGTCGTCCGGGACTTCGTCAAGCCGCATGAAGGGCTGATCGTCGCGTGCGTGCGTGCCCTGGTCCCGCGCGCCGATCCCGATGAGCTGCCGCTCATGGCGCAGAGCATCCTCGGGCAGATCGTCCACTATCGCGTCTTCCGGCCCTTCCTCTCTCGCCTGCGCGCCAGCGACTACGACTCGGCGGCTTCCCTCGACCGTATCACCCGCTACCTCGTGCGCTTCTCGCTGACCGGCCTCGGCTGCCGGGCCGATGTCGTCCGCGCGGGCTTGGAAGAAGCGGAGCGGCTGGAAAAAGAAGAGCACGACGGACGCTGAACTCTCAAGTGAGGCCGTGCCGCCACGCGGCCCGAACCCGACTGACAGGAGCAAGGAATCGATGACGGAACCCAACCTGAGTCGCTGCTCGCCCAGGCTAGCCTTGGCCGGCGCCTGTGCGGTGCTTCTCATGAGTGCCTGGCCGCGAGCGGCATCGGCCCAAGGTCAAGGACCCACACCGGTGATCGTCGAGCCCGTCCGCTTCGAGGAGATCCAGGAGAGACGCCGAGTGACCGGTGAGCTGCGCCCGGTGCAACGCGCCCGCATCGCGGCCGAGGAGCCGGGACGCGTCATCGCTCTCGAGGTCCGCGAGGGGCAGCGCGTCAAGCGCGGCGATCTGATCGCCAAGCTGGAAGCGACTCGCCTCGAGCTCGAGCTGAAGCGCGTGCAGGCGCAACGCCTGGTCGCCCAGGCCGAAGTCGAGGAGTCGAAGGCGAGCGAGCAGCAAGCCCAGGTCGATCTCGATTCCTTGCGCAGCTTGCAAGAGCGCAGTGCGACCCGTCCGAAGGAGCTCTCGGACGCCGACTCCGCGCTCGCGGTCGCCAAGGCGCGGCGAGCGGCCTCCGAAGCGCAGCTCGGTGTGCTCTCGGCCGAGGAGGCACTCTTTCGGGATCGACTCGAGGACATGGAGATTCGGGCGCCGTTCGACGGCACGATCCTCACGAAGAACACCGAGCTCGGGCAGTGGGTGTCCGAAGGAGATCCCGTCGCCGAGCTCCTCTCGGACGAGTCCATCGAGGCGTGGCTCGCCGTGCCGCAGCAGTACATCTCGGCGGTGCAGGAGCCGGGTGTCCAGATCCCCATCTTGATCGAAGCCACGCGCCAAGAGTACACGGCCGAGAACCTCCGCGTCATTCCGCTGGTCGACTCGAGCGCGCGCAACTTCGCCCTCGTCGCGAACCTCTCGGCCGACGGCGCGCCGCTGCTCGCGGGCATGTCGCTCGCCGCCCATGTGCCGACTGGAACGAAGGGCAAGCACCTGACGATCCACCCCGATGCCATCCTGCGCAGCGAGATCGGTGCCTACTGCTGGGTCGCACGCGGTGGTGGGGACGGAGCGCCAGCGCAGGCGATGCCGGCGACGTTGGAGGTGCTGTTCACGCAAGGCGGACGCGTCGCGGTTCGCAGCCCCGCCTTGAAGGAAGGCGACCTCGTCGTGATCGAAGGCAACGAGCGGCTCTTCCCGATGACGCCGGTCGCCCCGACCCGAGAGCCCGCCGTCACGGCAGGTGGGGGCGATGGCGAGAGCGACCGAGCCACCTCCGAAGACAATGGCTCCCAGACGCCTGAGAAGCGAAAGGCAGACGATCGATGAAGCTCATCGACACGATCGTTCGGCAGCCCGTCACGATCGCCGTCGGCGTGATCCTGATCCTCATGGCCGGCGTGATCGCGTTGCAACGGATCCCGATCCAGCTCACTCCGAACGTCGAGGACACGATCATCGCGGTGACGACGCGCTGGGAAGGTGCGAGCCCGCAGGAGATCGAGCAGGAGATCGTCGACAAGCAAGAGGAGAAGCTGCAGGGCATCGCCAACGTGAAGGCGGTCACGAGCGCGAGCCAGCAGGGCCAAGGGCAGATCCGGCTCGAGTTCGCGGTCGGGACCCCCAAAGAGGAGGCACTCCGTGAGGTCAGCGACAAGCTTCGCGAGGTGCCCGACTATCCCGAGAACGCCGACGAGCCGGTGATCGAGGCCTCGGACCCTGAGAACCAGGATTACATCGCCTGGATCATCTTCAGCACGACGGATCCCGAGCTCGACATCCGGACGCTGCAGGACTTCGCAGAGGATCGGATCAAGCCTCGCCTCGAGCGCATCTCGGGCATGTCCGAGATCGGCGTGCTCGGTGGCCGGGAGCGCGAGGTCCAGATTCGCTACGACCCCGAGCTCCTGGCGCAGCGAGGCATCTCACCCGCCGCGCTCGTCGCCGCCATCCGAGCGGCCAACCGCAACGTCTCGGCCGGCGACGTCGATGAAGGGAAGCGCAGCGTTCGCGTGCGCACGATCGGACAGTACGACCGGGTCTCGGACGTCGAGGCGACCATCGTCGCCTACGACATCGGCGGTCCGGTGATGCTCCGGGACGTCGCGACCGTCGTCGAGACCTACAAGGAGCCGAGCTCCTTCGTTCGCTCGCGGGGCGAGCAGGTCATCGCGATCAATGCCCAAAAGGAGGTCGGCGCCAACGTGATGGGCGTCATGCAGAGGCTCCGGGAGGCGATCGACGAGCTGAATCGACCGGGCGGTGTCCTCGATAGCGAGGCCCAGACCCGAGGGCTGAACGGTGAGCTGAACCTGGCCCAGGTCTACGACCAGACGATCTACATCGACGACGCCCTCGCCTTGGTGCAAGACAACATCTGGCTGGGGGGTGGCTTGGCGATGTTGGTCTTGCTGCTCTTCCTGCGCTCGATCCGATCGGCGGGTGTCATCGCTCTCGCGATCCCGATCTCAATGATCGGGGCGGTCGTCGTGATGGTCGGGCTGGGCCGCAGCATCAACGTGATCAGCTTGGCGGGCATGGCGTTCGCCGTCGGAATGGTGGTCGACAACGCGATCGTCGTGCTCGAGAACATCTACCGTCACCTCGAGATGGGCAAGCGCCCCATGCAGGCGGCGATCGACGGCGCCCGGGAGGTCTGGGGAGCGGTGCTGGCGGCGACGCTGACGACGATCGTGGTCTTCATCCCGATCCTCTTGATCGAGGAGGAGGCCGGACAGCTCTTTCGAGATATCGCGCTCGCGATCTGCGCCGCGGTCGGCTTGAGCCTGGTCGTCTCGATCACGGTGATCCCGACCGTCAGCGCGCGTCTGATGCGACAGAAGTCGCCTGAGACGGGACCGAAGAAGAAGCGCTCGAAGGTCTTTCGGATCCTGACGCTGCAGTTCGTGCCCGATTTCATCGCGGGCGTGGTCTACCGCTTCAGCGGTAGCGTGATCCTCCGCTTGCTGGTCGTGATCCTGTTCACGGGGGCGGCGATCGCCGGGACGATCCTGCTCCGTCCCCCAGCCGATTACCTGCCGACCGGGAACCGCAACTTGGTCTTCGGGCTGATGATCCCGCCATCGGGCTACAGCCTCGACCAACGGCAAGAGCTGGCCCGCCGAGTGGAAGGGACGATTCGGCCCTTCTGGGAAGCGGCTAGCCATGAGCCCGGGACTCCGGAGTACGAGCGTGCCGTTTTGAGCCTGCCCTCGGTGCCGACCTTCGACTACGAGAAGGGGGCACCCGGTGAGCCGGTGGTGCCGCCTCCGGTCGAGAACTACTTCGCGGTCTCGCTGGACAACGTCATGTTCCATGGCGCTATCTCTGCGATCCCGGAGCGGGTGGTCGATCTGAAGCACCTGTTCGGTCACGCGAGCCGTGGTGACGTGCTCCCGGGAGTCATGGCCTTCGCTTTCCAGCTCCCGCTCTTTCGCTTGGGAGGAACGACCGGGTCGGCCGTGAAGATCAACTTCTCCGGCGACGATCTCGAGAAGGTCTCCGCAGCCGCTGAGGCAGTGCTCTTTCAGCTCGGTCAGAAGCACGGCTTCCAGACCGTGCAGCCCGACCCGAGCAACTTCAACGTCCTGGGTCCCGAGTTCCAGGTCCACCCCAAGCGCGTGCGGCTCAGCACGGCTGGCTTGACGCCCGAGGATCTCGCGCTCGCCGTCCAGACCTCGGGGGATGGCGCCATCATCGGCGAGTACCGCATCGGCGGAGAGACGATCGACCTCAAGCTGATCAGCGAGGCCGAAGACGGCGCACGCCTGGAGAAGCTCGAGGACATCCCGATCTCGACGCCGACGGGACAGGTCGTCACGCTGGGCAGCGTGGGACGCCTCGAGCGGACCGCGACGCCTCAGCAGATCAACCGCGTGGGACGGCAGCGCTCGGTGACGCTGCAGTTCACGGCGCCGGATGGCCTGCCCCTCGAGCAAGCGGTCGAGGACATCGACGCCATCTTGACTCAGCAGCGTGCCGCGGGAGCGATCCCGCCCGATGTGCAGACGGGGTTCACGGGCTCAGCGAGCAAGCTCGCGTCCGTGCAGGAGGCCATGCTCGGCAATGGGACGGTGCTCGGTACGCTCAACAGCTCGCTCGTCCTCGCCCTGGTCGTCGTTTACCTACTCATGTGCGTTTTGTTTCAAAGCTTCACGAGCCCGCTCGTCATCCTCTTCAGCGTTCCCCTCGCGACGCTGGGCGGCTTCGCAGCGCTCTATGGAGTCTGGGAGTGGAGCAAGAGCGACCCTTACATGCCGGTGCAGAAGCTCGACGTGCTCACCATGTTGGGATTCGTGATCCTGATCGGTGTCGTCGTCAACAATGCGATCCTGATCGTGCACCAGACGCTCAACTTCATGCGCGGGGTCGCGGACTCGGGCGAGGCCGGCAGTGAGCGGCTCGCAGCTCGGGAGGCGATTCGGGAATCCGTCCGCAGCCGCGTACGGCCCATCTTCATGTCGACCATGACTTCCATCGGCGGCATGGCGCCCTTGGTGCTCATGCCGGGCTCGGGCTCCGAGCTGTACCGCGGTCTCGGCAGCGTCGTCATCGGCGGGCTGCTCGTCTCGACGCTCTTCACATTGTTCCTCGTGCCGATGCTGTTCAGCCTCGTGCTCGATGCCCAAGCGGCCCTGGCACGGCTGCGACAAGGCAGTGACGAGACCGAGGAGCACAAGGGGCGCGGACCGGTCGGTGTACCCGCCGCCACCTCCTGGTTGCTGTTCGCCCTCGCGGTCTTCGCAGTCGGCTGTCAGCCGCCGCACACCCGCGGCCGGTTTCCCGAGATGAGCCAGACGGCCGACGACATCGTTCGGCGAGAGCTCGACCCGGTGGAGGCGGAAGGGCGGTGGGCCATCCCGCCGCTCGAGGCGTCGCGGGTCGAAGAGGCGCTCGGGGATCGGCTTCCCGAGATCGAGGCGTCGACCGACCCGGCAAAGCTCGAGTCGGTCGATGTCGAGGTCGGTCCCGATCTCACCGGCGAGCGGTCTCCCGCGCGACCCATCCGGCTAGAGGAGGCCGTACGGACCGCACTCGAGAACAACCTCGAGATCCGTCTGGCGCAGCTCGCTCCGCAGCGGGAAGGCGAGGATGTGATCATCGCCGAAGCCGACTTCGACACGGCGCTCTTCGCCGCCTTCGACTTCGCCAAGCAGCGTGAGCCGCAGACGGTGCCCGTCCTCAACGGCTTTCCGCTCGGCGTCGACAACACTGCCAGCGAGCACGAGCGTCTGGAAGCCGGCGTTCGGAAGAAGTTCCTGCCGGGCACGAGCGTCGAGCTGAGCTCCTTCATCGATCGCTTCGACAACGACACAAGGGGGATCGACTTCCAGCCCGATCCGGCGTGGCGTTCGGGATGGGCGCTGACGTTGCGGCAACCGGTCCTCAGAGGGGCAGGAGCGCTGGTCAATGGCAGCGACATCGCGCTCGAGGAGAACGAGCGGCGCATCGCCGAGCACGACCTCGGCACCTCGATGCTCTTCGTCGTCGCGGCCGTCGAGCAAGCCTACTGGGAGCTCCATCTCGCACGGCTGGGGCTGGCGGTGCGTGAGGAGCTGCTCCAGCAGGGCCTCGAGGTGCAACAGGTCCTCGAGCAACGCCGGCAGTTCGATACCACGCCGGCCCAATACGCCGATGCCCTCGCGACCGTCGAAGAGCGCCGCACGGATCTCATCCGTAGCCGCCGTCAGCTCCGCGCTGTCTCGGATCGACTGAAGGTGCTCCTCAACGATCCGGAGATCCCTCTCGGCGACGAGGACCTGCTCGTGCCCGCCGACGGCCTCGAGACGCCCGCCCTCGACATGACCTTGAAGGAGGCGGTGCGCTCGGCGGTGGAGAGCCGACCCGAGGTGAAGCAAGCCCTGATCGAGATCGAGAGCAACGCGCTCCGGGAAGCGGTCGCCGAAAACCTACGCCTACCCCAGCTCGACGTCACCGGCGAGGTCTTCTGGACATCGCTCGAAAAGCGGGCGGGTCGCTCGATCGAGAACTCGATCAACGATGATTTCTTCAGCGTGCTGGTGGGCGTCGAGCTCGAGCTCCCCATTCTCAACCGGTTGGCGACGGCTTCTCATCGCAAGGCCATCATCGAGCGGCGCGAGTCCCTCATTCGGTTCCGCTCGACCGTCCAGACCGTGATCACCGAGGTGAAGAACAGCTTGCGCGACCTGCAGACCGCCTACGATCTCGTGCCCGCCACGCGCTCCGTTCGCATCGGGCAGACCGAGAACCTCCGTGCGCTCCTCGCCGAAGAAGAGCTGCGCAGCGCGCCGACGCCCGAGTTCCTCAACCTCAAGTTCCAGCGGCAAGAGCAGCTCGCCGGTGCTCGCCTCCGCGAGCTCGAAGCGCTCACCGACTATCGCAGAGCCCTGGCCGCCTTCCACCAAGCCATCGGCCGCGGCCTCAACGGCGCGCCGATCGAGCTCCACGACGTCGATTGAGAAGAGACCGGGAGCAGGTGACCGTGCACAGAGCCCGCGCGACCGAGACGGAGAGGGGCCTGAGAACGGGAACCCACTCGCTCGACGGCGCCAAGCGATCGAGCGGAGAGGCACCGAGCAAGGGAGGAGCTGCGCTTGCGGCTCTCTCCCGATAGTCGTTGAGGCCATTCCCGCTCTGACTCGAGGTCACTGGGAGCGCGGGCTTCTCGCCCGCTCGGGCCGATCAGCCAAGAGAAAGCATGGCATGTGGCCACTGGGAGCGCGCCGCGCCCACTCAGGGCGACGAAGCCGTGACCGTCAGCCCGATCTCTTTGAGGACTCGCCGTCCTTTTCTTCTTCGTCTTCGGTCGACTCTTCCCGCTCCGACTGGGTCGGCTCTCGGGGCTCATCGGCCTGTTCTTCGAGGACTTCCCCGGGATCTTCGGTCAGCTCGGAGGAAGACTCTTCCTGGGAGATGTCCCGGGGCGTCTCGGCCTCGACAGAACCCTCGGGCTCGGAGAAGGCGAGAGGGGTCTCGTCCTCGCGGACGACGTCTTCGAGCTCTTCGGTCTCAGGCGCCAACTCGCCTTCGCTCTCGGGCTCCGAGGCCTCGATCTCCGCCGGCGCGATCTCGGGAGCGGCCTCGATGGTGGACTCCGCTCGAAAGACCGGCGCCTCGTCTTCCCTCACCTCGTGCTCTTCGAGATCTGAGTCTTCCCCGAGCGCCTCGGCCGCTTCGTTTTCGGCGGCGATCTCCTCGATGAGCGCCTCGGCTTCGTCGTAGGCTCGCTCGAGCTCGTCCTTCTCGGTAAGGATCTGCTCGATCGGCTTCTCGTCGGTCTCGATCTCCGGCTCGAGCTCGATGGCGTCGAACGGTGTGGGTCCGTGCAGGCTGGGTGAGACGAGCAAGCCGCGTGGCCGATCGGCCCGGCGCAAGGGCTGATAGTAGGGCTCGTCGTTCCTGGGCAGCGAGCCCCGGGACTGCGGTGCGCTCGGTGCAGGTGTCGAATTTCGCCAGCTCGGGAGTGGATCCTCGGCCGGAAGCTCCGTCGCCCAATCCGGCGGTGGAGGTGGCGTGGACTCTGAATCGGACATGGCTGAGACTCCCCATCGCTTTTGCTGTTTCGGTCCGTCGGAGGGTCATTATATAATCCGCGCGCCTACGAACAACGGAGGGCGGTGAAGGCATTGCGGGGGGCGAACGGCTCGAAGACCTGCAGCGTCGGACCCGCCCGAGTCCCGAAGAAAAACTCGGCAGCTCCGATGTCCGACCCGCTCGCGAAAGCTCGATCGCTCGTCGAAGGCGGCGCGCTGCGGCGTGCCGCCGAGGAACTGAGTGGACTCGCCGACGAGATCCGTCTCTCGCCGCCGGGCGTGCTGCTCGTTGGCCGCATCGCCGAGGCGTTTCGCGTCCGAGTCGTCGCTCGCACCGCCTACCTCCGCGCCCGGCGAGCACCCGGAACCCGTCGCCCCGCACTGCTCGGGCTCGCCTCTGTCGCGCTCGACACGCATCGTCCCTTGCGGGCGGATCACTATCTCGAAGAGCTGCTCATCGATGCCGGCGAGCTGCGGCTCGAAGCGCTGGCGCTCCAGGTGCGGGTGAAGGCCGAGCTCGGCCGATTCAACGCCGCGACGCGATCCCTCGCCGAGTGCCGCGAGCTCGCTGGCGAGAGCGATGTCCGACCCAAGATCGCCCAGGTCCAATTGCTGCGCTTTCAGGATCGCCGACATGAGGCCATGCAGGTTTCGAGTGAGGCGATCGAGGCCGACCCCGAGGACGTCGACCTTCGCCTCGGGTATGCCGATCTCTGCTGGCTGAACGGGGACATCCCCGGCGCGATCGAGGCACTGCGCTTCGCGATCCGGAAGCGACCCGAGGACTATCGCTTGCGAGTCGCGATCGGGGACGGCCACGCCGCGCTGCAGAGCTGGCCGGCGGCTGCCGGCGCCTATCGCCGAGCCTTGGCGATCACGACCGATGCCGACGACGCCGCTCGCGTGCGGCTCGCCCTCGCGATGGCCCTCGAGCGACGCGGTGCTCGCGAGGAGGCGGAGAGCCAGTATCGCCATTGCCTCGAGATGCCCGCCGCCGATCACGAGCTCGCCGCGTATCGACTCGAGGTGATGCGCGGCAGCGAGCCGGATGCAGCACCGCCCGCGCAGCACGTGATCCACCGCTGTCGCCCCTGCGTCCAGGTGCGTGATGGCAGCGCTGTCGCCGCTGTGTCGTCTCTCCTCGCCGCGTGGGGCAAGAACGTGCTGCCGACCCGGCTCCGCAAGAGCCTCGGGCACGAGGCGCCGCCGCATCGAGTCGCGCATCTGTTGCGTGAGGAAGGGCTCTCGGTCTGCGCCTTCCGCTGCGAGTACGACTCGCTCCGCGCGCTCGCCGAGGCCGGGGTGCCCGCCTTGCTCGTCACCGAAAGGCGCGAGCTTCGGCATTATCTCGTCGTCGCCGGCTTCGACGAGATCGATGGCGCGCTTCTCACACGCGATCCCGAGCGGCCCGAGTGGGTCTCGATCGATCGCTTCGAGCTGGAGCGACTCTGTGCACCCGAGGGCTGGCGAGCGATCGTCGCGTGGCTGCCGGCAGAGGAGAGTCGACTGAAAGACATACGTCTCGATTGGGCCGATGCCCACGAGAGCGTCCTGTCGGCCGAGTCGACTTTCGAGAGCGACCCCGAAGACGACGAGGCCCTCGAGGTGCTCGAGAGCGCTGCTCAGCAGGGGCTTCTCGGTCCCTTCGGCATGCGCCAGCTCGCCGATGCTTGCACGCGTCGCGGTGAGTGGGAGCGCGCCTTCTCCGTCCTCGAGCAAGCTGGCAGCGAGCATCCCGGCGACTCGGGTCTCGAGCGGCGCATCGTCCAAGTCTTGGCCGCCTTCGGTGAGCACTCGACCGCGGTCGATGTGGCGACCCAGCTCCTCGGATTCCGGCCGCATGCCGGTGATCTCCTGTACCTCCGCGCCCGCTCGCGATACGAGCTCGGCGAGATCGAAGCGGCCTATCAAGACCTCACGCGGTCGATTCGACTGGGCCCCGATTGTGCCGAGCGATTCGGTCTACTCGCCCGGATGAGCCACGAGCTCGGCGATCCCGACACGGCACTTCAGTGGTACGAGGTCGCGATCGACGTCGACCCTGGCTACGTCTGGGCCCAGACTCAGCGCGGTGATCTTCTGCTGGAGCGGAATCAGCTCGACGAGGCGCGTGCCTGCTACGAGGCCGCGGTGGCGGCCAACCCTTCGGCTCCCGCTGCGCAGGTGCGGCTAGGCCGATTGTTGGCAGAGCGCTACGGTGAGCCCGAAGCCGCTGAGTCTTGCTTCCGCGAGGCCATCCGAGAGTCTTACGAAGACGCTTGGGCTTGGCTCGAGCTGGGACGGCTGCAGGTGCGACAAGGGCAGTGGGACGCCGCTCGGGAGAGCTTCGTCTCGGCACTCGATCGCGATCCTCAGTGCTACGGCGCCCTGGCCGGATTGGGTCAGCTCCATCACGAGGTCTTCGACGAGCCGGAGATGGCCGAGGTCTACTACCGGCGAGCGATCGAGTACGACGAGCAGGACCCGTGGGTCTTCGCCCAACTCGGTCACCTGCTGCAATCGAAGCTGAAGAGGTCGGGCGAATCGGTGCCGCTCTATCGCAAGGCCCTCGATCTCGATCCTTCGATGGGATGGGTCGCGGCGCGGTTGGGTGAGCTCTACGAGACGACGTTCGAGCGCTTCGACCTCGCCGAGCAGTATTATCGTCACGCCCTCGAGCAGAGCCCCGAAGATGCCTGGGGTTGGATGCGCTTGGGTCGCATCGCCGAGACGGTCCACGGGGAGGTCGAGGCCGCCGATGCCTGCTACTCGCGTGCTGCCGAGCTCGAGCCCGACCGTCCTTGGGCCATGGCCGAGCGCGCGCGCCTCGCGGTCGAGACCGGACAACCCGCCCGGGCGATCAGCCTCTACGAGCGACTGCTCGATGCCGTACCGGGCGATCGTTGGATCCTCTTCCGGCTCTCCCAGCTCTTCGTCGAGGTCGGACACATCGCCCAGGCCGTACGCTATCTCGAGATGCTCGCCGAGGTCGATCCGAGCAGCCCGGCTGCTCACCGCAACCTGGCCCTCGCCTACGAGAGGGTCGGTCGTCACGGCGACGCCGTCCCCACCTGGGACAGGTACCTCGACTTGGTCGGCGAGAGCGACGCAGAAGTCCCCGACTTGGAGAAGGTCGAAGCTCACGTCGACAGCTTGCGCCGCCCGAACCGGAAGAACTGGTGGCGACTCGGCCGCACCACCAATACGAAGTCCCGCACCAAGAAGCAACGCGGCGGCAAGCGCCGAAGCCGCGAAGAAGAGATGGGCGGCTGAGCTCGCAGCACTGGGAGCGCGGGCGTCCCGCCCGCACCGGGCCGCGCAGCGGCCGAGGACCGAAGCTCCGCTTGGCAACAACCGGAGCCACTGCGAGCGCGGGCGTCCCGCCCGCACCGGGCCGCGCAGCGGCCGAGGACCGGCCGCACTCGCTCTGCTTGGGGCACTTCAACGTCGGGCCACTTCATCCACGAGGAACGCTCATGAGTGACTTTCGAATCCGACCCGCGACCCGGGCCGATGCCCACGGCATCGTCGAGCTGATGCGCGGCCTCGCCGAGTACGAGAAGCTTGCCGGACCCGACGCCGCCGCTGAAGAGCGCTTCACCGAGCACGCCTTCGCCGAGGACCCTTTGGTGCGGGTGCTGGTCGCCGAGAGCGACGACACGCTGATCGGATACGCGCTCTACTTCTTCACCTACAGCACGTTCCTCGCGAAGCCGACCCTGTTCCTCGAAGACCTGTTCGTCAGCCCCGAGTCTCGAGGCCGGGGCGCCGGGAAGGAGCTGCTCGTCGAGCTCGCTCGAATCGCCGAGCGGCGAGGCTGCGGCCGATTCGAGTGGATGGTCCTCGACTGGAACGAGCCTGCGATCGGCTTCTACGAATCGCTCGGAGCCACGGTCTTCGACGAATGGCGCCTCTGCCGGGCCACGGGTGAAGCCCTCAGCAAGCTGGCCAGGTGAGCCGATGACCGGCTCTCGCGGACTTGTCGCCCTGCGATACCGGATCCCCGGTATCGTGGCTATAATACGCGCCCTTTCGAGCGCCAGCGTGGCCCGTGTGACCCTGTCGGAGTGAGGATGTCCCAGATTAGCTCGCGAATTTGGAGCGACGAGGAGGTCGAGCGCCTCATCGGTTGGCGACGAGCGCTGCACCGGCATCCCGAGCTCGGATACACCGAGGAGAAGACGTCCGACCTGGTCGCCGGCATCCTCGAGCAAGCGGGCTACGCCATTCGGCGCGGCCTCGCCGGAACCGGCGTGGTCGGGGAGCTCGGGCGCGGCGGCCGATCGCTCTTGATTCGGGCGGACATGGACGCGCTGCCGATTCAGGAAGTCAACGAGGTCGACTATCGATCGGAGAACGAAGGTGTCATGCACGCCTGTGGCCACGACGGTCACGTCGCCATGGCACTCTTGACCGCTCAACGCCTCGCCGCGAAGCCGACCGAGAACGGATCCGTTCGCATGGTCTTCCAGCCGGCGGAGGAAGGGCTGGGCGGTGCGAAGAAGATGATCGAAGAAGGCGTCCTGGGACCCGAGCCGCCGGATGCGGCGATCGGGATCCACCTGTGGAACGGGCTGCCGGTCGGGGAGGTCGTGGTCCGCCCCGGCCCTCTCATGGCGTCGGTCGACGAGTTCGAGATCGTCATCCGGGGCCGCGGCGGTCATGGTGCGATCCCGCAGCAGACGGTCGACGCGATCTTGGTCGCCTCTCATCTCGTCGTGGCCGCCCAGTCGATCGTCAGCCGCAACGTCGACCCGTTCCATCCGGCGGTCGTGACGTTCGGGAGCCTCCACGCCGGCAAGGTCTTCAACATCATCGCCCAGGAGGCGAGGCTGAAGGGCACGGTGCGGACGCTCGATGATGCCGAATGGCGGGCGATGCCCGAGCGGCTCGAGCGCATCGTCGCCGGCGTATGCGCGACGTTTGGTGCCGAGTACTCTCTCGACTATCACCGCACGAATCGAGCGACGGTCAACGAGGCGAGCTTCACCGGGCTCGTGCGCGAGGTGGTCGAGCAGGTCGTCGGTCCGGAGGTTCGCGACGATGTGCAGACGATGGCCGGCGAGGATATGTCCGAGTTCCTCGATCGCGTCCCTGGCTGCTTTCTGCTGCTGGGATCCGCGAACGCGGCGCGCGGCTTGAGCTCTCCACATCACAGCCCCACCTTCGATTTCGACGAAGCTTGCCTGCCGATCGGAGCCGAGATACTGACCCGGGTCGCCGAGCGATTCCTGGGTCCGAACGAGTGAGACAGTGGCCCGTTTCGGCGCCGCTCGACCCAACCGAGAAACGAGGAGACCATGGATCCCGAGGCCAGGAAGAAAGCACTGAAGATGATCTCGTACGGCCTGTACGTCGCGACCGCACGGGGCGGCGACGATACGGCGGCCGCCACCGTCACTTGGGTGACGCAGATGTCCTTCGAGCCGCCGCTCGTCGCGATGGGGGTCAAGCTCGACAGCCAGCTCTACCGCGCGATCTTGCGCGGGAACACCTTTGCGCTGAACATGCTCGGTGACGACCAGGCCGACATCGCGGCCAAGTTCTTCAAGCCGGCGCAGGTCGAGGACGGCAAGCTGGGTGGCTACGCGATCTCTGAAGGCGTGACCGGCGCGCCGCTCCTCGACGATGCCCCGGCCATCGTCGAGTGCAAGGTGACCGACGAGGTGGATCGCGGCGATCACGTGCTGTTCCTGGGAGAGGTGGTCGACGTCCAGTCGCGCCGCGAGGCGCGCCCTCTCGATCTGTACCGCGACACGAAGTGGAGCTACGGTGGCTGATCGGGTGTGGACCCGATCGATGCTTTGACCGATGGATTAAGATGAAGAACTATCAGCGTTACGTGGCCGACCAGGCGAATGCCTTCTACGATTCGACGCTCGGCGAGTTCGAGAAAGCGAAGGAGGCACCCGGTGGGGCCTCCGACGCACCCGACTTCGTGAAGTGGCTCGATCAGACAGGCGCGATCTACGCCTGGGTGGAAAAGGCCTCGGCCGAGTGGGACAAACTGACGATCCTGAAGATATCGGGGCAGACTCGTCACAAGTCCCAGTTCGGCGGAGCTCGCGAGAAGGCCGTCGAAGGTTTCGCCCAAGACCTTCTGCGAGAGGTCAAGAAGTTGCACAAGAATCAGGCGGCCGCCGACTAGGCGGCCCGATCAGGAGGACCAAATGCCCAAGTTGAGAAAGATGTCGACGGCGGGGGATCACATCGTCGCCGAGTGGAGCCTCTTGAAGAGGGATACCTTCGAGCAAGCGCGCAAGGAGCTTCACGACGAGCTGAAGAAGGGATGCTCGGCGTTCCGGATCGAGCCCGGCGGCGGCAGCACGCTGATCACCGACATCGATCCCGAGGTCGACGCCGACGTCCTCATCGTTCCCCCCGTCACCGGCGGCTGATTCCGAGCATGGCCCTCGTCAAGATCGGCTTCGCGCAGTACTACCTCGGCTGCGCGCTCGAGGCGATCGGGCAGGGCCCGCAGAAGGGCGATTACGAGCTGGTCCTCAGCGCCGTACCCGAGTATCGGCGCTACCGCTTCAAGGTTTGCGAGGAGCGGGACCACACCTATCGCGAATTCGATCGCGATGAGGACTTTCCCGATTACGAGGTCCGTCACCCCGTCGCGAGAGACGACCTCTTCAAGCGCAAGACCTACCTCGTCCAGCTCGCCCAGGGCCTGTTCGATCGCTTCGCCGACGCGATCGTCCACGACTCGCTCCGGCGCCAGGGTGGCGGCAATCCCCTCGAGCGGATCCAGTACGCCAACGCAGCCGTTGCGGCGCTCAACGTGCTCATGCAGAAGGGCGAGGCGCCGTCCTACGAGCCGATCCAAGAGACCTGCGTCGTCACCGACAATCTCAGCGTGCCCGAAGCCAAGGCGCGGCGGCTCTTGAGGGAGATCGTTCCCGAAGACGAGTTCCGCCGCTACGAGCGCGAGATGTGCGTCGACCTGACCAAGGGGGAGCGCCGCTACCGGATCCACCGGAACTTCATGGTCGAGGTGTTCGAAGGAGAGAAGAAGGTCTTCAACGCTTGCCTTCAGTTCCGGCGATGGGGCTGCCCGCCAACGGATGCGGTGGTCATGCGCTACCTCCACATCCTCCACCGAGAGAAGGACTTCCTGGCAAAGGCCAACCTCTATCGGATCGAGAGCTGAAGGCCAGGGCTGCGGCCGAGCGACTCGAGAAAGAAAAAAAGTAAAACGAGGGCAGGAATCCGGACGTCCTTCGTCTCTAGTGGACGAACCCGCCGGCAAGGAGCCGAGCGGAGAGTGAGAGACCTACCAAAAGAGGCAGCCATGTATCGTTGCAGCCAATGCTCGACCCTGAAGAACGCCCCCGCTGACCTCGATCTCACCCCCAGCTCCCCCTGGTTCAAGTGCCCTTGCGGCGGCACCTTCTTCTCCGACGAGCTGACCGACCAGATCCGAGGCGAGCAACGGCGCGAGCGCACCCGCGCAGGAGGCTTCGCCCACGACAAGCTTCTCGGCACGCTGATCGTCGTCGGTGGCGTCGTCCTCGTCGCCGCGGCCGCCGTGCTCTTCATGATCTGACCGTCCTTCGCTCGACCCGGACGCGATGCGAGAACCTCGCCGAGGAATCGGCGAGGTTTTTTCGTGCCCCGGGGAACCGCGTTGACTCCGAAGTTTCGGCTCCGTAGGCTCGGACCAGCCGCAACACACCGTCGGAGACAACTCATGTCGTCGAACCGCTGCACCCGTTCGGTCCGTTGGTTCTGGTTCGTCTTCGCTTGCTTCAGCTCGGTGGGACTGCTGCAGGCCCAGTGTCGGTTCGATCGGACGAAGCACACTTCGGCCGTCCCAGAGAGCTTCGGTTGGTTCGGACATTCCGTGGCGGCCGATGCAGACGTCGCCGTCGTCGGCTTCGTCTTCGGAGACACTGGCGTTTTCCAAGGCGGTGAAGCGCAGGTCTATCGCCGGAGCGGCGACACGTGGAATCTCGAGCAGATCCTCGTGCCGGCCAGCCTGCAGCAAGGCGACTACTTCGGATACCGCGCCGCGATCCGGGGAAATGTGATTGCCATCACTGCCGCATCCGATGATCAGGGCGGAGCCGACTGCGGTGCCGTTTACGTCTTCCGCCACGACGGCTCGAGCTGGATCGAAGAGGCCAAGCTCGTTCCTTCAGACATCGGTCCCGGCCGCGCGTTTGGCGACTCCCTCGCCGTCGGGGACGACGTGATCCTCGCCGGCGCGCCGCGAGACGACGAGCTCGGCACGGACTCCGGCGCCGCATACTTCTTTTCCTGGGACGGCGCGAGCTGGAGCCAGGACCTCAAGCTGGCCTCTCCCGACGTCGATGCGTTCGACCTCTTTGGGAGTGGTGTCGACCTCGATGGTGCGGATGTCGCCGCCATCGGCTCGTCACAAGACCAAGACGTGACCGTCGGTCGGGGCGCGGTCTTCCTGTTCCAAAGGCAAGCCGGCGTGTGGACTTTCTGGCAGAAGCTCGAGGCGAGCACCGCCGGGCAGTTCTCGCAGCTCGGCGCTTCGGTTGCTCTCGATGGCAACTGGCTGGTCGCCGGAGATCCGCTCGATATCCCGGGCGGTACGTTCTTCGGTGGCTCGGCGAGTCTTTACGAGCTCGACGGTGGTCAATGGACCTTCCGTCAGAAGCTGCGTGCCGCGCAGCCGCGGAGCTTCGGCTACTTCGGAACGGCGGTGGACATCTCGGGCGACCGAGTCCTTTGTGGTGAGCCGAACGGTAGCGGAGTGCCGATCGGCGGCGCCTATGCATACCGGAACCAGGGAGGCCACTTTTTGCTCGAGAGGAGGCTCGCCTCCGCGAATCCCGATGAGGCCGACGACTTCGGTCGCACGCTCGCGATCGCCGGGGATCAGATCTGGGTCGGTGCCTCGGATTCCAACGAGAGCGGGCTCATGGGATCCGGCGCCGCCTACGTCTTCGAGCGGGATCCAATCTCGCTCGAGCTGCTCGGCACGCCGTCCGGCGGTCAGAGCATCCAGTACCGCGTCTCCGAGGCGACCGGCCTCGCCTGGGTCCTCCTGTCGTGCACGGGTGTGAGTGGAGGCCTCAATCTGCCGAACGACCCGAGAGACGTGCCGCTGACCTTCGATGCGTGCACAAGCTTCGGCTTGACCGTCAGCCCGATCTTCCAGGGAACCGTCGATGCGGCCGGCGTGGCATTGACGCCGCTCCACACCTTCCCGAGCGTCAACGCCGGCATCCGCCTCTACGCCTCGGCCGTGACGGTGAATCTCGGAAGTGGCGCCTTCGAGTCCGTGCTCTGCCCGATCACGTACCAGACGCAGTGAGCCCGAACTCTGGGAGCGCGGGCATCACTGGGAACGCGGGCGCCTTGCCCGCACCGGGCCGCGCAGCGGCCGGACCGTTGCCCTGGGCTGACGAGTGGCCGCCTTTTCAGGGCGAGGAAACCAGAGCCCGCGCGACCGAGAAGGAAGCACTGGGAACGCGGGCGTCCCGCCCGCACCGGGCCGCGCAGCGGCCAGGCCCGAAGGGCCGGCAGCGTGCAGCCCCAGGCGGGGCCGGTCCTCCGGCCTAAGCCTGGGGTGGGATAGGTAATGATGATGTTTTCATCACGCGCCCTGAAGGGGCGCTGGCGGCTGGACGCGTCGAGCGGGACGATGAGCGAAGATCGGCGCCGCCACCCTTTCAGGGCGGGGGAAGGGTTGCATACGGGCCCGAAACCCAGGCCTTCGGCCTGGGCTACACGCTGTCGGGCCTTCGGCCCTAGGGACCCAGGCCTTCCGAATGGCCAAACTCCCGGGGCCTTCGGCCCGGGGAAAGCTCGCTCGAGCGCCGCCTACCCGATCAGGCGCTTCGCTTCGCGGATCGCTTCTTCGAGGGTCGTGATCTCCCCGTCGAGCTGCTTCTCGAAGACGGCCGACAGCACGTCTCCCATCTGCTTACCGGGTGTCATGCCGAGCTCGATCAGGTGGCGGCCCATCAGGATCGGCTCGGGCTTGGCATCGGCCACGGCGAGGGCTTTCATCCTGGCGAGGAACCAGTCGGCGGCTTCACCGGTTCGGTGGCCGCCGCGGCCGCAGTCGTCGGCGCGCGCGACGCGCGTGAGCAGCTCGGGGTCGCACTTGAGTGCCAGACGGCGGAACGCGCCGTCGCCGACATCGTCCTTCGAGTAGAAGAACTGGCCCGGCTTGAGGTGATGGCCGACGAGCGCCAAGACCTCGCGCCGGACGTCGAAGCCTCCGAACGAGTGGACGTTCATCCCGTCCAAGACACGCTCGGTGGGCGGCAAGCCTTCGGGCTCGTGGTTGGGGGAGCGGATGCGACCTTCGATGATGGCGGTCGTCGCCGGCTTGCCGAGGTCGTGGCACAAGCAGGCGAGCATGACGGTGAGCTGCTCGGCGTGGGTCAGTCCATCCAGGTCCTTCGCCGCTTCGTCGACGACCATGCAGGTGTGGATCCAGACGTCGCCCTCGGGATGGAACTCGGCATCTTGCTCGCAGCCGACGAGTGCTTCGATCTCGGGGAAGAGCTTTTTGAAGACGGAGAGCTCACGGCCGGCGCGGAGCCCGACCGAGGGTGCCTTCGCTTGCAGGAGCAGCTTCTCGAACTCCCAGAAGACGCGCTCGGGCGGCAGGTCGTCCAGGTCGATGACGCCGCACACCGCGAGCGAGCGCGTGTCGATCCGCAGCTCGAAGCGCCCCGCGAACTGCATCGCGCGCAACACTCGCAGGCTGTCTTCGCCGAAGTGCTCCTCGTCGACCACCCGCAGCACGCGCCGATCGAGATCCTCGCGACCACCCGAAGGGTCGAGCAGCTCGCCGGTGAGCGGATCGAGCATCATCGCGTTGATGGTGAAGTCTCGCCGCCGCACGGCTTCTTCGATCGGGAGGTCCGGGTCCCCCTGGATCGCGAAGCCCTTGTGACCCGAGCCGACCTTGGAGTCGCGCCGCGGCAGCGCGACATCGATCTCCGCCTCACCTAGCCGGAGCTTGGAGACGGTGAAGGCCTCGCCGACGTTGTTGACCTTGCCCAAGCTCTTCAGGAGCGCTTGCAGTCGATCCGGTGGGAGGCCGTACACCTCCATGTCGAGGTCCTTGGACTCGAGCCCCAGCAGGTGATCGCGCGGGAAGCCGCCCACCAGGAAGGCCCGGCCACCCGCTTCCTGCACGGCGCGAGCGAAGTGCCGCGCTGGCTCCGGAAGCCCCGCCGTCACGTCGTGTTTCCGGCCTGGAGCCAGCGATCGAGGAGGCGGTGGAAGTGGTGCGTCCCGGTCTCGCGCGTCGGTGAGTAGCGCCCGCGGTCGTAGAATCGCGAACGCACCCCTCGCTGGACGGCTTGCACGACCGACTCGTCCTCGAGCTCGACGGTGTGGAGATCGCCGCCCGCGCCGTCGCTGAGCAGGTCTTCTCGGTGGACGAAGCTGCGGAACGTGACACGGCACCGATCGATCCCCGTCGGCAGCACCGAATTGAGGGAGAGCCCCCACGGGTAGAAGTTGAGCATCAGGTTGGGGAACAGCCAGAAGTAGTAGGCCGCGACGGAGCGCCCCGAGTCCGGCGCGGTGTCGGGCAGGTCGAAGACGCCCTCTCCACGCCTGGCGATGCCGACCTGCAGGCTTCCCCATTCGAGGAGCTCGGTCTGATAGTCGGAGTAATCGACCAACTCGTTCAACGTCGGGTGCACGAAGGGGATGTGGAATCCCTCGAGGTAGTTCTCGCAGTAGAGGATCCAGTTGGCGGCGACGTCGTAGTCGCGGCTGCGCTCCGGGTCGAAGCGCAGCTCGCTCCAGGGCAGCCAAGCCAAGCGCTCCTCGACTGGGCGAAACCAGTCCTCGAAGCTGGGGCCGGGGCTGGCGAGCCGCGTGAAGGCCATGGGGCCGCGGCACTCGAGCGGTAGGGAAGGAAGGTTGTCGCTCTCGCTCGGGAAGGCTTCGGCACCCTCGAACTCGGGCATGCTGGTGAAGCCGCCATCGAGGCGGAAGCGGCGACCGTGATAGCGGCAGCGCAGGCCGGCAGACCGCTTCGCCTCTTCGCAGACGATCGTGCCGCGGTGCGTACAGACGTTCGAGAGGAGGTGGCGGCGGCCGCTCGGCTCGCAGGTGAGCACCAATGGCTCGCCGTGCAACGTTACCGGCTGCTGGTGCTCGGGCTCCGGGAGCGGGGCATCGACGAACTGCCATGTGCGGGAGAAGACTCGCTCCTGCACGAGGCGGACGCGGTCGGGGTCGGTGTAGAGCCAGGAAGGAGGCGTCCACGCTCGAGCGATGTCCGCATGGACATCCAATGAAGGAAGGCTCATCACATCACACGGCCGACGCGGCCGCTCACTTGTCGTTGGGTCGTCCCTCGATCGCCTCGAGGCAGGCATGGACGGCATTCACGGCTTCGCGGATCTCGGCCTCGGGGCCGCCGAGGTACAGGCGACCGAAGGCACCGAACGCGCGGGCTTCCAGGAGGTTGATGCTGGCGGCCTTCTCGGCCTCGTTGGCCGCGATGAGGGCGTAGCCGGCGGGATGCGTCTCGAGGATGAACAGCGTCTCACCCTTGAGCAGCATCTGGCCGTGGCGCATCCGATTGATCAACATCGCTTGGTACTGGTCGACGCCTGTGATGATCTCCGAGGACTCGATGCGCGGCTTCAGGCGGTCGGTCTCCTGAGCCTCGAGCCTTTCAAGGATGACCCGGCCGGCATCGTGAATCGAGCCGTGGTCGAACGAGTGCAGCTCGAGCACGCCGAAGGCTCGCTCGACGACCTGCATGCCCGGACGGACGTCGGTGTGCTTGAGAGCCACGTCCGTCAACCGATTGATGGCGATGCCCGGCGCGATCTCGATATACAGGGACGCCTGCCCCTCGACGGGAAGGTACCCTTGGGAGATCGTCGCCAGGAAAGAGGCGAGCTGCGGTTGCAGGACGTCGATATGAGTAAAGGTGCGAATATCGACCATGGAGGACATCCCGTCTCCCTCGAGGAAATGCAGCCGACCCGTGGAAGCGCCGTCGATCGGCGCTCGATCTCCCGAGCAGTGACCTTTGAGGACCACCCGGCCGCGGCATTCTAGGCAGCCCCCTCGTCCCGTTCAATCGAAACGAAAGGACTCCCGTGAAGCCCTACCAACCCAAGGGGCCCCTCGAGCCTTGGCCGCGCCGGCAAAGCGAGCCGCTCGGCGACTTCCGCATCTTCTCGGTCCGGCGAGACATCGCGAGCTCGCCGCGCACCGGCGGCGACCATTCGTTCTTCATCCTCGACGCGGGCCAGTGGATCAACATCGTGCCCGTGACCGAGGATGACCAGGTCGTGCTGATCGAGCAGTATCGCCACGGCATCCAGGATTTCACGCTCGAGATCCCTGGCGGGCTGGCCGAGAGCCACGAAGACGACCTGGCGGAGGCGGCAGGCCGCGAGCTCCTCGAAGAGACGGGCTACCAGGCCGCAGAGATCGTCTCACTCGGCTCCTGCCACCCCAACCCGGCCATGCAGAGCAACCTCTGCCACTTCTTCCTGGGCAAGGGCTGCCGGAAGGTCGCGGACCTGAATCTCGATGACGGCGAAGACATCCACGTCGTGACCTACCCCGTCGCCCAGATCCCCGAGCTGGTCGCCGCCGGCCACATCACCCACTCCCTCGTCCTCGCCGCGCTCTATCGGTTCGCGCTGCGGTGACGGTGTGACCTTGTGATCGTGTGACCAAGCCTCGCCTTCAGCCAGGCACCGGGGAAGAGGTGCTCTGGTTCCTGGGTGCTTTGGTGACTTGGTAGGTTGAGAGAATGTGCTCGGGGCCGTACAGCGGCATGGTGATCGTGTGACCAAGCACCCAAGCACCCAGCCACCCCAGCACCCCAGCACCCAGCCACCCAAGCACCCAGCCACCCAAGCACCCAGTCACCCAAGCACCCAGTCACCCAAGCACCCAGTCACCCAAGCACCCAGTCACCCAAGCACCCAGTCACCCAGTCACCCAGTCACCCAGTCACCCAGTCACCCAGTCACCCAAGCACC